>NZ_VATM01000013.1:0-119158 GCF_005781075.1 Escherichia sp. E2562 | reverse complement strand
AACCTGGTCTGCGGTCCGGTACAAATCTGCTGGCATAAATTTGCCCGCTACTGGGATGTCGAGCTGCGTGAGATCCCTATGCGCCCCGGCCAGCTATTCATGGACCCGAAACGCATGATTGAGGCCTGCGACGAAAACACCATCGGCGTGGTGCCGACTTTCGGCGTGACCTATACCGGTAACTATGAGTTCCCGCAACCGCTGCACGATGCACTGGATAAATTCCAGGCCGACACTGGTATCGACATCGACATGCACATTGACGCCGCCAGCGGTGGTTTCCTTGCGCCGTTCGTGGCGCCAGATATCGTCTGGGACTTCCGCCTGCCGCGCGTGAAATCGATCAGTGCTTCAGGCCATAAATTCGGTCTGGCTCCGCTGGGCTGCGGCTGGGTTATCTGGCGTGATGAAGAAGCGCTGCCGAAAGAACTGGTATTCAACGTTGACTATCTCGGCGGTCAGATTGGTACTTTCGCCATCAACTTCTCCCGTCCGGCAGGTCAGGTGATTGCCCAGTACTATGAATTCCTGCGCCTCGGTCGTGAAGGCTATACCAAAGTACAGAACGCCTCTTACCAGGTTGCTGCTTATCTGGCGGATGAAATCGCCAAACTGGGGCCGTATGAGTTTATCTGTACGGGTCGCCCGGATGAAGGTATCCCGGCGGTGTGCTTCAAACTGAAAGACGGGGAAAATCCAGGATATACCCTGTATGACCTCTCTGAACGTCTGCGTCTGCGCGGCTGGCAGGTTCCGGCATTTACCCTCGGCGGTGAAGCCACCGACATCGTGGTAATGCGCATTATGTGCCGCCGTGGCTTCGAAATGGACTTCGCTGAACTGTTACTGGAAGACTACAAAGCCTCCCTGAAATACCTCAGCGATCACCCGAAACTGCAGGGTATTGCCCAGCAGAACAGCTTTAAACATACCTGATAACCGAATGTCACCTGCATGCCAGGAGCATGCGGGTGTAATTCATTCACGGTAAAGAAATATATCCTATAAATAAGAGTAGTGGCGTAATGATCAGGATGCTAATTCTGATCATTTTTTTGTTTTTTGGGAAATTCATATAATTGAATAATTTGCAATGTAAATTAAATCTTGTACAAATTACAATAGGATGCATCAGCTATTATTCATATCCGTTATTATTGCTTATTTTTGCTCTAATAGATTGAAAAATAAGTGACCTGGAACAATGCTTCTAACCACTTAGGATGCTATTATTTTTTTTCGTTTAAGCTTTGTTTAAATCGCGATTTGACTTAGGGTGTTAGCGTGCTACATTAAATACAATAATATGTTTCTGTTATAGTGTATTAATGATGCAATCACTACATGGAACTTGTTTAATTGCGTACGCAAAGCATAAATATATTCTTACCATGCAGAATGGTGAATATCGCTGTTTTAACGGTGGTGATTTGGTTTTTGCGGATGCAAACCAGATTTTAGTTGATAACTGTGCAGAGAACGTCGTCTTTGTCACGAAGGAAACACTTTCATTATTTCTCCCAATGCTCAAGGAGGAGGCATTAACTCTTCATGCCTGTAAAAAAGTTCCTTCGTTAATCGTGCATCACTGTACCCGAGATATCCCTGTTTTTCAGGAAGTTGTACAGCTTTCACAGAGTAAAAATCTCCGCTATGGTGAGATTTTACGTAACAGGGCATTAATATTCGCAATATTGTCGGTTTTTCTTGAAGATGAACAGTTTATAGCGCTACTCATGAATATCCTACAGCCCAATATGCGAACTCGGGTTTGTACGGTCATTAACCGTAATATTGCTCATGAATGGTCATTGGCGAAAATAGCCAGCGAGTTATTGATGAGTCCAAGTTTGTTAAAGAAAAAATTGCGTGAAGAAGAGACGTCTTATTCGCAACTGCTTACCGAATGTAGAATGCGACGCGCGTTACAACTCATTGTAATACATGGCTTTTCTATAAAGCGAGTGGCCGTGTTGTGTGGCTATAACAGTGTATCGTATTTTATTTATGTTTTTCGCAATTATTATGGCATGACACCGACTGAGTATCATGAACGAATAGCTGAAAGAGGGGGTGATAACCCTCTGATGATGGACATTTGTTTAGCAGGAAAGTGTTGTCACCCTGAAAGGATAGTAAGGTTATAATTGCTTTTTGAAGATAAAAAAAACCCGGCATAGGGGACCGGGAAGAGGATAGTCTGCCGTCTCCAGACTAATAAGCCGTTATAACACTCCATGTTGGCACGGGAAACTTTGTGCTCTCAGTGGGTTAAATATAACTTTTGCTGGAGATAAGATCAGCCAATTTTTTATAAACATAAGCTATACACAAATTTAAGATATATCACGCATGCATTTACTTTTTATGGCTTAACTGATATATGCGCTTATGTATGTGATTACTTTTTGGTCCTACCAATTTTGGCAGTTTTGGATTTTTACAGGAGTCATACATCATTTCATTTGTATACTGAAATTGTAATGGTTGTAGTAATGGAATATAAGGGCTTGTCATGACACACGTTTGCTCAGTGATCCTCACCCGCCGTTCATTTGATATTTATCATGAGCAGCAAAAACTCTATTTGCAAAAAGAGAGTATTCTTTTGATGGATAAATATATGGTGGAGAATTTTCCTTTTGATGAATCCCATGCCCGCAGACTAGATATCGATGAAAGGATCATTAGCCATTATTTGCACAATGTCCGTCTTTCGGGTCGGTGTTTAGGGCTGCATGGTAAAAAACGGTTGCTAGTTAACCCAACACCACCAATGCCGCTGGTCACTGCGATATTTGATAGTTTTGCTCAAGAAGATATTGCGTCCAGAACATTAAGTAATATGCTTTACTTTTCCTGTCTTTCGATGTTTTCACGAAATAAAGAACTTATTCCCTTCCTTTTTAATAGCATTAGTACTGTTTCAGGTAAAGTTGAACGCATTATTAGCTGTGATATAGCCAAACGTTGGTATCTGCGTGATATCGCCGAAAAAATGTATACCAGTGAAAGCCTAATCAAGAAAAAATTGCAGGATGAAAATACTTGCTTCAGTAAAATATTGTTGGCCTCGCGAATGTCGATGGCCAGACGATTACTCGAGTTACGACAAATCCCGCTGCCGATGGTCGCAGAAAAATGTGGCTATAGCAGTACGTCGTACTTTATTAATACTTTCCGCCAGTACTATGGCGTAACACCGCACCAGTTTGCGCAACAGTCAACTGGGACCTTTAACTGACTGGATTTCTCATTCGAAAGTCGGTCAGGATCTCCCTCACACTTCATGTGAAAATCTTTCCTCATTAACTCTGCCGGGTCACCGGCAAGTTTGCTTTCGCAGTTTGCAAAACACTAAACGTATTTTCAGGAGGAAAAGACGCGGCATGTTCAGGATTATTAAGTTTGCAATTCATACAATTACGGGAATTCTGGTCAGTGTCGTGTTGTTTAAATTGATAACCAACGGTTGGAGCGGGTTCTACTTTCAATGCTGTTTACTGAGTCTGATGTTCCTGGCAGTAAGCTGGCTGTTGAGTGGCGAGTGGTTAGCGGGAAAGAGTAAGGCTGAACCCTCACGTTCAACCTTACTCTCGTTTACGCGTTACGCTTTTTTAAAGCGGGCAAAGAGATGTTCCACCACAACGAAAAAGACCGGAACGAAGTAAATCGCCAGCACCGTTGCTGCAAACATCCCCCCCATAACGCCTGTACCTACTGCGTTTTGCGCACCGGAGCCTGCGCCATGACTGATAACCAGCGGCAGTACGCCGAGAATAAAGGCCAGAGAGGTCATCAGGATTGGGCGTAAGCGCATCCGTGCCGCTTCGATAATCGCTTCCATCGGTGTCTTCCCTTCTTTTTGCATCATCTCAACCGCAAACTCGACAATCAGGATGGCGTTCTTGGCGGAAAGCCCAATGGTGGTCAGCAGACCAACCTGGAAGTAGACGTCATTGCTTAACCCGCGCAGATCTGTAGCCAGTAACGCGCCAATTACCCCAAGCGGTACGACCAGCATTACCGAGAATGGAATCGACCAGCTTTCATAAAGTGCGGCGAGGGCAAGGAACACCACGACCAGCGAGATGGCATATAGTGCCGGGGCCTGGTTGGAAGATAACGCTTCCTGATATGACAGTCCGGTCCATGAATAGCCAACGCCAGTCGGAAGTTTTGCGACCAGATCCGCCATAAATTTCATTGCGTCACCCGTACTTTTTCCTGCCGTCGCTTCACCTAAAATCTCCATTGCTGGAATACCGTTGTAGCGTTCCAGACGTGGTGAGCCGTAGGTCCATTCTGTTGAAGAATAAGCAGAAAGCGGCGCCATCGTGCCGGAGGCGTTGCGCACATACCATTGGTTTATATTGTCTGGCAGCATGCGGAACGGTGTTCCTGCCTGGACATACACTTTTTTCACTCGTCCCTGGTTAAGGAAGTCGTTCACGTAGCTACTACCGAAAGCGGTGGAAATGGTCTGGTTGATATCGGACAACTCCACGCCCATCGCCTCAGCTTTCGCAGCGTTGACGTTGACTTTGAACATCGGTGTATCTTCCAGGCCGTTCGGGCGTACCCCGGTGACCTGGTCAGGCGATTGCGCTGCCAGAGACAGCAACTCATTTCTCGCCTGGGTCAGCTTTTCATGTCCCAGGTTACCGTTGTCCAGTAGTTCCATATCAAAACCTGACGCTGTCCCCAGTTCTGCTACCGCCGGTAAGTTGAACGGGAAAATAACGGCTTTATTGATGCGGCTAAGAGCCACCATCGCCCGCTGAATAATCGCGGTCACCGAATTTTCTTCGCCGACGCGTTCAGACCACGGCTTCAGGCTGATAAACGCCAGACCGTTGTTTTGCCCCTGGCCGCTGAAACCAAAGCCGCCAACGGTAAACACCGACTGAACATTATTTTTCTCTTTTGTCAGATAGTAATCGGTCACCTGCTGCAGCACTTTAGTGGTGTTAACCATCGTGGAACCTGATGGTAGCTGTGCAGTGGTCATAAATACCCCCTGATCCTCTTCTGGCAAGAAGGAGGTCGGTGTACGCAGAAACAGCACCGCCATCCCGGCACAAATCAGCAGGTAAACCACCATATAACGACCCGTGCAGCGCAGCAGTGAGCGGGTACTGTCGGTATAGTGTTGAGTTGATTTTTCAAACAGATGGTTAAATCGCACAAACAACGCATTCTGTTTGTGACCGCCTTCTGGAACGGCTTTCAAAATGGTGGCGCAAAGGGCAGGCGTTAGACTCATCGCCACAAACACCGAAAGCAACATGGAGGAGATCAGCGTAATGGAGAACTGACGGTAAATTTCCCCGGTCGCGCCGCTCATAAAGGCCATTGGCATAAACACCGCGGAAAGCACAACGGCAATCCCGACCAGCGCACGTTGGATTTGCCCCATTGATTTATGCGTCGCTTCCTTCGGCGGCAGCTTATCTTCTGCTATCACGCGCTCGACGTTTTCTACCACCACGATGGCGTCATCCACCAACAACCCTATAGCTAACACCATCCCGAACATGGTGAGGGTGTTGATGGTAAAACCGACCGCCGACAAAATCGCGAACGTGCCGAGAATAACGACCGGTACGGCAATAGTCGGGATGATCGTAGCGCGAATGTTTTGTAAAAACAGATACATGACCAGGAAGACGAGGATGATGGCCTCAACCAGCGTTTTGAAAACTTCCTGGATTGAAATTTTAATAAATGGTGTCGTGTCGTAAGGATAAACCGTCTTCAGGCTGGCGGGGAAATAGGCCGATAAACGGTTGAGCTCCTCTTTTACCGCCCGGGAGGTATCGAGCGCGTTTGCTCCTGTAGCCAGTTTGATAGCGATCCCGGCGGCAGGTTTGCCGTTATAGCGCGCTACGGTGGAATAATCTTCCGCTCCCAACTCGACGCGGGCAACGTCGCGCAGCAGCACTTGTGAACCATCTTGCTGAACTTTCAGCAAGATTTTGCCAAATTCTTCCGGTGTTTGCAGACGTGTCTGCACAATGATCGAGGCGTTCAGTTGTTGGTCTGCCGCCTGTGGCATTCCGCCCAGTTGACCGCCGGAAATCTGGTTGTTCTGTACCTTGATTTGGGAAATAACATCGGCAGGAACAAGGTTGTATTTATTGAGTTTTTGCGGGTCCAGCCAGATACGCATGGCGTACTCTGAACCAAAGAGCTGCACGCTACCGACACCTGCGGTACGACTTAATGGGTCTTTAATATTAGAAGCCACATAGTCCGCAATGTCGTACTGGTTGAGGCTGCCGTTTTCAGAGATAAACGCTGCCACCATCAGGATATTGCTGCTCGACTTATTGACGCTAATCCCTTGTTGCTGTACTGCTTCGGGGAGTGATGGCATAGCAAGTTGCAGTTTATTCTGCACCTGAACCTGCGCAATATCGGGCGACGTTCCTGTCTCAAAGGTCAGTGTGATGGACGCATTACCCGCCGCATCACTGGTTGATGACATATACATTAAGCCATCAAGTCCATTCATATTTTGCTCAATCACCTGAGTGACTGAATCTTCTACCGTTTGCGCATCAGCACCCGGATAGGTGGCGCTCACGGTGATGGTCGGTGGTGCAATCTGCGGATATTGCGCCACCGGTAAGTTCATGATCGCCAGCCCGCCTGCGAGCATCAAAATAATGGCAAGTACCCAGGCAAAAACCGGGCGATCAATAAAATAGTTAGCCATGAAAGTCCCCTTAAGCCTGCAACGTTATTGTTTCGATTCGGTGCTGGCGTTTTCCTGGCTGGAGGAAATTGCGCGTGCTTTGATACCTGGGCGAATGCGTTGCAAACCGGAAACGATCACCCGATCGCCAGCTTGCAAGCCAGAGGTAACAACCCACTGGTTGCCGATGGCTTTGGTAGCGTCAATTTCGCGTAACTGCACGACATCATCTTTATCAAGAATGAGCGCCGTTGCTTTGCCCTGAGCGTTGTGAGTAACGCCTTCCTGCGGCACCAGTAACACATTCTGGCGACTACCTTCATCCACTAATGCTGTGACGTACATGCCTGGCAGTAAGTCACCATTTGGATTGGGGAAAATCGCGCGCAACGTGACCGAGCCGGTAGTTTCATCCACCGTCGGGTCAGAGAATTTCAGCGTACCGCTCTGGCTGTAACGTTTGCCATTTTCCAGATTGAGCTGAACTGGCGTACTGCCCTGAACCTGTTTGATTTGCCCACTGGCGACCTCTTCTTTCATGCGCAAAAAATCTTGTACCGACTGCGTGAGATCGACATAAATCGGGTCCAGACGCTGCACCGTAACCAGCGAATCTGCCTGATTAGCAGTAACGAGTGCGCCGACGGTCACTGATGATTTCCCACTGACGCCTGTAATGGGCGAGGTGACGTTTGCGTATTGCAGATTGATCGTCGCCTGCTCAACAGCCGCTTTAGCAACGGTGACATTGGCTTCTGCCTCATTCAGCTGGGTGCGCGCGGTGTCGTAATCCTGACGGCTGACGTAGTTGGTTTTTAGCAACGATGCCTGGCGATTAAAGGTAATGCGGGCATTGCTGGCGGTAGAGAGGGCTTTCGCCAGCGAACCTTTGGCTGAGTTCAGCTCTGCCTGCAAGGGCGCAGGGTCAATCTGATACAACGAATCGCCCTGGTTAACTTTATCGCCTTCGATAAAATTGCGCTTAATGATGATGCCACCCACCTGCGGGCGAATCTCAGCAACTTCATAAGGAACAGTTCTGCCGGGCAATTCGCTCATGACATTGATTGAGCCGGGGGAGAGCGTCACCACGCCCACTTCTGGCGTCATGGCGGCAGCATTTTGCGCTGATTTGTCGTCGCATGCGGTGAGTATTACGCCGCAGAATAACAACGGTATTAACAGTTTTCTTTTTCTGTTCATTTTATTCCCTGAAAATTCGTGAAAAATTACGGATTTTTTGAATGTGTGCGGGGAGAGGCATGAGGGATTTACAGACCTGCGGCATAGTGCAAGCCATGGGGATGTATGCCTGTGATGGCGCATGCAGGCCGAGTGACCAATGTGGCGATTTAGATGGCAAAAAAAATGTTGCCGTTCTGCTGACAGTCTCTGCCTGCGTCCGGGCAACGAATGTTTCTACTGGTGGATACATAAACCAGGGGAATAAGTTCGTTTTTGCTTCTCCTTTGGTTATCACCGGGAGTAATGGAGTCAGCATTTGCATCCCTCGTCATGCCAGCCGTCAATTTCAGGCACTTATCGCTGGGCCACATCAACGCCTTCTTAAAAATAAGAAGAGATCCCCAGAGTCACGATGTCGCTCATACGTCTAAGTTTCAGCTTGTACATAATATTGAATTTCTGGATCTTTAATGTCTGCTGCGAAATTTTCAGTGTTGACGTGATATTACTTTCATTTTTGTTCTTCAGGATTAATTGCATAATTTTGAATTGATTATGCGAGAAACATAATTGAGAATTCTTATGAGGCAAGTGTTTTCCATAAGTAATATCAATCAGATTTTTAATGCTTTCTTTACGGCTGATAAAAAAGATAGGCGACTGACTTTTAAGTTTGCTGATGTGGTAAGGTGCCAGAACAATGATTCTTTCAGCATCTAACTTCTCAAGAAACTTAATCGCTTCTTCATCAAGGATATGATTATGATAGGTATCAATGATCACCTTGAATGGTTTGTTACCTATGCTTTTTATCTCTGACAGGGAATTGATTTTTATCATTTCGTGATTATCTTTCAACTGCAAAAAGCCCTGTAAAAGAAAAGAATCCTTCGTCATGAGAAAAATCATAACTTGCTCCTTAGCCGTTATTGTTTCGAACATGTCATCCTTTTCATTATTTACATCCATGTCCGAATTCGTTGTTCAATATAGTAAACGCCTATAAGAACGTTGCCCTTCGTGAACTAATACGTCTATTAACACTAATCAAAACTTGAGATTTATCCATCACGCACTCCATATATTGATCCTAGGTAACATTCCTGGGTGTTATAAATTTGTTAGTGCTAACATGAAATTAACAACTCCCATATTTTTACCAAGAATAAGTTATCAATTTAAAGTTTGTGATTTCTGAATGATAAAACTAAAATAAAAAAGTAATCCGATTTAAATATCGAGTCTCCTTGTTTCTACTTAAGCTGGCAATTGGATTTGCCAGCTTTCTTTTTAATTTTTGGGGAAAATTAACATTAACTGCATTAATTACCTTCTTATTGAGCCAATGCTTGCCAAACCTTGATTTCATTTTCCCACAGCACTTTTAAACATTAAACCTGACTACAGAAAATATCAGCCATGATAATGTTTGAAATGGCTAATTTGCTGTGAAATTTATAAAACCATAAAGGTTTCAGCGAGTTGTTTAATGAGTCGCACGGTAATTATTTCAACGATGGTTTATGTTTTGCCATGGTGGCGATATGAAGCGGGAGTGTTATATGCCTCATAGTCACCATAAGTGATTATGAGGCGGTGTGGGAAATACTGTGCCGACGGTCTGATATTGATTATTTTTTAACGAATAAACTAGCGAAGCTAAACAAGCTGGCAGCGCTGAATATTAGTTCTATCCCCACCAGTGTAGAAACTAGTGTTACAGAAACCATTGGCGTTGCACCCAGGAATATCCATGCAATGATGATATCCAGGATACCAATGACTAGTTGTAGCCAGCTGCCTTTCATTGAACGCTGGCGATACCAGCTCATCAAGCGAATAACCCCAGCGACACAAAACAAGCCAGCGATAAACGCCGCAATAGCAAAAATTCCCAGTTCTGGTGCGCGGATGAAGAAATAGCCGATCAACAAATAGGCGACAGCGACAAGGAAGCCGGATAATACAGGCCAGAAATTATGACTCCGGTTGCTGAATAAACCGACAATAAGCGCAATGCCTGAGCAGATTAATAATGCGCCAACGACTGTGCTAAGGATATCGCCAGAGACAAACGGGAAGCTTATACACAGCAAACCGACAATAAACAGCAGTACAGCAATAAACTGGATTGCTCTCCGATGCTTCTTAAGCATATCCAGATCAAATTTCAAAATTGTTGCCTTATCTATATATAACATAGAACCACCCTATAAATTTAAGAAGAAAAATCCCTACTATCAATCTATGCCAAAAATGCATCCAGGAATGCATGTGATTTAATAAAAATTTCCTAATTAATGTGTCTGATGCCAATGTAACTTGTTGTATTTAAATAAAAATATCTGATTTTGATATTTTATCTCAACATGACATACCCAAAAAAACAGGTTATAACCTCAATGTCGAAATTGATTCGTGACGGCTCTTTCACTTTATAGTTGAGGATATTACGATGAAAAAAGTATTAGGTGTAATTCTTGGTGGCCTGCTTCTTCTGCCAGTTGTGAGCAATGCCGCGGATGCACAAAAAGCAGCTGACAATAAAAAACCTGTCAACTCCTGGACCTGTGAAGATTTCCTGGCTGTGGACGAATCCTTCCAGCCGACTGCAGTCGGTTTTGCTGAAGCACTGAATAACAAAGATAAACCAGAAGATGCGGTTATGGATGTTCAGGGCATTGCAACCGTAACCCCAGCTATCGTTCAGGCTTGTACTCAGGATAAACAAGCCAGCTTTAAAGATAAAGTTAAAGGCGAATGGGACAAGATTAAGAAAGATATGTAATTCATGGAATGCGTTGCATCGTATTTCCTTGAATATTGAACAGGCAGGAATACCTCGCGTTAAAAGCAGATAATCCTCCTGTTCATATATATTTTATTTGTTGAATGGGTTGTAAAATGAATATTTCATCTCTACGTAAAGCCATGATTTTCGTTGGCGCTGTAGCGGCACTTTCACTGGTTAATGCACAATCTGCACTGGCTGCTAATGAATCTGCTAAAGATATGACTTGTCAGGAATTTATTGACCTGAATCCAAAAGCGATGACACCGGTTGCATGGTGGATGCTGCATGAGGAAACGGTTTACAAAGGCGGTGATACTGTAACCTTAAATGAAACTGATCTGACTCAGATTCCTAAAGTGATTGAATATTGTAAGAAAAATCCGCAGAAAAATTTGTATACCTTCAAAGATAAATTGGCAAATGTCCTGCCGAATTAACAGGAATAAAGCAAAAAGGAGTAGCAAGTTGAGCCATCTTGCTGCTCCTTTTTGCATTTTTATATGACTGCAGAATTTATTATTCGTCTAATCCTGGCTGCTATTGCCTGTGGTGCTATTGGCATGGAAAGGCAAATCCGCGGCAAAGGGGCAGGGCTTCGTACACATGTCTTAATCGGTATGGGTAGCGCCCTGTTTATGATTGTGTCGAAATATGGTTTCGCTGATGTGCTGGCGCTGGATCACGTCGGGCTTGATCCCAGCCGTATTGCCGCTCAGGTTGTCACTGGCGTCGGTTTTATAGGCGCGGGTAATATCCTCGTCCGTAATCAAAATATTGTCGGCCTCACCACCGCTGCGGATATCTGGGTAACAGCTGCAATCGGTATGGTGATTGGTAGCGGCATGTATGAGCTGGGGATTTACGGTTCTGTAATGACCTTGTTGGTACTGGAAGTCTTCCATCAATTAACTTTCCGGCTGATGAACAAGAATTACCATTTACAGCTGACGTTGGTGAACGGTAATACGCTGTCGATGCTCGACTGGTTTAAACAACAAAAAATAAAAACTGATTTAGTTTCGTTGCAAGAAAATGAAGATCATGACGTGGTTGCTATTGATATTCAGCTTCATGCGGCGACGTCGATTGAAGACTTATTAAAGTCGCTAAAAGACATGACGGGTGTGAAAGGTGTTTCAATCAGCTAATGTGAATATTAATGATATCGACGGGAGTACACCCGGTACTCCCGTCGTATTTAACTATCGAGGACAATCAGCGGAGAATGATTGGCAGGGGCGTTTAATACAGTAATATCCGCGCCGTAGAGCATAGTCAGCGCCTGCTGTGTCAACACGTCCTGCGGTTTACCATTGGCGATAACCTTTCCTTTTTGCATCAATACAACACGGTCGGCATAGCGGGCGGCAAGATTAAGATCGTGCAATACACAGCAGACGTTGAATTGCCGTTCGCGAACTAACTGACGTAATAAACGAAACAGATGCTGCTGATGGTGAATATCCAGCGCCGACGTTGGTTCATCAAGAAATAACCATTTCGGCGAGGGTATTGCTTCCCAAAGTTGTACCAGCAGGCGCGCTAATTGCACACGCTGTTGTTCACCGCCGGATAATTGCCGATAGTCGCGGTTTGCTAACGCCTGACAGTCGCATAGCGCCATTATCTGTGCCGTTTCATCCCCCTGATTACCGGTACGATGCGGATGGCGCCCCATCTGGATCACTTCTTGTACGCTGAATGGGAACGCCATATGGCTATTCTGACGCATCACGGCCCGGTGTTTCGCCAGTTCGGTAATTGACCATTCATTTAATGGCTTATTAAATAACCGGCATTCGCCGCTATCAGGTTGAAGATAGCCGGTGAGTTGGCGAAGCAACGTGGATTTTCCCGCACCATTAGGGCCGAGAATGGCAACAATTTCCCCGCCGGGAAAAGTCAGCGAGACATTGTCAGTCAGGCGTCGCCCATGAAGGCTATAAACCAGGTTCCGGGCGCTAATCATGCGGTCCTCCGGTTGCGCAGAATCAACCACATGAAATACGGGCCGCCAAGCAGGCTGGTTAGTAATCCGACAGGCATTTCTGCTGGCTGTACCAGTGTGCGGGCAAGCGTGTCTGCCATCAGTAATAAGCAGGCTCCGGCAAGGGCAGAGCAAGGAATTAGCCAGCGATGATTTGCTCCGGTAGTCATGCGAATCAGATGCGGGATCACCAGGCCAATAAAGCCGATAATGCCGCTTACCGATACGGCAGCGCCAACGAGCAGTGAGCTAATCAACAGTAATTGTTGGCGTTTACGCTTTACGTTCACGCCGAGGTAATGGGCTTCTTCATCACCAAGTTGCAGCAAATTCAGCGTTCCGGCGAGACACGTTGTTGCCATAATGGCGGGCAGAATGAAGGAGCTGGCAACCAATAACGTTGGCCATTGTGCCTGACCGAGATTGCCCATCATCCACAACGTGAGTTGTCGTAGCTGTTGCTCATCGCTTATATAGCTCAGTATGCCGATCGCTGCGCCGCACAGGGCATTGATGGCGATCCCGGCGAGTAACAATTGCATCATGCTGCCATCGCGATGGCGCTGCGTGATGAGAAAAATGATGGTGCAGACCACTAAACTTCCGGCGATGGCAAACACCATTTGTTCATAAAGCACCAGCACCACGGGGAAGGAAAAGGGCAGCACAATAGCAACGCCAACCATTAATGCCGAACCGCTACTGACGCCGAGTAATCCTGGGTCAGCCATGGGGTTGCGGAAAAGCCCCTGCATAATCACCCCAGCGGTTGCCAACGCGGCGCCTACCAGCACGGCCAGTAAAACGCGCGGCAGGCGAATATTTAGCCAGATATCGCGGTATTCCTCATCAAGAAGGGCGCTAAAGCTGATTTTTAACGCGCCCTGACTGGCACCGAACAGCACCAGGGCAAGCAATAATAGTGATAGCCCCATAAAGACACTGGCGGATGAAAATGAATCCTTGAGCACGCAAAACTCCGTTATGACGTTGCGGCGCGGAGAGTCTGCGCCGCATGGGATTACGCCGGTTTCAGGTCAGGTTCAATCAGACTGTAGATCTGCTTGTTGAGTGCTGGCGCGTTTGCCAGTTCATGAATGTGTGCGGCGACATCGGCACGGCGGACAAAACCATGACACTCCTGATTTTGTATCCGTTGTGCTTTGCCTGTTGCTGCGCCGTCAAGCAGACCGCCAGGGCGGAGAATGGCGTAGTCTAGCTGGCTGGTTTGCAGCCAGCTTTCCGCCAGTGTCTTTTCGCGCACCGCCTGACCAAACGCGGCTTTTGCCCGATCCGATAAGAACGGCCAACTATCGCCGCATCCCAAAGAAGTCACCAGAATCATGCGACTGATGCCTGCCTTTTCGGCCTCATCAATCACCGTTCTGTGGGCCAGATAATCCTGTGCGCCGCCCATTGTTGAGATGATAAGTGCTTGCGGACCAGCCGCGCGGCAGGCGGCTGCGACAACGCTGGCGTCACAAGCGTCGCCAGTAAAAACCTGCACACCTTGTTGCGCCAGTTGAGCCGCAGCGTCTGCACGGCGAACGACAGCGACGACCGGACGTTGTTCTGCCAGCGCCAGTTCAAGCGTTCTGGCGCCCACACCCTTTCCGCCAGCGCCAAAGAGTAGCCACGGTGTCATCAGGCGTGTTCCTTTAACGATGCTGCCAGAGCATGGAAGGCGTTGACCTGTTCACTCAGGAGCTGACGATGGTCATCCCTGCCGAGGAAGATTTTCAGCATGGCGCTGCCTTCTTTGTTGAAAAAGAGAATGGATGCGGTGTCCATGCCCATAAATTTACGTTCGATTAAGGCAATATGCGTGCAGTTTTCTGCTTTGATATGCCCGGACATGCCGTGCTTTCCACGCAGATTGAAATAGCCGTGGCGGTGGAAACCCGAAGGCAGTTCGCCGCTAAATTCGAGGATCACATCGGCAGTATGCACCAGCGTGGTGACGTTGCCCCATTCGCAGACGGTATCCCAGACAGTATCGAATTTATCGCCTGACACAACTGTCGGAGAGGGCAGATTTTTCACTACCTCCAGCAGCGTGGTGTTGTATTGTTCGGCGATCGCCTCCAGCGTACCGTCTGGCTCCGTTTTCAAAAATTCCTGTAACGAGACATGGCTCATAAATCACTCCTGTTATGGTTTTTCAAGCGCAATCGCTGGCGCATTAAGTACCTGAATCAGTTCATTAAGAGACTGCAAAATGTTGCTTGCCCAGAAACGACCTTCATTGGTTAACCGCAGGCACGTTGAAGCATCGCGGCTTAAGCCTTTTTGGTGCCACTGGGCCAGTAATGGTGCGAGTTTTTCAGCATGTGGCGTAAGTTCGTCCAGCGGTACACGCGCCGTTTCAATGCCCGACTGCAAGGTATGACGCCAGTGCGCGTTACGTTCGGCGTTACGCATGATCATCATCAGCGGTTTTTTGCCTGCCGCGACGGATTCATGCCAGGTCTGCAGATTGCGTTCGTTCATCCAGGAGTAACCATTAATCGAACCACCTGCGCCGGAACCAAAGGCCAGACAATCGGCACCTTGTTTTATCAGCAGGTTATAGAGATTGCGTTCGCGTGTGGTACGGCCCCAGTGGCTGTTACTGATGCAGCGCCAACCGGCATCGTCCATAAAATCACACCCTTGCAGGTAAAGATCGCGACGCTCCGCCGGAGAGGGCACGGTAGTGCGCCCGTTTTCCACGGCTTTGCCCAGTGGCGTGTTGGGCAGGACGTTGAGCGCATAGAGGTCGACGCCGTCAAGACCGATATCGCGGGCAATAGCCAGATCTTCTCCCCAGGTTTGCGCATCCTGACCTGGCAGGCCAAACAGCAGGTCACAGACCACCGCAGCACGGTCGCGTTTGACCAGGCTTTCCATAAACGCAATGGCGGTTGGACCATCCGAGGTGCGGGCCATTTTCTTGCGGATTTTGCTGTTAAACGACTGAATACCAATTGAGAAGCGGTTTGCTCCCGCATCAAGGCAAGCGTCGATTCGCTCAGCGTCAAAATTCAGTACCCGGCCTTCAATGGTGATTTCACAATCGGGTGCCAGTGGTAATTTTTCTCGTAGTGTGGTGATGATTCTTGCCAAATCGCGCGCGGAGAGTGCGGAAGGCGTACCGCCACCGAAATAGACCGCATGGATGGGCGCGGACTGATGCAATACGCTGTCTGCCTCCTGTTCGATTTCTCGAATCAGGGCATCGGTATAATGAGCACACGCATCTTCATTAAAACGATTCTGATAAAAACCGCAAAACGTGCAGTGTGTCGCGCAAAAAGGAATATGAAGATAAACCAGTCGCTTACGAGGTGAGGTTGTTTGACTGATCATCTCTTGCCAGGTCTGTGCCAGTTGTTCTTTGGCGACCGGAATGGCCCCACGAAACGGCATCATGGCACGCCTGTCTTTAAATGGCTGGTCACCGTCTAAAGCAAAATGAGGCGTGAGATCCAGGGTGTTTTTCATGTTCATACGTCTGATTTAAATCCGTTTATTGCGGCCAAAGTTGCTGGTGTAAAGACTCAACGACATCAGCAATACGCGGGCCCATTCCCAGAATCAGGTTTTGATCAACGGTGATAATGCGCTGGTTCTTCCAGGCGGCGGTGTGGGTAATTCCGGCAATAGAACGTAGCCGATTAATATCGCCATCGACCATTTGTGAGGTTACGACAATCACTTCAGGGTTAGCCGCAATCAGCGATTCCGCGC
Source organism: Escherichia sp. E2562 (assembly GCF_005781075.1). NCBI lineage: Bacteria > Pseudomonadati > Pseudomonadota > Gammaproteobacteria > Enterobacterales > Enterobacteriaceae > Escherichia > Escherichia sp. E2562. The sequence goes on along the minus strand of NZ_VATM01000013.1, from coordinate 102,763 downwards.
TGTAGCTTTTGTACTGCTGGTGGGTAGCGACGTTTTCTGCGCCGGCAAGCGACAGAATGGCGTCTGCGACGCTGCCTTTACCGGCGACCTGTGGCGCGCTGCCGCCAGCAGAGAGAATAAACATCGCTTTAACCGGGGCTTTTTTTGCCGCCACGCTTTGCTGTACTCGCTCCAGGCGTTGGCTGATTTGTGTCACCAGCGCCTCGCCTTGTTCAGGAACCTGTAACGTTTTTGCCAGTTGGCGAATGTTGGCGTACATCTGCTCAAGGGTGGCTGGTACACGCGGCAGAGTGACGACGTTGACCTTTTGCGCCCGCAACTGGTCGAGCACAATTTGCGGTCCTGCATCCTGCCAGGTAATTACGCTATCCGGGCGAAGTGACAAAATGCCTTCGCTGCTGAGTTGTTTCCAGTAGCCAATATGCGGCAGTTTGGCGGTTTCTGGGGGATAAGATGTCGTTTCATCGACACCCACCACGCGCTCGCCAGCACCCATCGCGTAGATTAGCTCCGTCAGTGATCCTCCAGCGACCACAATGCGTTCGGCAGCCGTTGCGCTAAAAGCCCAGCTAAGAGCCAGTACTGCCGTAAACAATTTTTTTCGTTTTACCGCAGTCTTCGCGACAGAGGCCACGGCTGAAATACATAACGTTAGTGGGGAAAAAAGATACGGCCTGTTGGTGATCCTTGGCATCATATGAGAACTCTTATCGAATTGAGAATGATCATGATTATCATTTGAGTTATATATGAAATACAACCGTCGATTCAATACGCAAGGCGTTACAAGCGTATTTATTTTTGATTTTTATCAAGATGCTTCGTCAGCTAACGTTCTTGTTACCGACAAAATTTCAGGGCGGGAAAAAGCTGAGATCTCAGAGATATCGCGGCTTGCAGAGCAAAGAGAAGAGAAAATTATCGCGGTTAACGACAATGTTTCGTTATGAGGTCGTGGGGGAATGCCACAAGAAAAAAATGGTTTTCTGGATACAGGATAGCTTTCATAACCCCCTGTTTATTGTGTTAATGGCGGTTAAAAAAAAGCTTGATCATAAAAAATTGATCGATAATAATTCTCATTATCACGTCTGGATTTAACAAAATATGACTATATGGATAACAAAATTATAGCTTTTGCAGGGATAACGCACAGCGCTCTTCACTCCAGATGCGGCATATCGCTTTGCCTGACAAAGAGGGCGAATTGTCCGGGATACCAGGCAATTTCACCGGATATAAACGCCCGTTAACTCACCCGGCGAATATTATCGCTTTGAATTGTAAATAAATTTATTTTTCGCCAGCCATCCCGGTATTAATCCAGGTAGCCAGCATTTTTTATTTTCCTCATGGAGAATCGCTATGTCACGTCCGCAATTTACCTCGTTGCGCTTGAGTTTGTTGGCTTTGGCTGTTTCTGCCACCTTGCCAACGTTTGCTTTTGCTACTGAAACCATGACCGTTACGGCAACGGGGAATGCCCGTAGTTCCTTCGAAGCACCAATGATGGTCAGCGTCCTCGACACTTCCGCTCCTGAAAACCAAACGGCGACTTCAGCCACCGATCTGCTGCGTCATGTTCCTGGAATTACCCTTGATGGTACCGGACGAACCAACGGTCAGGATGTAAATATGCGTGGTTATGACCATCGCGGCGTGCTGGTTCTTGTCGATGGCGTTCGTCAGGGAACGGATACCGGACACCTGAATGGGACTTTCCTCGATCCGGCGCTGATCAAACGTGTCGAGATTGTCCGTGGACCTTCGGCATTACTGTATGGCAGTGGCGCGCTGGGTGGGGTTATCTCCTACGATACGGTCGATGCAAAAGATTTATTGCAGGAAGGACAAAGCAGCGGTTTTCGCGTTTTTGGCACCGGTGGCACGGGGGACCATAGCCTGGGATTAGGCGCGAGCGCGTTTGGGCGAACGGAAAATCTGGATGGTATTGTGGCCTGGTCCAGTCGCGATCGTGGTGATTTACGCCAGAGCAATGGCGAAACCGCGCCGAATGATGAGGCTATTAATAACATGCTGGCGAAAGGAACCTGGCAAATTGATTCTGCCCAGGCTCTGAGCGGATTAGTGCGTTATTACAATAACGACGCGCGCGAACCAAAAAATCCGCAGACCGTTGAAGCGTCTGACAGCAGTAATCCGATGGTTGATCGTTCAACGATTCAACGTGATGCTCAGCTTTCTTATAAACTCTCTCCAGTGGGCAACGACTGGTTAAATGCTGATGCAAAAGTTTACTGGTCGGAAGTTCGTATTAATGCGCAAAACACGGGAAGTTCCGGTGAGTATCGCGAACAGACAACAAAAGGTGCCAAACTGGAGAACCGTTCCACTCTGTTTGCCGAGAGTTTTGCCTCTCACCTGCTGACGTATGGCGGTGAGTATTATCGTCAGGAACAGCATCCTGGCGGCGCGACGACGGGCTTCCCGCAAGCAAAAATTGATTTCAGTTCCGGCTGGCTACAGGATGAGATCACCTTACGCGATCTGCCGATTACCCTGCTTGGCGGAACCCGCTATGACAGTTATCGCGGTAGCAGCGACGGCTACAAAGATGTTGATGCCGACAAATGGTCGTCTCGTGCAGGGATGACTATCAATCCGACCAACTGGCTGATGTTATTTGGCTCATATGCCCAGGCATTCCGCGCGCCGACGATGGGCGAAATGTACAACGATTCTAAGCACTTCTCGATTGGTCGCTTCTATACCAACTATTGGGTGCCAAACCCGAATTTACGTCCGGAAACCAACGAAACTCAGGAATACGGCTTTGGGCTGCGTTTTGATGACCTGATGTTGTCCAATGATGCCCTGGAATTTAAAGCCAGCTACTTTGATACCAAAGCGAAGGATTACATCTCCACAACCGTCGATTTCGCGGCGGCGACAACCATGTCTTATAACGTCCCGAATGCCAAAATCTGGGGCTGGGATGTGATGACGAAATATACCACTGACCTGTTTAGTCTTGATGTGGCCTATAACCGTACCCGCGGCAAAGACACTGATACCGGGGAATATATCTCCAGCATTAACCCGGATACCGTTACCAGCACCCTGAATATTCCGATCGCTCACAGTGGCTTCTCTGTTGGTTGGGTCGGTACGTTTGCCGATCGCTCAACACATATCAGCAGCAGCTACAGCAAACAACCTGGCTACGGCGTGAATGATTTCTACGTCAGTTATCAAGGGCAGCAGGCGCTCAAAGGCATGACCACGACTCTGGTATTGGGCAATGCCTTCGATAAAGAGTACTGGTCGCCGCAGGGCATCCCACAGGATGGACGTAACGGCAAAATTTTCGTGAGTTATCAATGGTAATCATCAGCCCCGATATTTCGGGGCATTTATCTGGAAGGAAGAGAGACAATGAACCACTACACACGCTGGCTTGAGTTAAAAGAACAAAATCCCGGAAAGTACGCGCGTGACATCGCAGGTTTAATGAATATCAGCGAAGCAGAACTGGCATTTGCGCGCGTCACTCACGACGCGTGGCGGATGCGCGGCGATATTCGTGAAATTCTGGCAGCGCTGGAAAGCGTTGGTGAAACCAAATGTATTTGTCGTAATGAATATGCAGTCCATGAGCAAGTTGGCTCGTTCACAAACCAGCATTTGAACGGTCATGCCGGATTAATACTCAACCCGCGCGCGCTGGATTTGCGACTGTTTCTTAATCAGTGGGCCAGTGTTTTCCATATAAAAGAAAACACGGCTCGTGGTGAACGTCAGAGTATTCAGTTCTTTGATCATCAGGGCGATGCATTACTGAAAGTTTATACTACCGACAATACCGATATGGCGGCATGGAATGAGCTTCTGGCACGCTTTATCGTCGAGGAAAATACGCTGCTTGAGTTAACAACGGTTGATGCGCCTGTCGCACAAACCGACGTCGATGCCAGTGTTGTAGAACAAGAGTGGCGTGCGATGACGGATGTCCATCAGTTTTTTACGTTGCTCAAGCGCCACAACCTGACTCGTCAGCAGGCGTTCAATCTGGTGGCAGACGATTTGGCCTGCAAAGTACCTGGCAGTGCGTTGGCGCAAATTCTTGAATCTGCACAGCAGGATGGCAATGAAATCATGGTGTTTGTTGGCAACCGTGGCTGCGTACAGATTTTCACGGGTGTGGTAGAAAAAGTGGTGCTAATGAAAGGTTGGCTGAATATTTTCAACCCGACGTTTACTCTTCATCTATTAGAAGAGAGCATTGCTGAAGCCTGGGTTACCCGTAAACCGACCAGCGATGGCTACGTAACCAGCCTGGAACTGTTTGCTCATGATGGTACGCAGATTGCGCAACTTTATGGTCAGCGTACTGAAGGGGAACAGGAGCAGGCGCAATGGCGTAAACAGATTGCGGCGCTGACGCAGGAAGGCGTTGCTGCATAACGAGTCATTATCCGGAGGTCTGGCTGTCGCCGGGCCTCTTTATAAATATCAGCTGGAGATTTCAGACCAGATAATCAATATGTTGATGACGTACCAGCTCATTGATCCGCTTAAGATTGAGGATCATCATAATATTGTGTTTATGGCAGTAGAATGTTTTCAGCGATATTTTGAGTTTCCCCAGAATATCTTCTGTCGTCATTTGATTCGCAATGCAGCTCAGAACCTGATGCTGTTTGCGCGAGAGTGACACGTCTGCTTCAGGTACAGAGCAATAACTGCCATTGAGCAGTGCGATGAAGTCAATAATCGTAATATTTCTCTGCACAAAGGTTACCGGAACTTTCCCCAGACAGCGTTTAATATTAAACGGCGAGAAAACAATGACATGAACAGGCCGCAGGCGTTCAATTTTGTTGAGCATTGATGAGTGGAATACATTATTCATTAATGTATCAATAATCACTAAGGCATTCTGATGCAACGTTAAGTCAATCTCTTCTTCGTTCTGTATATGAACGACATTACCTTTACTTACAATATTTTTCATCGCGGTGAAAAACATGGTGTCTTTGGTAATTATAAGAAACATAACCGACTCCCTTTGCGAACATTAACTTTATAATCAGGTTGCCAAAGGTAATAAAAAGGTCAGGACTTGTAATTATACTAATTAGCTTGCTGTACATTAATTGAATGTGTTCAAAGATGCAGATATCTCATCAATATCTGCATCTTCAGGTAATGTTATTTGACCAGTTCTGGCGTTACCTGGCTAACCGCATCGGTATAGTAAGGAGCGCCGCCCCAGCCGGGTTCTGGCCAGAATGCGCCGTAGCCGTAATCCCACAGGTTATAGGTTGTGTTCACCACTTCTCGTAAATGCCACACCTGAATCCCCTGCATATTCACTTCAAGGAAGTTATATGGGACTTTATTGATAAAGCCAGGTTGTTCGCCCTGAATGGTTCCGAGGATGGTGACATAGTGGTTACGGTAGTTTACTGGGTCAAGGAAACCACTTTGTCTGGCGAGCAGTCGCCCTTGATAGTTGGCCTCAATGTCAGGTTTCGCATAGCTATCCAACGGCAATACGGCGATTTCTAGCAATGTATCGGTTTTGCCATTAATGACGTTAATGACTTTACCGCCAAAGCGGGCCTGCTGACCAACGTATAAATTTGGTTGGTTATGAACAGCAACAAAACTTTTTTGGATATCAGGCTGGTTATTACCTTTGATATTTTGTGGAATAGAACTACACGCGGCAAGCAATAATGCAAGGCTAACGATGAGAGCACCTTTTGACTTGTTCATGTTACTATCCTTATCAACAAATGTTAAAACCATAATAGATATTTCTTTATGGTTTTCATCTGATTCTTAAGTGATATGCCTGATAGTAGTGAAAAACTGTCTGATATTTATATGACTTTCGTTTAGTTCAATGCAGGAAATATTGTGGAGTGATATTATTATGTGTGGCATAGAATACCAGCTGTTTATTTTAAAATCACAAAAAAATCTATTATTTATTTGATGGCTATAGCGTGTTAATCGTCAACGCGATGATAACATATTCAGATGATAATTTTGTATGGTTTTTCACCACTCAGGATGTCGATTTTCAATCTATGTTTAAAGTTTTTTACATCAGCTCCTGGTAATGTATTTAAATTATGATCTTGTGATGCTGTAGATATATTTAAAATATAAAAATTAATCTTGATTTAAGTTATTTATAATTGTGTTGTACTAGTCGTTAAAGCCTTTTATTTAAAAAGGAGCGAGACTGTTAGAAAAATATATTGCTTCTCTGACAAGAAGTCAGAGAAGCACGATTGTCCTTTCCTTGTTTTTGGGGGTGTCAATTTTTTAGTCAATTCGTTAATTGATATTTTTGTGATTTTTAATTGATGTCGAATCCATGATTTTCTACTTAGATTGATTAGGGGCTAATAATTCTATCTATAACGTTATATTACAATTTTTTAAAATAGCACTTGAGTCAAGTAACCCATCAAGAGAGCCATACTTAAAATAACCGTCAAAAATGCGATTATCATCGGCATTCTGAACATTGATTTAAGCAATATCACTTCTGTCAGGCTTGCTCCGGCACTACCGATGATCAGGGCCATTAATGCGCCCAGACCCATTCCTTTCGTCATCAGAACCGATGCAAGCGGTATCACTGCCTCAGCCCGGATATATAGCGGAATACCTATAATTGCACTTAGCGGAATGGCGAAAGGATTATCTGCTCCTGCATGAGCGGCAATCCATTCTGAAGGGATAAAACCATAAATAAAAGAGCCTATTAAAACGCCTAACAAAAGATAGGGCAGTATGTCTTTAAACTGCTGCAATGCATCGTTCATGGCTAATTTTATGGGATTAATACTTACCTTATTTTCGGTACTGCAACAGTTTACTGTGGATTTACCAATGGGCTTAGCAGGACAGCACCCTGATACGTTCTGCTCGTTTCGTATTTTCTGTATGTTAATGATGGGTTTTGCGCCTGAACTACAGCCACTTACTTTTACAGGCGTATATGCTGTCGAAGCTTTGGCCTGAGTACAACAACTTGCTGATGAACTGTTATTTGCAATGATATGACGTTCAAATCCCAGAGAATCCAGGACAATACTGGCGAGGGCTGAGACACCGGCAGCGATAATCGCGTACAACAACGTGACTTTCCAGCCAAAGGTCACCCACATTAGTCCGACAATAATGGGATTAAGTAGCGGTGAAACAAATAAAAAAGTGAGGGTCGGACCAAACCCGGCTTTTGCCGATAACAATCCACGTAACATGGGTATTGTTGAGCAACTACAGAAAGGGGTAACGGCCCCTAATAGCGCTGCCAGAAGGTAGCCTTTCCCTTTTCTTGCCCCCATCATCTGCTGGATTTTATGGTCAGGCACCTTTTGTCTTATCAGGCTGACACCGGCACTTATCACCATAAACAGCACAGAAAGCTCGACGGCGAGAAACACAAACATTTCTGCGGCATCTTGCAGCCTCGCAAGCAAACTCATCATATCCCCCCTTATTGATTTGATCTATATTTCTAGAATAATCGAAATAAAATCCAGATCAAGATATTTCTGGTATTATCGAAATATCAACCAGACAGAGGGGGTCACATGCAGTTGGAAGAAGTCGCTAAAGCGCTGAAAGAGCTAGGTCACCCGACTCGTTTGTTCATTTTTAAACATCTTGTTAAAGCTGGGGAACAAGGTTTGCCTGTCGGTGATTTGCAAAAGCAGCTTGGGATCCCTGGCTCGACACTCAGCCACCATATTTCCGCACTGGTATCCGTAGGGCTGGTTAAGCAAAACCGTGAAAGCCGAACGCTGATGTGTGTTTCTCAATATGCAATGCTGGAAGCGATAATTGAATTCTTACGTGAGGAATGCTGTGTAAATAGCAAAATTGCCTGATGCGCTACGCTTATCAGGCCTACAAATTTCATGCAATCAATTGAATTTGCATAACTTTGTAGGTCGGATAAGACACGTCAGCGTCGCATCCGACATAAACAAAGCGCACACTGCTAACAACCAAAGGGGGGATGTAGCCGCTTTATTTCAGGCGCTTACCCGCCTCATCAACCACTTTCTCACCATCTTCCTTGGTGAACGCGCCTTGTTGCGCATCTGGCAGAATTTCCAGCACCACTTCTGAAGGGCGGCACAGACGAGTTCCCAGCGGTGTAACCACAATCGGGCGATTAATCAGGATGGGATATTGCAGCATAAAGTCGATTAACCGATCGTCAGTAAATTTATCTTCCGCAAGGCCCAGATCCTCATATGGCTCGACGTTTTTACGCAGCAGCGCGCGTACCGAAATCCCCATATCGGTAATGAGTTTGACCAGTTCATCGCGCGTCGGCGGTGTTTCCAGATAATAGATAATGGTCGGTTCTGTGCCGCTGTTGCGGATCATCTCCAGCGTATTACGCGACGTGCCGCAGGCCGGGTTGTGATAAATGGTAATGTTGCTCATATCAGTATCTCATTACGATGTGAAAGAGAGGCGTAGCGCCAGCGCGGTCAGCGTCACAAACAGCACCGGCAGGGTCATGATAATTCCTGTACGGAAGTAATATCCCCAGCTGATTGTCATATTCTTCTGCGAAAGTACGTGCAGCCAGAGCAGCGTTGCCAGACTACCAATCGGGGTAATTTTCGGCCCCAAATCGCAGCCAATCACGTTGGCATAAACCATTGCTTCTTTGATAACGCCAGATGCCGTGCTGCCATCAATGGATAACGCGCCAACCAGCACCGTTGGCATATTGTTCATAATAGAAGAGAGGAAGGCGGTGAGGAATCCGGTGCCGAGCGTCGCGGCCCACAGGCCGTTATCTGCCAGCACGTTGAGTACGCCAGAAAGATATTCCGTTAGTCCTGCATTGCGTAGGCCATAAACCACCAGATACATGCCGAGCGAGAAGATGACAATCTGCCAGGGGGCACCGCGCAGGACTTTGCCCGTATTAATCGCATGACCGCGTTTAGCGACCGCAAACAAAATCAGCGCGCCCACTGCCGCAATGGCGCTTACCGGAATGCCGAGTGGTTCCAGAACGAAAAATCCCACCAGCAGAAGCAGTAAAACAACCCAGCCAGTTTTGAACGTAGCAGGATCTTTAATCGCTTCTGCGGGAGATTTTAGCAGCGCCATATCGTAGTTCTGCGGAATATCTTTGCGGAAATAGAGATGCAACATCACCAGGGTAGCCAGTATCGCGGCGATATCCACCGGCACCATCACCGAGGCGTATTCGCGAAAGCCAAGACCAAAGAAATCTGCCGAAACGATATTCACCAGGTTAGAGACAATAAGTGGCAGGCTGGCGGTATCGGCAATGAATCCCGCTGCCATCACGAACGCCAGCGTAGTGCCTTTACTGAACCCCAAAGCCAGCAGCATGGCGATGACAATCGGCGTCAAAATAAGCGCCGCGCCATCATTGGCAAACAGGGCCGCAACGGCGGCACCGAGCAGGACAATCCAGCTAAACAGCAGGCGACCGCGTCCATTGCCCCAGCGTGAGACGTGCAGCGCCGCCCATTCAAAAAAGCCGGACTCATCCAGTAGCAGGCTGATGATAATGACGGCAATAAACGCAGCCGTCGCGTTCCAGACGATATTCCACACCACCGGAATATCACCCGGATGAACCACGCCCGTAGCTAACGCCAGTATTGCGCCGAGCGTTGCACTCCAGCCGATGCCTAAACCTTTCGGCTGCCAGATAACCAATACGATGGTCAGGACAAAGATAGCGCCTGCCAGTAACATAATGCCTCCCGGATAAAACACATGCGAAAATCCATATGTGTTTGGATAAATTTTTTAACTGCAAATGTTATTACCGTCTGCGGAACAATTTTGTCGAGACAGGTTGCGGACAATCGCCTGAACCTTTTCTTGCTCACATCGCCAGGCCTGCTCAATAATTTTCGCTGCCCATGCTGGAATATGCGGCGATAAGCGGTAATGAACCCACTTTCCTTGCTTGCGGTCCAGCAATAGTCCGCTTTCACGCAGCAATGCCAGGTGACGGGAGATCTTGGGCTGTGACTGGTCGAGGGCAGTGCAGAGATCGCAGACGCATAACTCTCCCAGCTCGCTGAGCAGTAAAACGATGCCCAGACGGGTTTCATCGGCAAGAATTTTGAACAGTTGGATGGGTAACATAAATGACATATTGCGCTCCTGATTGTTACAGGCAGTGTCTCTCTTCAAAGCGGATAAGTCAAAAACATATATGAATTAATGAATGTGTAAGTGCAGAAGATGGTAATAGGTGTGAATTTTGAGTTGGGTATTCATTTGAAAGGCGGTCTGAATCAGGACGTAAAAAAACCGACTTTGCGTCGGTTTTTTTACTCTTCAGCCTGAGTTGGTGGCTCTGGCTGGAGTGAGAATGCCATCATCTAACAGCTCAATACTATTAGCCAGTGGCTAACATTGCAAGAATTAGCTATTTCTTCAGCTGGCAGAGGGACAGTTTGCTATACATGTTGGTGAAAGAGGATTTATATACTTTCATCGGGTCGCTGCCGTACCAAGCCTTGTCCGAATCAGGACGTAAAAAAACCGACTTTGCGTCGGTTTTTTTACTCTTCAGCCCTGAGTTGGTGGCTCTGACTGGAGTGAGAATGCCCACATCTAACTTTTCCATGCTATTACCTTAAAGGATACATTGCAAGGTTATGCTGGTTATTTAGCCTAATTTCACTGTATGATTATCCAGTTAGCTCTGAGGCATTTTCACTCTGGCAATGCGCATAAACGCTTTCAAAGTCCTGATCAGTGGTACGGGTGGTGCCGTTAACTGATGCTCTGGCCGGAGTGAGAATGCCCACATCTAACAATAGGGCATGCGCCGTGACAGGCAATGGATGAGTAAGCGGATGCATTCTCACTCCATCGCATGGAGAAAACGGGTGATTGATAAAGCAATCATCGTTCTTGGGGCGTTAATTGCGCTGCTGGAACTGATCCGCTTTCTGCTTCAGCTTCTGAACTGATAGCGGAAACGTAATTAAGGGCTAAGAGCACACTACTCTTAGCCCTTTAACATTTAACGCATTGTCACGAACTCTTCTGCCGCCGTCGGGTGAATGGCGACGGTATTGTCGAAGTCTTTTTTGGTTGCCCCCATCTTCAGCGCCACCGCGAAGCCCTGCAACATTTCGTCCATACCAAAGCCAATGCCGTGAATACCGACAATCTTCTCTTCCGGTCCAACGCATACCAGTTTCATGCGGCACGGCTGGCGGTGAGTGGTGACGGCGGTATACATCGCGGTGAAAGAGGATTTATACACTTTCACCTGATCGTCGCCGTACTGCTCGCGCGCCTGCGGTTCCGTTAAACCAACAGTACCAATCGGTGGATGGCTGAAGACCACGGTCGGAATGTTGCTGTAATCCAGATGCTCATCCGGCTTGTTATTAAACAGGCGTTCAGAGAGACTGCGACCCGCTGCAACTGCCACCGGTGTCAGTTCCACTGCACCCGTGTTATCGCCTACCGCGTAAATACCTTCAACGTTGGTGTTTTGATATTTATCGACGACGATATAGCCTTTTTCGTTGGTTTTTACGCCAGCGGCTTCCAGGTTGATGTTGTCATTGGCAGGCTCGCGACCAATCGCCCAAATCAGGCAATCCACCGTTTCACTGCGACCATCTTCCAGCTCCAGCGTCAGGCTGCCATCGGCATTTTTCACCACCGCTTTCGGGATGGCGTTGGTGTGCAGCTGCGGGCCTTCGGCGTTCATCACTTCAACCAGCGTTTCAGAGATCATCGGGTCGAAACTGCGCAGCGGCGCATGTTTACGCACAAACAGATGCGTTTTCGCGCCCAAGCCGTTAATCACGCCCGCCAGCTCAACAGCGATGTAACCTGCGCCAACAACCGCTACACGCTCTGGCAAAGCAGGAAGGGCGAAGAAACCATCGGAATCAATACCATATTCCACGCCTGGAATATCCGGGTGGCTCGGACGACCGCCGGTGGCGATCAGAATATGATCGGCCGTGATGGTTTCGCCGTTTACCTCTAGCGTTTTGGCATCAACGAAGCGGGCAAAGCCTTTGATTACATCAACGTTATTTTTACCGAGCACGTTTTCATAGGAAGTATGAATACGGTCGATATAAGCGGTACGGCTGGCGATCAACGTTTCCCAGTTGAATTTATTGATAGTGGTATCGAAACCATAATCCGGGCCGTACATATGGATCGCTTCACGGATTTGCGCCGCGTGCCACATCACTTTTTTCGGCACGCAGCCGACGTTCACGCAGGTGCCGCCCAGCTCTTTGGCTTCAATCAGCGCGCATTTCTGGCCGTACATAGCCGCGCGGTTGATGGAGGCGATACCGCCGCTGCCGCCGCCGATGGCGATGTAATCATAGTGTTTAGTCATGACAGAGTGTCCTTATCGTTGATTACTGCGATTGTAGCGCGAGACGTAATAGGTGCCAGCAATGGCTGCAATTACTCCGGCACGATCCAGCTTACGGTGGCGTGCCCGGTGCCAGCCGGAACCAGTTTGCTGTGCAGCCACGGCAGCACGTTATTCATCTGCTGTTCCAGCTTCCACGGTGGGTTAATCACAATCATGCCGGAAGCGGTCATGCCACGGCGATCGCTGTCTGGCAGCACCGCCAGTTCAATTTGCAGAATTTTGCGAATGCCGGTCGCTTCCAGGTCGTGGATCATGCGCTTGATTTGCTGGCGCAGCACTACTGGATACCACAATGCGTAAGTGCCAGTGGCGAAACGTTTGTAACCTTCTGCTATCCCGCGGACCACCGCCTGATAGTCGGTTTTCATTTCATACGGCGGGTCGATAAGGATTAAACCACGGCGGGAAACCGGCGGTAGCTTGGCCTTAAGCTGCTGGAAACCGTCGGCTTTTTCCACGCGCGCACGGCTGTCTTTCTGAAATTCAGAACGCAGCAACGGGTAATCGCTCGGGTGCAGCTCGGTCAGTTGCAGGCTGTCCTGTTCGCGCAGTAGCTGACGAGCAATCAACGGCGAACCAGGGTAGTAACGCAACTGACCGCTACGGTTGAAGTGTTTTACCACATTGATGTACGGCTCCAGCTCCGCAGGCAAATCCTCCTGCTGCCAGATATGGGCGATACCTTCGAGATATTCGCCGGTACGCTCGGCATGTTCGCTGCCTAACTGATAACGCCCGGCGCCTGCGTGGGTGTCGAGATAGAGAAACGGTTTATCTTTCTCTTTCAGCGACTCGATGATCAGGCTCTGAACGGTATGTTTAAGGACGTCGGCGTGGTTGCCAGCGTGAAAGCTGTGGCGATAACTGAGCATGGGTAAAGGTGTTCCGGTAAGTAAAAATCGGCCCGTATTCGGGGCGCACAAAAGCCTATCAGGACAGTATACCGAAAAGAGGCCGCCGCCGCGAAAGCGTAACGTTTCTCATTGAAATTCACTACACTTAACCCCATGCTATTGCCATTACGCGCCGGATGAGATGCTTTGTGTCACACCCGGCGAAAGCGCCTGTGAGCGTTTTGTTCCCCTCTTTAACCAGGACTGTACCTATGACGAATCCGTTACTGACTCCCTTTGAATTGCCTCCGTTTTCTAAAATTCTCCCGGAACATGTGGTTCCAGCCGTGACTAAGGCGCTGAACGACTGCCGCGAAAATGTGGAGCGCGTAGTAGCGCAAGGGGCACCGTACACCTGGGAAAATCTCTGCCAGCCGCTGGCGGAAGTGGACGATGTGCTGGGGCGTATCTTCTCCCCGGTCAGCCACCTGAACTCGGTGAAAAATAGCCCGGAGCTGCGCGAAGCCTACGAACAAACCTTGCCGCTGCTGTCAGAATACAGCACCTGGGTAGGGCAACATGAAGGGCTGTATAAAGCGTATCGCGATCTGCGCGATGGCGATCATTACGCCACGCTGAACACGGCGCAGAAAAAAGCGGTTGATAACGCACTGCGCGACTTCGAACTCTCTGGCATCGGTCTGCCGAAAGAGAAACAGCAGCGTTATGGCGAAATTGCCACCCGTCTTTCCGAGCTGGGCAACCAGTACAGCAACAACGTCCTCGATGCGACGATGGGCTGGACCAAACTCGTTACCGACGAAGCGGAGCTGGCGGGTATGCCAGAAAGCGCGCTGGCTGCGGCAAAAGCCCAGGCCGAAGCGAAAGAACTGGAAGGCTACCTGCTGACGCTGGATATCCCAAGCTACCTGCCGGTAATGACCTACTGCGACAACCAGGTCTTGCGTGAAGAGATGTATCGCGCTTACAGCACTCGCGCCTCCGATCAAGGCCCGAACGCCGGTAAGTGGGACAACAGCAAGGTGATGGAAGAGATCCTCGCTCTGCGTCACGAACTGGCGCAACTGCTGGGCTTTGAAAACTACGCCTTTAAATCCCTTGCCACTAAAATGGCAGAAAACCCGCAGCAGGTTCTGGATTTCTTAACCGATCTGGCAAAACGCGCGCGTCCGCAGGGCGAAAAAGAGCTGGCGCAGCTGCGCGCCTTCGCCAAAGCCGAATTTGGCGTCGATGAGTTGCAGCCGTGGGATATCGCTTACTACAGCGAAAAACAAAAACAGCATCTTTACAGCATCAGTGACGAACAGCTGCGTCCGTACTTCCCGGAAAACAAAGCGGTTAACGGCTTGTTTGAAGTGGTTAAACGTATTTACGGCATCACCGCTAAAGAGCGTAAAGATGTTGATGTCTGGCATCCGGATGTACGTTTCTTCGAACTGTATGACGAGAACAACGAACTGCGCGGTAGCTTCTACCTCGATCTGTACGCCCGTGAGAACAAGCGCGGCGGGGCGTGGATGGATGACTGCGTAGGCCAGATGCGTAAAGCAGACGGTTCGCTGCAAAAACCGGTCGCGTATTTGACCTGTAACTTCAACCGCCCGGTAAATGGCAAACCGGCGCTGTTTACCCACGACGAAGTGATCACCCTGTTCCACGAGTTCGGTCACGGCCTGCATCATATGCTGACCCGCATCGAAACTGCCGGTGTTTCCGGGATCAGCGGCGTGCCGTGGGACGCGGTCGAACTGCCGAGCCAGTTTATGGAAAACTGGTGCTGGGAGCCTGAGGCGCTGGCGTTTATCTCCGGTCACTATGAAACCGGCGAACCGCTGCCGAAAGAGTTGCTGGATAAAATGCTGGCGGCGAAAAACTACCAGGCGGCGTTGTTTATTCTGCGTCAGCTGGAGTTCGGCCTGTTCGATTTCCGCCTCCATGCAGAGTTCCGCCCGGATCAGGGAGCGAAAATCCTCGAAACTCTGGCAGAAATCAAGAAACTGGTTGCCGTGGTACCGTCTCCGTCATGGGGCCGTTTCCCGCACGCTTTCAGCCATATTTTCGCCGGTGGTTATGCGGCAGGCTACTACAGCTACCTGTGGGCCGATGTGCTGGCAGCAGATGCCTTCTCGCGTTTTGAGGAAGAGGGCATTTTCAACCGTGAAACCGGGCAGTCGTTCCTCGACAATATTCTGAGCCGTGGTGGTTCAGAAGAGCCGATGGATCTGTTCAAACGTTTCCGTGGTCGTGAACCGCAACTGGATGCGATGCTGGAGCATTACGGCATTAAGGGCTGATCATTCAGTGAAAATCTGCTTAATTGATGAAACGGGCGCCGGAGACGGCGCCTTATCTGTTCTGGCGGCCCGCTGGGGGCTGGAACATGATGAAGACAACCTGATGGCGCTGGTGTTAACGCCGGAGCATCTGGAACTGCGCAAGCGCGATGAGCCAAAGCTTGGCGGCATTTACGTTGATTTTGTTGGCGGGGCGATGGCACACCGCCGCAAATTTGGCGGTGGTCGCGGTGAGGCGGTGGCGAAAGCGGTGGGCATTAAAGGCGATTATCTGCCGGATGTCGTCGATGCTACCGCAGGGCTGGGGCGCGATGCCTTTGTGCTGGCTTCGGTCGGCTGCCGCGTACGGATGCTGGAGCGTAATCCAGTGGTTGCTGCATTGCTCGACGATGGCCTGGCGCGTGGTTATACGGATGCGGAGATCGGCGGCTGGTTGCAGGAGCGTTTGCAGCTGATCCACGCCTCCAGCCTGACGGCGCTGACTGATATTACCCCGCGCCCGCAGGTGGTCTATCTCGATCCGATGTTCCCGCATAAGCAGAAAAGCGCGCTGGTGAAAAAAGAGATGCGCGTGTTTCAGTCGCTGGTGGGGCCGGATCTCGACGCCGATGGGTTGCTGGATCCTGCGCGGCTGCTGGCGACCAAACGTGTGGTGGTAAAGCGCCCGGACTACGCGCCGCCGCTGGCGAATGTCGCCACGCCAAACGCGGTTGTCACCAAAGGGCATCGCTTTGATATTTATGCTGGTACACCGGCATAAAAGTAAAACAGGGTAGCGTTATCGCTACCCTGTTTTCTTCCAAAATAATCAATGGCTTTCCGGCGTCTCAATCATGCGTTTCAGCCACGGCACCATCAACAGCATCACTACTGCAACGGCCAGTGTAACCAGACCAATCTTACCAAACACGTTGGTATAGACAGGCAGCGTCTCAAGCGGGTCGGTAATGTTGTCTGGTACTGCGGTAAATGTTGCCACATAGCCGCCCAGCAAGAACGCGGCAGCCTGCGTAAGGAACCACATCCCGAGAATAAAGCCCATCAAATGTTGTGGCACCAGAGCGGCAATCATTGCCAGGCCCAGGGCGCTAATAAGCAGTTCACCTAAGCTCTGGAATAAGTAAACCAGCACGATAAACCATGGTGATGTCAGCCCCTGGGCATCCGCAAACCACATTCCCGCTGCGGCGGCTGTCAAAAAGCCCAGCGAGCACATAAACATACCGAGAGTAAATTTCATCGGCATGGAGAGGTCTTTGCCTTTGTTACCCAGATGTGTGTAAATGCCTGCCAGAACTGGGCTGGCGAGCACCACCCAGAACGGGTTAAGCGCCTGGAAGCTCACCGGGTTGATGGAAAAACCGAGAATTTCATGATGCACGTTGTTGATAGCAAAGAAGTTCAGCGACGTTGGCATCTGGGCGTAGAGGATGTAAAACACTACCGCTTCAAGCATCAGCACAAAGGCGACAAACATCTTATTGCGCCCGGTTTTATCCAGCTTGAATGCCTGACGGAAGAAGATAATGGTCACGACGATAGAGAGAACAATCAGTACCAGATTGGCGACTTCCACGTTGTGCATCAGCCATGCGCAAACGAAAATCATCACCACGCTGCCCATCAGCACGTACAACAATTTGCTGAAGTTCATCGGTCGGAAATCTGGTTCAGAACCAATATCTTTCACCATTCCGCGACAGGCGATGTAAACCAGTAGCGCGACAATCAATCCTGCTCCGCATAAGTTATAGGTGACGGAATAGCCAAATCTGTCAGCGATAACCGGTGCTAGCGACAGCGCAATCAACGAGCCGATATTGATCGACATATAGAACAGGGTGAAAGCGCCATCGAGACGAGGATCTTTCGGTGGATAGCACTTCGAAAGTAGGCTTGCCGGGTTGGCTTTAAACAGGCCGTTGCCGACGGCGATTGTTCCCAGCGCGATGAATATCAGGTCTGGCTTGAGTAGCGACATCCCGGTCATGAAGTAGCCCATCGCCAGAACAATTGCCCCAAGGACAATGGTGCGTTTAGTTCCTAACAGATGGTCGCCAACATAACCGCCGATCGAGATAAGGCCATAGACCAGCGCAGCGAAGGCACCAAAGGTGACAAAAGCCTGTTCTTGTGAGAAACCGAGCTGTTTAACGAAGAAAACGGCCAGGACGCCTTGCACGCCGTAGTAACCGAATCGCTCCCATAGTTCGACAAAAAAGATCATGAAGAATGGGCGGGGTTGTTGCAGCATCCCAGTGGGTGTTGTTGTATTCATAATTTTTAGCCTTTCAATACCATCATGAAAAGTATGAACGCGTAAGTGATTGCGCGCGAAAGAGTTTACACATGTCTAAAATTCTTAATATTGATGCAATGAATGCATTAATGCACTATCTCAGCAAAAAATAACCAGATAATCATGCTGATTGTTTTAGTTATGATGGCGTTAAATGCTGTTTTTTGGTGGGGTAAATTTGAATTATTCGATGCGTAGTTGAAGTTTCTGACCGCAGATGAACACCGGCTTGATTGAGCACTCCCGTGTTTGTACCCGCACGTCGCATTCGGGTACAACACAAAAAGCAGAACGCCCGCATAAGCGGGCGTCCAGGAGCAAGTGGGGGAGATATTATTCTTCTTCGTCGCGCAGCGGAACAATCAGCATATCAACGTGAACGGTGTTGATCAGCTGACGCGCGGAAGACATCAGTTTGCTCCAGAAGTCCTGGTGGTGACCACAAACAACCAGGTCCATGTCGTATTTCTTGATCGCATCAACCAGAACCTGACCCAAATCACCGCTGCCGCTAAGGGTTTCAGTGATTGGGTAGCCTGCGTTGGTGGAGAGTTCGGTCAATGCATGATGAGTCTCTTCGGAAATGCGTTTCTGCATGTCACCCAGATTTACATCAATAAGTCCGGTGTATAGGTCAGAGTAGTTTACATCTACGTGGATCAGAGAAACTTTCGCATTGTAGGGGCGAGCCATAGAGACTGCTTTCTCTACCAGAACTTTGCTTTCCGGGGAGAGATCGACCGCGATGAGAATGTGTTTATAAGCCATAGTGTTACTCCTTCCATAAAGTTGTCGATGACTGGCCAGCTTGCGTTTCTTGTGCCGTTACGTCACCCGCGTCCTGCGAACTACGTGCGCGGGGCTAACCCAGCCGTAAAGATTCAGTGAAAAGACCATCCTTACCTTATAGCGACCTGGATGATCCGTCAATCCGCCTTGCTTACCAATCAGATAATCAAATTTTCTACATGAATGTATTGATAGTGGTTAACCTTATGGAAAAAAAACAACCTGATCTCCTACACTATCTATAGAGCCGCTCGGATGTTTGTCATCACAAAAGCGGTTTCTCCAGGACCTGGTGTTAACTGATTGGCAGCGTATCGGGAGCGGTAGCCCCGGAGGGGAACTCCGCGGGCAGGTCGCCGGGGAGGGGGTATGATAAGCACCGTCGCATTATTTTGGGCTTTATGTGTCGTTTGCATTGTTAACATGGCGCGCTATTTCTCATCACTACGCGCGTTGTTAGTGGTACTGCGTAATTGCGATCCATTGCTCTATCAATATGTTGATGGAGGGGGCTTTTTTACCTCACATGGCCAACCCAACAAACAGGTGCGTCTCGTTTGGTATATCTATGCTCAACGTTATCGCGATCATCACGATGATGAGTTTATCCGTCGCTGCGAGCGCGTGCGTCGTCAGTTTATTCTGACCAGCGCATTGTGTGGCCTGGTGGTGGTAAGCCTGATTGCGTTGGTGATTTGGCATTAAGCGCCACGGTAATAACGCATAAAAAAAGCGGGCCAGTAAACTGACCCGCTCGTTTTTATGCGTGCGATTACAGGAACTGCAAGGAGATCCAGTACAGCGCACCGGAGAGCAGAACTGCAGCCGGGAGGGTAAACACCCAGGCCATCAGAATGCTGGTTACGGTTTTACGCTGTAAGCCGCCGCCGTCAACCACCATTGTCCCCGCTACGGAAGAGGAGAGTACGTGAGTGGTGGAAACCGGCATCCCGGTATAACTCGCCAGACCGATAGACACCGCTGCCGTCATCTGAGCAGACATACCCTGAGCATAGGTCATGCCTTTCTTACCGATTTTCTCACCGATAGTGGTCGCCACACGACGCCAGCCAATCATCGTACCGATACCTAACGCCAGCGCGACCGCCATGATGATCCACACCGGAGCATACTCGATGGTGCTCAGCATATCGGACTTCAGTTTCTTCAACAGACGCTGATCATCCGCAGTGACGCCAGGCATTTTCACCACTTTGTCGATAGTGTCAGAAACGCACAGCATAATGCGGCGCATCTGGCTACGTTGGTCAAGCGACAGCTTGTCGTAGCTTTCCACATCGGCGGTCAGCATGCCTTTCAGGCGGTTGAGCGCGTTAATGGTATTCGACGGATGGCAATGGAACTCCGCAGGTTGTGTTGCGCCTGCTTCCGGAGCCGGTACTAACTGATCGGCACCGGTCGCCTGTTTAAGCAGCGCAGGATGCTGCTCAAAGTAAGCTTCCACATTGTTGATGGCATCACGGGTACGGGTGATTTCGTAGCCAGTGGCATTCATATTCACCACGAAGCCCGCTGGTGCGACGCCAATCAGAACCAACATAACCAGACCAATGCCTTTCTGACCATCGTTCGCGCCGTGAGAAAACGCCACGCCGATAGCGGAAAGGATCAGCGCGATACGCGTCCAGAACGGCGGCTTTTTCTTGCCGTCTTTCTTTTCACGTTCCGCTGGGGTCAGGTGGATACGGGCGCGTTTCTTGGTGCCGCTCCAGTAGCGACGCAGCAAGAAAATCAGACCGCCAGCAAACACCAGGCCGACAATAGGGGAAACAATCAGAGATGCGAAAATACTTAATACTTTCGGGATATTGAGTGCATCCACCACTGACGTACCGGACATCAACGCATTGGTTAAACCAATACCGATGATCGCGCCAATCAGCGTATGGGAGCTGGATGCAGGTAAACCAAAGTACCAGGTACCAAGGTTCCAGATAATTGCTGCCAGCAACATAGAGAACACCATGGCAAGACCATGGGACGATCCCATATTAAGCAGCAGATCCGTCGGCAGCATATGCACAATGGCATAGGCAACACTAAGACCACCCAGCAAAACACCCAGGAAGTTGAACACTGCCGCCATAACCACAGCGAGCTGAGAACGCATCGCGCGGGTATAGATGACAGTTGCCACGGCGTTGGCTGTGTCATGGAAACCATTGATGGCTTCGTAGAACAGCACAAAAGCCAGTGCAAGCAATAATAACAGCCCGGTATGCAAATCCAGGCCAGCAAACAAATGTAGCATAGGACGTTACGCCATTTTGAGGACATGAACGCGGCGCATTATCAGTGACTTTCGCGGCGCGGGCAAAGTGAAATATAGATTTTTTTGATTTGCCTCCTGTATGAATTTCGCTCAAAAAATAATTATCTTATATAATTCAGACAAATACTTCCCCTAAGTAATATTGATGCTGGTGCGACCACTGAGGAATCTTTACAATTCACGCCCGTTTTTTCTAAGAGGAACGCAACGTGGAAAAGTTTGATGCCATTATTATAGGCGCTGGCGCGGCGGGTATGTTCTGTTCTGCGCTGGCAGGTCAGGCAGGGCGCAGAGTTTTGCTGATCGATAATGGCAAAAAACCGGGGCGCAAAATCCTCATGTCTGGTGGTGGGCGCTGTAACTTCACCAACCTTTATGTCGAACCAGGTGCCTATCTGAGCCAGAATCCGCATTTTTGTAAGTCTGCGCTCGCGCGTTTTACCCAGTGGGATTTCATTGATCTGGTCAATAAACACGGCATCGCCTGGCACGAGAAAACGTTAGGGCAACTCTTCTGTGATGACTCCGCTCAGCAGATTGTCGACATGCTGGTGGATGAGTGCGAGAAGGGCAATGTGACCTTCAGATTACGTAGCGAAGTGTTGAGCGTGACGAAGGATGACGCAGGATTCACGCTTGAACTGAACGGCATGACCGTAGGCTGCGATAAACTGGTCATTGCGACCGGAGGCCTCTCGATGCCGGGTCTGGGCGCGTCGCCGTTTGGTTATAAGATTGCCGAACAATTTGGCCTCAACGTGTTGCCGACGCGCGCAGGCCTGGTGCCATTCACCCTGCATAAACCGTTGCTGGACGAGTTACAGGTGCTGGCGGGCGTGGCGGTACCGTCGGTGATCACCGCTGAAAACGGCACCGTGTTCCGTGAGAACTTACTCTTCACCCACCGCGGTTTGTCTGGCCCTGCGGTATTGCAGATATCCAGCTACTGGCAACCGGGTGAATTTGTCAGCATCAATCTGCTACCGGATGTCGACCTGGACACTTTTCTTAATGAACAGCGTAACGCGCATCCGAATCAGAGCCTGAAAAACACGCTGGCGGTTCATTTGCCGAAACGGTTGGTTGAACGGTTACAACAACTCGGGCAAATCCCGGACGTCTCGTTAAAACAGCTCAACGTGCGTGACCAACAGGCGCTCATTGCCACATTGACCGACTGGCGCGTACAACCTAACGGCACTGAAGGCTATCGCACCGCCGAAGTGACGCTCGGCGGCGTGGACACCAATGAACTCTCTTCACGAACGATGGAAGCACGTAAAGTTCCGGGCTTGTACTTTATCGGCGAAGTGATGGACGTTACCGGCTGGCTAGGGGGCTATAACTTCCAGTGGGCGTGGTCCAGTGCGTGGGCTTGTGCGCAGGATTTGGCGGCAGAATAAGAGGCAAAATGCCCCCCTCGTTTTCGCGGTGTAACCAGGGGGGATTACCTGAACAAAGTCCAGATAAGACGCTCGACGCCTTATCTGAAGCCTTTTCTATTATTTTTTCGCAGACCCCGCTTCTAATATAGAAACGATGGAAAACAGTGTAAAACACACTGCACCTAAGCCAACCAAAACTCGCGAAGGAATAAAATAAGCCATATCGGTTTGCGCAATTTCAGCAAGGAACGCTGCGAGGAACAGGCAAAACAGGCAGGTAAATACCGGAATCATGGGTATTCTGTTGGCTAACGAACAGGTGCGTCGCCATACCAGCGCCAACAACCACACTTTGGAGAAAATACTGTAGCAAATCATTCCCAGACAAATAAGAATAATGCCGGGTGCCAGTCTGGCACTTTCATCAGAACTGACTAAAACGTAGATCCCCTGAATAACCGTCAGTGAGCCAAGTAAAATAACCCAATAGCACCACAGCCAATGCTCTTTCATTGAGAACGTATTCCGCGTTTGATGGACAATAGTGGCGACAAGACCAATAAGACAAGCGCAAATTGCCGTTAACCCCAACAGTACGTGACCAGCAACATAATGTGGTGTGATATTTGCACTACGTAACAGCGCGACTGACCAAATGAAACCAAAGAGAGTAAGCAGAACGGGAACGGCAATTAAGCCATTACCGATTGTTGAAGAATAAGCCTGCAACGGCGTACCATCACTCTTACTGCCCGAGGCGTTTTTGGGAATTAGCAGAAAATGCCCGGAAGACGCCGCCACGGTTGATACGCAGGCAGCAATCATCCCAACACCGAAAATAACATGCCCGGCAACAAATTCATCGGCCATGACATTATCACTTGCCAGCAGCAACCATCCCCAAATCATAGTTGCGACAGACCCAGCGTAACCAATAACAGGAAAAAGTGTGCTGTAGAGCTTATTCACACCATGCGTTAACTGCGAAATAATAATAAATGCAGTAGTGAATAACGCCAGACATATTGCAGAAAGCGAAATAAGTACATGCCCCGCCACAAAATACTCACTTTGCCCGGAACCTGCTAATACAAAATCACCCAATGCAATACATATTATCCCCATAATTAAAGGGATTAATTTAAATAGCCATCCGATATATATATTCATTTTAAACTCCATGTGTACTTTCTGCTAATATAAGAAAGCGTATCAGTAGTATTTTTAGTCAGTTAAATATAACAATGAGATACCACCAAATGTAACAAGTAACTTTACTATAGCCGGATTTATTGCCCGGAGTGTTAAGTTTTAGATGTGAGTTAATGCTGATAAATAAATATTTATCCTAAGGTAAATTCCGAGTTAATATCTTTATCTTATACTCTAAATAATTCGAGTTGCAGGAAGGCGACAAGCGAGTGAATCCCCAGGAGCTTACATGAGTAAGTGACTGGGGTGAGCGAACGCAGACGCAGCACATGCAACTTGAAGTATGACGAGTATATTTTTATTTTGTTGCTTTAAACGACCTTGTTCGAGACTGCTTTATTTAATACATAAGCTTTTATCATCTTTTTAAAAAATTATTTCGCTTTCGGTAAATATTTGCACCTCGGCGATAATAACGCTATGTGATAGTCATCGGGTTTTCTGTTACGGAAACCTACGCAGTAGTACCTGAGAACCTGTGCAGAAGATTTTTGGTTAAAAACGCTATCGGACAGAAGAACATCGCGATGTATCACAAGCTGATGGTAATCAAATAGACAACATGAATATAACTGTTAGTATTTAATTGATTTCACTTATGAGTATGCGTGTTTCATTTACGGCCAGGAATGCTGATGATGACAACATTACTACCCGTTTTCACCAGACCTTCCCCGTTGGCGCTCAGTTTGCTGCGCCCTGGCCGCCTTTGCCGTTTCCTTCTTATCCCGGATGGAATAATTCGCTGAACGTCGTTCGGTGGCAGTTGTAACACGCGTCGATTGCTTACAGGGATTATGGCGGGTCGATTATGGATAATATTAAGCGCCATCTGGCGTGGTGGGTTGTCGGGTTACTGGCGGTAGCTGCTATCGTGGCGTGGTGGCTGTTGCGTCCGGCAGGTGTGCCGGAAGGCTTTGCCGTCAGCAATGGGCGCATTGAAGCGACGGAAGTGGATATCGCCAGCAAAATTGCCGGGCGTATCGACACCATTCTGGTGAAAGAAGGCCAGTTTGTTCGCAAAGGCGAAGTGCTGGCGAAGATGGATACTCGTGTGTTGCAGGAACAGCGACTGGAAGCCATCGCGCAAATCAAAGAGGCGCAAAGTGCCGTTGCCGCCGCGCAGGCTTTGCTGGAACAGCGGCAAAGTGAAACTCGTGCCGCACAGTCGCTGGTTAATCAACGCCAGGCTGAACTGGACTCCGTAGCCAAACGTCATACCCGTTCCCGCTCGCTCGCCCATCGTGGGGCTATTTCTGCGCAACAGCTGGATGACGACCGCGCCGCTGCCGAAGGCGCCCGTGCTGCGCTGGAATCGGCAAAAGCCCAGGTTTCAGCTTCTAAAGCCGCTATAGAGGCGGCACGCACCAATATCATTCAGGCGCAAACGCGCGTCGAAGCGGCACAAGCCACTGAGCGGCGCATTGCCGCAGATATCGATGACAGCGAACTGAAAGCCCCGCGTGACGGACGCGTGCAGTATCGGGTTGCCGAGCCAGGCGAGGTGCTGGCGGCAGGTGGTCGGGTGCTGAATATGGTCGATTTGAGCGACGTCTACATGACCTTCTTCCTGCCAACCGAACAGGCGGGCACGCTGAAACTTGGCGGTGAAGCACGGCTGATCCTCGATGCCGCGCCAGATCTGCGTATTCCTGCGACCATCAGCTTTGTCGCCAGCGTCGCCCAGTTCACGCCAAAAACCGTCGAAACCAGCGATGAACGGCTGAAACTGATGTTTCGCGTCAAAGCGCGTATCCCACCGGAATTACTCCAGCAGCATCTGGAATATGTCAAAACGGGCTTGCCGGGCGTGGCGTGGGTGCGGGTGAATGAAGAACTTCCGTGGCCTGAAGACCTGGTGGTGAGGTTGCCGCAATGACGCATCTGGAACTGGTTCCCGTCCCGCCTGTCGCGCAACTGGTGGGCGTGAGCCAGCATTATGGAAAAACCGTTGCGCTGAACAATATCACTCTCGAGATTCCGGCCCGCTGCATGGTCGGGCTGATTGGCCCGGACGGCGTCGGTAAGTCGAGTTTATTGTCATTGATTTCCGGTGCTCGTGTCATTGAGCAGGGCAACGTGATGGTGCTGGGCGGCGATATGCGCGACCCGAAGCATCGCCGCGACGTTTGCCCGCGCATCGCCTGGATGCCGCAAGGGCTGGGCAAAAACCTCTACCACACCTTGTCGGTGTATGAAAACGTCGATTTTTTCGCCCGCCTGTTCGGTCACGACAAAGCGGAGCGGGAAGTGCGAATTAACGAGCTGCTGACCAGCACCGGGTTAGCACCATTTCGCGATCGTCCGGCAGGGAAACTCTCCGGCGGGATGAAGCAAAAACTTGGGCTGTGCTGTGCGTTAATCCACGACCCGGAACTGTTGATTCTTGATGAGCCAACAACGGGGGTTGACCCGCTCTCTCGCGCCCAGTTCTGGGATCTGATCGACAGTATTCGCCAGCGACAAAGCAACATGAGCGTGCTGGTCGCCACCGCCTACATGGAAGAGGCCGAACGCTTCGACTGGCTGGTAGCGATGAATGCCGGAGAAGTGCTGGCAACTGGCAGCGCCGAAGAGCTGCGGCAGCAAACGCAAAGCGCCACGCTGGAAGAAGCGTTTATCGCTTTGTTACCAGAAGCGCAACGCCAGGCGCATCAGGCGGTAGTGATCCCACCGTATCAAGCTGAAAACGCAGAGATTGCCATCGAAGCGCGCGATCTGACCATGCGTTTTGGTTCCTTCGTTGCCGTTGATCACGTCAATTTCCGCATTCCACGCGGGGAGATTTTTGGTTTCCTTGGTTCGAATGGCTGCGGTAAATCCACCACCATGAAAATGCTTACCGGACTGCTGCCCGCCAGCGAAGGCGAGGCGTGGCTGTTCGGGCAACCGGTTGATCCAAAAGATATCGATACTCGCCGTCGGGTGGGCTATATGTCGCAGGCGTTTTCGCTCTATAACGAACTCACCGTGCGGCAAAACCTTGAGTTACATGCCCGTTTGTTTCACATCCCGGAAGCAGAAATTCCCGCTCGAGTGGCTGAAATGAGCGAGCGTTTTAAGCTCAACGACGTTGAAGATGTTCTGCCGGAGTCATTGCCGCTCGGCATTCGCCAGCGGCTTTCGCTGGCGGTGGCGGTGATTCATCGCCCGGAAATGTTAATCCTCGATGAACCCACTTCTGGCGTCGATCCGGTGGCGAGGGATATGTTCTGGCAGTTGATGGTCGATCTCTCGCGCCAGGACAAAGTGACTATCTTCATCTCCACCCACTTTATGAACGAAGCGGAACGCTGCGACCGTATCTCACTGATGCACGCCGGAAAAGTGCTTGCCAGCGGTACACCGCAGGAACTGGTTGAAAAACGTGGAGCCGCCAGTCTGGAAGAGGCATTTATCGCCTATTTGCAGGAGGCGGCAGGGCAGAGCAACGAAGCCGAAGCGCCACCTGTGGTACATGACACTACCCACGCGCCGCGTCAGGGATTTAGCCTGCGCCGTCTGTTTAGCTACAGCCGTCGCGAAGCTCTGGAACTGCGACGCGATCCGGTACGTTCGACGCTGGCGCTGATGGGAACGGTGATCCTGATGCTGATAATGGGGTACGGCATCAGTATGGATGTGGAAAACCTGCGCTTTGCGGTGCTTGACCGCGACCAGACCGTCAGTAGCCAGGCGTGGACGCTCAATCTCTCCGGTTCCCGTTACTTTATCGAACAGCCGCCGCTCACCAGTTATGACGAACTTGACCGTCGGATGCGTGCGGGCGATATCACGGTGGCGATTGAGATCCCACCCAATTTCGGGCGCGATATCGCGCGTGGTACGCCTGTGGAACTCGGTGTCTGGATCGACGGTGCGATGCCGAGCCGTGCCGAAACGGTAAAAGGTTACGTGCAGGCCATGCACCAGAGCTGGCTACAGGATGTGGCGAGTCGACAACCCACGCCTGCCAGCCAAAGCGGGCTGATGAACATTGAGACGCGCTATCGCTATAACCCGGACGTAAAAAGCCTGCCAGCGATTGTTCCGGCGGTGATCCCGCTTCTGCTGATGATGATTCCATCAATGCTAAGCGCCCTTAGCGTGGTGCGGGAAAAAGAGCTTGGGTCGATTATCAACCTTTACGTGACTCCTACCACCCGTAGCGAATTTTTGCTTGGCAAACAGCTGCCGTACATCGCGCTGGGGATGCTGAACTTTTTCCTGCTCTGCGGCCTGTCGGTGTTTGTGTTTGGCGTACCGCATAAAGGCAGTTTCCTGACGCTCACCCTGGCGGCGCTGCTGTATATCATCATCGCCACTGGAATGGGGCTGCTGATCTCCACCTTTATGAAAAGCCAGATTGCCGCCATTTTCGGTACGGCGATTATCACGTTGATCCCGGCGACACAGTTTTCCGGGATGATCGATCCGGTAGCTTCGCTGGAAGGGCCTGGACGTTGGATCGGCGAGGTTTACCCGACCAGTCATTTTCTGACTATCGCCCGCGGGACGTTCTCGAAGGCACTTGATCTGACTGATTTGTGGCAACTTTTTATCCCGTTTCTGATAGCCATCCCGCTGGTGATGGGCTTAAGCATCC
Source organism: Escherichia sp. E2562 (assembly GCF_005781075.1). NCBI lineage: Bacteria > Pseudomonadati > Pseudomonadota > Gammaproteobacteria > Enterobacterales > Enterobacteriaceae > Escherichia > Escherichia sp. E2562. The sequence goes on along the minus strand of NZ_VATM01000013.1, from coordinate 74,622 downwards.
TGCTGCTGAAAAAACAGGAGGGATGATGCGCCATTTACGCAATATTTTTAATCTGGGTATCAAAGAGTTGCGCAGCCTGCTCGGCGATAAAGCGATGCTGACGCTGATTGTCTTCTCGTTTACGGTGTCGGTGTATTCGTCAGCGACCGTCACGCCAGGATCATTGAACCTGGCGCCGATCGCCATTGCCGATATGGATCAATCGCAGTTATCGAACCGGATCGTTAACAGCTTCTATCGCCCGTGGTTTTTGCCACCGGAGATGATCACCGCCGATGAGATGGATGCCGGACTGGACGCCGGACGCTATACCTTCGCGATAAATATCCCGCCTAATTTTCAGCGTGATGTCCTCGCCGGACGCCAGCCGGATATTCAGGTGAACGTTGATGCCACGCGCATGAGCCAGGCATTCACTGGCAACGGTTATATCCAGAATATTATCAACGGTGAAGTGAACAGTTTCGTCGCGCGCTACCGTGATAACAGCGAACCGTTGGTATCGCTGGAAACCCGGATGCGCTTTAACCCGAACCTTGATCCTGCGTGGTTTGGCGGGGTGATGGCGATCATCAACAACATTACCATGCTGGCGATTGTATTGACCGGATCGGCGCTGATCCGCGAGCGCGAACACGGCACGGTGGAACACTTACTGGTGATGCCGATAACGCCGTTTGAGATCATGATGGCGAAGGTCTGGTCGATGGGGCTGGTAGTGCTGGCGGTATCGGGATTATCGCTGGTATTGATGGTGAAAGGCGTGCTGGGCGTACCGATTGAAGGTTCGATCCCGCTCTTTATGCTGGGCGTGGCGCTCAGTCTGTTTGCCACTACGTCAATTGGCATTTTTATGGGGACGATAGCGCGTTCAATGCCGCAACTGGGGCTGCTGGTGATTCTGGTGCTGCTGCCGCTGCAAATGCTTTCTGGTGGCTCTACGCCGCGCGAAAGTATGCCGCAGATGGTGCAGGACATTATGTTGACCATGCCGACGACACACTTTGTCAGCCTTGCACAGGCCATTCTCTACCGTGGTGCCGGATTCGAAATCGTCTGGCCGCAGTTCCTGACGCTGATGGCAATTGGCGGCGCGTTTTTCACCATCGCGCTACTGCGATTCAGGAAGACGATTGGAACAATGGCGTAAGGAAGGGAAACTTGACTTCATACTGTGATGTCATACTATTGATGTCATAAAGTGAAGTCATAAGGACATGCCATGAGAACCCAGGTACAGGCTTTACGGAAGAAACAAAAAAACACATTGGATCAAATATTTAAATCTCCTGTTCCTCAAGGGATCAAGTGGTCTGATATAGAGTCACTGGTTAAAGCATTAGGCGGAGAAATTAAGGAAGGAAGGGGTTCGCGTTGTAAGTTCATACTAAATATGAGCGTTGCGTGTTTCCATCGGCCTCATCCGTCGCCAGATACCGATAAAGGCGCTGTAGAAAGCGTGCGTGACTGGTTACTAAGTATAGGGGTAAAACCATGATCAAACTGAAGACGCCAAACTCTATGGAGATTGCCGGGCAACCTGCTGTTATTACCTACGTGCCAGAACTAAATGCATTTCGTGGCAAATTCCTGGGCTTGTCAGGTTATTGTGATTTTGTCTCTGACAGCATTCAGGGGCTGCAAAAAGAAGGGGAGCTTTCCCTGCGAGAGTATCTTGAGGATTGTAAAGCTGCGGGTATTGAGCCGTATGCGCGTACAGAAAAGATTAAAACCTTTACGTTACGCTATCCAGAATCGCTGAGTGAACGCCTTAATAATGCGGCTGCGCAGCAACAAGTCTCTGTTAATACTTATATTATTGAAACGCTGAATGAGCGTTTGAATCATTTATAAATTTTAGCGGCGTACATTACGCAGAATATCTGCCTTTACAGGGTCTATCTATGCAACTGAACTTAATTATATAAATTAAGTTCAGTTAATATCTTTTCTTTCCTCGTTTTAGAAATAACTCAATCTTCCTTCGGTAAGCACTGCAAATGCCCGTGCCGTACGCCGCGTTGGGCGATAACGTCATCAGCAAAATGCTGCACGTCGCCCATGTCACCTTTCAGCACGGCGATTTCAAGGCAGTCGTCGTGATTAATGTGCACATGCAGCGTGGCGACCGAGAGATCATGGTGGTGATGCTGCGTGGAGACAATACGGCTGGCTAAGTCGCGTTTTTCGTGTTCATACACATACGACAGCACCGCGAAACCTTGTGTGCCGTGCTGCTGGGTAGCTTCCTGCGCCAGGGCGCTGCGCAGAATATCGCGGATAGCTTCGGAACGGTTGTTATAACCACGACGCTGGCTCAGGCTGTCCAGCGTCTCCAGTAAATCGTCATCAAGTGTGATAGTGACTCGTTGCATTGACTTAAACCTTTTCTGCGGCGCGACGGCGCACGGGGAATGCGGGTAATACCGCGTTTTGTAGCACACGTCCGGCGTCAGAGGAAAAGGTTAATTTATCTCCCACCACCTGGGTTTCGACGATTTGTCCGTTGTCCATCACCATCACCCGCTGACAGAAGCGTTCTACAAGACGTAAGTCGTGGGTGATGAACAGGCAGGCGGTGCCAAACTGTTGTTGTAGCTTTTTCAGCAGGCGAATGACGCCCGCCTGTAACACGAGATCAAGGTTAGAAACGGCTTCATCCAGAATCAGCAGTTTCGGTTCGACCGCCAGCGCGCGCGCCAGGCAGACGCGCTGGAGCTGGCCGCCGCTTAACTGCGGTGGGCGCTTGTCGAGCACGCTGTCGTCGAGGTCGACCGCCTTCAGCATTTCGCTGGCGCGCGCCAGTTGCTCCGATTTTTTCAGCGATAGCAGGTGGCGCATCGGTTCACGCAGGATCTCGCGCACGGTTTTGCGCGGGTTAACGGCGCTGATAGAGTCCTGAAATACCATCTGAATATCGCGACGGAAGGCTTTTCGCTGGGCGCGATTAAGTTTCGTCAACGGTTCGCCGCGCCAGCTAATATTCCCTTGTGAGGGAGACTCTAAGCCTACCAGCAGCCGCGCGAGAGTGCTTTTCCCGCAGCCGCTACGCCCCAGCAGGGCGACGGTTTCACCGCTTTTCAGGGTCAGGGAAACGTTATTCAGCACCGCCTGATGCTGGTGCTTACCGCTAAATCCACCGTGCGCATAGTGATGGGAAAGGTCGCAGACGTTAAGTAAAGTCATGATGCCAGCTCCATACCGTAAAGGGCGAGGTGAGCCGAAACCAGGCTGCGCGTCACCGCATGTTGAGGGGCGTTAAACAGCGTTTCGACATCGCCCTGTTCGACAATCTTACCGTCAGACATTACCGCTACGTCATCCGCCAGACGCGCTACTACGCCCATATCATGAGTGACCAGCAGCATCCCCGGCGCCTGTTTTTGCATAATGCTTTCCAGCAGATCGAGAATGCGCGCCTGCGCTACCACGTCAAGGTCGGTGGTCGGTTCATCGGCGATGATAAATGGCGACTCGCACAGCACCGCCATCGCAATCATCATGCGCTGCAACATGCCGCCGCTCATCTCGAACGGGTACAGCTTCAGCACGCGTGCGGCGTTTTCCAGCCCCACCGCTTCTATGGCCGCGGTAAGCGTGGCGTCGTCGGCGGGTTTCCCCAGCGCCAGGCAGGTTTCACGCGCGTGGGTGTGCATGGTGTGCAGCGGATTAAAGGCGCTGCGCGGGTTCTGCATGATGGTGGCAATTTTGATGCCGCGCAGGGCGCAGGGAGAAACCGGTTTGCCATCGGCTAAAATTTCCCCCGCCGTCTGGCGAACGCCAGCGGGCAGAATGCCCAGCGCTGCGGCGCAGGTCAGTGATTTTCCGCTGCCGCTGCCGCCGACTAACGCCAGCACGCGCCCGCGTTGCAGGGTTAACGATACACCGTGCACCAGCGGCTGCGCGGCCTGTAGCGCGATATTACGGAGTTCAATCTGTTGCGGCATTAGTGTGCGTGCTCCGTCACCAGATGAGGGTCCAGATGATCGCGCAGTGCGTCACCCACCAGGTTAAAGGCCATCACGCTGATAAACAGCGCCAGCCCCGGCCAGAACATTTGCAGCGGCTGGGTCCAGATATACTGGCGCGCGTCGTTAATCATCACGCCCCATTCGGCGGTCGGCGCGGTCACGCCGAGGCCGAGGAAGGACATACCCGCGACGTGCAGCATCATATGGCCGATATCCAGCGTTGCCAGCACCAGCAGCGAGGGGATCACCGCACCTGCCAGATGATCAACAAACACCCGCACATGGCCCGCTCCAGAAAGCCGTGACGCCAGCACAAACTCGCGCTGGCGCAGTGAAATCACCAGGCTGCGCACCATGCGTGCATACCACGCCCAGTGCGACAGGGCGATGGCGATAATTACGTTGGTCAGCCCGGTGCCGAGCACTCCAACCATAAAGAACGACAGAATCGAAGTCGGGAAGGTCATAAACATATCGGCAACGCGCATGGTGGCCTGATCAACGCGCCCGCCAATCAGTCCGGCGCTGCCGCCAATAACCAGCCCTAATGTCAGTACCAGCAGCAGGCAGGCCATTACCGAACCGAGCGACACGCGGGTCGCTGCCATCAGCCGCGAGAAAATATCGCGCCCTAAATGATCGGTGCCCAGCCAGTGCTGCGCATCCGGTGAAAGCAGGCGCGAAGGCAAATCAATCGCCTGGGGGTCATACGGCAGCCACCACTGGCTGGTGAGCGCAATCAGCGCCAGCAGGGCGATAATGATCAGCGCCAGGCGAACCGACCAGCGGGAAGAGAGGAAAAAGTTCACGCGTGCGCTCCTTCATGACGACGAATGCGCGGGTCCAGCGCGGCGTTGAGCAAATCAACAATCAAATTACAGACCACAAAAACCACCACCATCATCAGCGTAAAGCACTGAATAACCGGATAGTCACGGTTAAAAATCGCCGACACCGCATAGCGCCCGACGCCCGGCCAGGCAAAGATGTTTTCGATAATCATCGTCCCGCCGATAAGCTCGCCGATGTGCATCCCCACGGCGGTGATCATCGGCAGCGACGCATTGCGCAGAATATGGCGGCGTTCGGTCTGTTTGTCGTTCAAACCGCGCAGTCGCGCCCAGGTCACATGACGCTGACCGGCGACGTCCAGCATACTGGCGCGCAGCAGCCGCGCGTTAATCGCCAGCGACATAAAGGCGATGGAAACCGCAGGCAAAATGATGTGCTGCCAGCCGCCGTAGCCCATTGCGGGTAGCCATTGCAGATAGACCGAGAAGAACATCACTAGCAAAAACGCCAGCCAGAAGTTAGGCATCGACACGCCAAGAAACGCGATGAAACGTACGGCGAAATCCGGTAAACGGTCGCGATGGCGCGCCGCCCAGATACCGAGCGGTACGGAAGTGAGCAGAATTAATACCAGCGCCGCGCCCGCCAGTTCCAGCGTGGCGGGCAGGAAGTTCAGCATATCGTCCAGCACCGGGCGTTGGCTGGCGAATGAGATACCAAAGTCAAGATGCAGTGCTTTCCACAACCAGGTGCCGTACTGGACGTACAGCGGCTGATCCAGCCCCAGCATGGTGCGGGTAGAGGCCAGCATCTCCGGTGTCGGCGGCAGGTTAGACAGACGCAGATAATCGAGCGCCGGGTCGCCGGTGCCGAGGCGCAGCATCAGAAAAATGATCACCGAGGCGGCGAGCACCATCGGGATCAGCAGCAGAAAGCGGCGTAATACGTAACGCAACATTAAGGTTTCACCGGTTTAATCTGTTCGAACGGAATTTCGGTGGCGATCGGCGCGTAGGGGATGTTACCCAGCTCCGGTTTTGATACCACCATCATTGAGATGTAACTGATAGGCAGATAAACCGCCTCGTCATGCAGACGGGTCAGAATGTCGCGATACAGCGCCTGACGTTGCGTTTCGTCATGGGTCGCCAGCACTTCGCCGATCTCTTTATCAATCAGCGGTTTGTCGGCTAATCCTTGCTGTGCCTGGAAGTCAGCGTGCGACGGTACGCGCATTGAACTCAGGAAGGCGTGTGGATCGTATGGCGCGCCCCAGGTGCGGTGGAAAATCATGCCAAAACGACCGTCGCGCTGACGAGCATAGATACTGCTCTCTTCTTCGCCAATCAGCGAGACATCTGCGCCAATCTGGCGCATATCAGCCTGAATGATTTCCGCCATTGATTTGCTTAACGCATCGGTACCGATGAACGACAGTTCAATGCGCAGCGGCTGACCGTTTTTCTCGCGGATGTCTTTGCCCGCAGGTAGCGTCCAGCCTGCTTTTTCCAGCAACTCTTTCGCTTTCTGCGGATCGTACTGGCGCGGTTTCAGGCCGAGGTTGGCGTAGGGTACAGAAGGGGCAAACAGAGTGTCTGCGACCTGCTGGGTGCCATACAACGCGTTATCAATCAGCGATTTTTTGTTTACCGCGTAATTGAGAGCTTCACGTACTGCCAGCTCGTTGGTGGGGGCTTTGGCGGTATTAAGTGCCAGCATCACGGTTTCGATCGGCTGTGACAGTTGGGTGTGGTAAGCCGGATTCTGGCTAAAGCGGGCGAAGGTATCGAGCGGTAATAACCCTTCGTTTCCGTACAGCAGGTCGATATCGCCAGTTTCAAACGCCACCGCGCGGGTAGTCGGGTCCGGGATCACGTTAAACGTGATCTTTTTAATCGCCGGCTTTTCGCCCCAGTAGTTTTCGTTTCGGACGAAGACATCGTACTGATTCAGTTTCGATTCCTGCAAAACCCACGGCCCGGTGCCAATCGGCGCTTTAATCCCGTTCATGGTTTCATGGTTTTTAAACTGCGAGGGGGCGATAAAGCGGAAAGGGCGTGGCAGGGCCAGTTCTTGCAGGAAAGGATAGTAGGCGCTTTTCAGGGTGATTTGCAGCTCGTTTTTACTGAGTGCTTTGACATCAACAATCTGGTTTGCCAGCTCCAGCCAGGCGTGACGTTGACGGTTATCGAGCACTGCGCGGAAGTTTTCTGCCGCCGCCTCTGCATCAAACGGTTCGCCGTTAGAGAATTTCACGCCATCACGCAGAGTGAAGGTCCAGGTTTTGCCATCTTCCGAATGGGTCCAGCTTGTTGCCAGCCACGGGATCACCGAACCATCAGCCTGATATTTCACCAATGGTTCATAAACCATGCTCTGGGCGAACATCTGATTAGGCGTGTAAAGGTGTGGGTTTAGTGGCCCGACATTCACCGGCCAGGCGGTGGTGATTTCATCTGGCGCGGCGGCATGAACGATAAAAGACGCACAAGCCAGCAGCGCAAATAGAGTGCGGCGGAGTGTGGAGAGCATGGTAACCCCAATGGATTAAAATAGATGGCGGAAATAAGTATGACGATTTTAAGTATTCGTCATACTGATTACCTGTTCTGGATCAAGAGATAGGCAGTCGGACGGGCGGATCAGTTAACAGAATCGATCCATTGCACACTGTCGGCGGTGAGCGTAAAGGGGGTAGGGGTGCAGATTGCCAGACTTAAATTGTCGAGCTGGCAATGGCTGACTGACAGCGATGACTGATAGGTGCTGTCTACGCTGACGATCTGCCAGGCGCTGCCACCACGCTGTTTAACGATGGCTTCTTTGCGCGTCCAGATGCGCCAGAACATTTCCAGTTGCTGATCAGGATGCACGGCGTCCATCTCAGCATGTTCCCCGAGGCTGAACACGGCGTTCGCCAGCCAGCGCCAGTTGGCGCGCGGGCGAATCACTTCGATATCGCAGCCGACTTCGCCTTCATCGCTCAACAGCAGGGCGATATCGTCACCGCTATGGCTTAAGTTGAACCATAGCGGCGTTTCCGGCGCGAATGCAGGTTTGCCTTGTTCGCCATAGATGATCTCCGGTAGCGGGGAAAGCGTGTGCGAAAGCAATGCACGCCCCGCCAGCCAGCGTTCGCGTCGTGGACCTTGCGGTGCTTGATCGTGTAAAGCCGGTGGCAGTGGAGCTGCGCTTAAGGTCGAAACTTTCCCCAGAACTATCCGATACATATCAGGGCCAACGTTTAATGATGATGGATGTATTAATGCCGCCAAAGGCAAAGTTGTTACTCTGCAAAAACTCACAATCAACCTTGCGGGCTTCATGCATGATGTAATCCAGCGCGCCACAGTTCGGGTCTGGTTTATTCAGGTTTAGCGTAGGAGCAAACCAGCCTTCGCGCATCATTTGCAGACTCATCCAGGCTTCGAGCGCGCCACAGGCACCAAGCGTATGACCAAAATAACTTTTCAGCGAGGAGAGCGGCACATTATCACCGTAAATGGTTGCTGTCGCCAGACTTTCTGCCACATCGCCGCGATCGGTCGCCGTACCATGCGCTGAAATATAGCCGATATCTTGTGCGCTTAACCCGGCGATTTTCAGCGATTGCTCCATACAATACTGCATGGTTTCGCGCTGCGGCTGGGTAATATGTGCCGCGTCGCAGTTAGTCGCAAAGCCGACGATTTCACCGTAAATGGTTGCGCCGCGCGCTTTGGCGTGCTCCAGTTCTTCGAGAATGAGCGTCCCAGCGCCTTCACCAATCACCAGCCCGTCGCGGTTTTCATCGAACGGTGAAGGTGTGGTTTTCGGCGCATCATTGTGCTGGCTGGTGGCGAAAAGCGTATCAAATACCGCTGCTTCTGAAGGGCATAACTCTTCGGCACCACCAGCAACCATCACCGTTTGATAACCGTGGCGAATGGCTTCCCACGCATAACCGATCGCCTGGCTGCCGGAGGTACAGGCGCTGGAGGTTGGGATCACCCGCCCGCGCAGGCCGAAAAAGAGGCCAGTATTAACGGCGGTGGTGTGCGGCATCATCTGCACATAGGTGGTGCCAGTGATGTTATTGGTGTGCTTTTCCGTCAGCATGGTGGCAAATTCGCTCACCGGACCGGTACTGCCGGTCGATGAACCGTACGCAATGCCCGTTTCGCCGCTGGTTAATATCGGATCGCCAATCAACCCTGCCTGCTCTAACGCCAGCTCGCTGGCGCGGGTCGACATTTGCGACACGCGGCCCATCGCACGGATACGCTTGCGGGTGTAGTGCTCCGGTAGCGTGAAATCATCAATAGGCGCGCCAAGCAGGGTGTGCAGGCCATCGTAAACCTGCCACTCCGGCATTTTGCGCACCGCGTTTTCATACGCCAGTAAGCGTGCAGAAACGTCCTGCCAGTTTTCACCAAAGGCAGTCACGCCGCCCATTCCTGTAATCACTACGCGACGTGTCATAACATCCCTCCGTTGATGGAAATAACCTGGCGGGTGACGTAACCCGCAATATCAGACATTAAATAGCTGGCAAGCCCGGCAACTTCTTCCGCCTGGCCCATGCGTTTCATGGGGATCATCGACATTGCCTCTTTCAGGGCGCTCTCTTCCATTTCGATCATCCCGGTATCAATAAGTCCCGGCGCGATGCAATTGACGGTGATTTTGCGCTTCGCGAGTTCGATAGCCAGTGCTTTTGTTGCGCCGATAATTCCGGCTTTGGCAGCGCTGTAATTCACCTGGCCGCGATTGCCCATTACGCCGGAAACCGAGGACAGCGTGATGATGCGTCCACCCTGGCGTGCACCGATCATCGGCATAATGCACGGCTGAATGACGTTGTAGAAACTGTCGAGATTGGTGTGGATCACCGCATCCCAGTCGTCATCGCTTAAAGCCGGAAAAGCGGCGTCGCGGGCGATCCCGGCGTTACTGACTACGCCGTACCAGGCGCCGTGTTGCGCGATCTCGTGCTCCAGCACTTTCCGACATTGTTCGCGGTTTGCAACGTCGAAACTGAGCAAACGCCCGTTACCACCGTTGGCGACGATGGCATTCAGCGTTTCCTGAGCGCCTGCGGCGTCACGGTGATAGTGAACGCCAATGTTAAAGCCGTCTGCCGCCAGTTGGCAGGCGATGGCGCGACCAATGCCTTTGCTGGCACCAGTAACCAGAACTGAACGACTCATCAGGACGCTCCTTGTTGAAACAGGGTGGTAAGTTCTTCCGCGGTCGGCTGGAAGGTGTTAATGCGGCCCGTCGCCTCGCCATCGTTGATGCTGCACTCAAAACTGCCGAAGCGATCGTCTTGCATCAGCAGTTTGACGGTAATGGTCAGCGTCTGGCCTGCGGGCAGAATGCCAGTGGTGCAAAGCAATTCACGCGCGCCCAGTACCATCCCTAACTCAATACTGTTTTTGCCCTGCTGGTGGCGATGCCAGCCAGACCAGACGCCGACGGTTTGCGCCATCAGTTCAAGGGAAAACCAGCCGGGGAGATTGCCGTCCGGGTCGAGAAACGGTGCCAGTACGCCACTGGGCGAAACCGTCACGCGGCACACCGCGCTGTCATCGCTGACGCTCACCACGTCTTCCAGCAGTAACATGGGCGCGTCGTGGGGCAGATAAGCGCCGGGGGATAAATAGTGGCTCACGAAACCCTCCCGAGCAGAATGCTGGCGTTATTGCCACCAAAGGCGAAGGAATTGGACAGGATCACTGGACGTGCCAGCGGCTGCGGTTTTTCGATAATGCCACACGGTGGCAGCGTGGGATCGCGCGGCGACAGGCTGAAGTCCTGAGCGGGCAGCGGCAAATCACGCTGTAAGATCAACATGCTGATTGCTGCCTCGGTAATGCCCGCCGCGCCCAGCGTGTGTCCGGTCAAATGTTTGGTGGAACTGCAAGGTACGCGTTCGCCAAACAGGGCGTTAACCACCATCGATTCAATCTGGTCGTTGAGTTGTGTGGCGGTACCGTGCAGGTTGATATAGCCGACGTCATCTGGCGTAAGCTGTGCATCAGCCAGCGCCTGATTAATAGCGCGGATCGCCCCTTCGCCCTGCGGATGCGGGGCCGAAATATGGTAAGCGTCGCTTGATTCACCAACGCCCAGCAACGCGATGGGCTGCGGTTCGCGGGTTAATAACATCAGCCCCGCCCCTTCGCCAATGGTAATACCCGCGCGGTCACGACCAAACGGCTGACATAAGGTTGGCGAGAGCGATTCGAGGCTGTGAAAACCGTTAATCGGCATTCGGCTCAGGGTATCTGCGCCACCCACAATGGCGGCATCGACCAGCCCCGCTTCGATAAGTCTGCGCCCGCTGATCATCGCTCTGGCACTGGAGGAGCAGGCGGTTGAAAGGGTATAGGCCGGGCCGTCGAGCGCCAGCCAGTGGCTGAGAAAACGCGACGGATCGCCGAGTTCCTGTTGTGCATAGTGCCACGTGGTGCTCGGCTGTCCGTTGGTGCGCAGCTTAACGTGCGTGTCGCCTTCATGCAGGCCGGAGGTGCTGGTGCCAAGCACAATCGCGATGCGCTCGCGGCCATATTTCGCGATAGCGTCATCAACCTGCGGCTGGATCTGCGCCAGCGCCGCCAGCAGGATCTGATTGTTGCGCGAGCGGTGCGCAGCGAATTTTTCCGGGATAAGCGGAAGCTCGCCATCCACGCCAGCCAGGACTGCCTGCGGATGCCCCTGCAACCAGCCTGCGCGTGGGCGCATTCCGGGAGCGGCACCGCGAGTCAGGTTGGTCGCGATTTCGTCAAGGTTATTTCCCAGGGCGTTGATCATGCCGACGGCGGAAATATAAATCATATCAGTCACCTAAGTATTGAATGGTGATGTGGTATTTAAAGACATGCTGCTCAATGCTGATTGGCACGCGTTTGCCCTTGCGATTCAGATAGGTGATTTCCGTGACCAGTTTGCCGCTGGCGTTACGCAGTTCGCGTTTGTCGCCGTTGTCGCGAAGCGTCCAGCCTGCGGGGAGTTGCGGTTGCCAGGCGCTAATCGGCCAGTGGCTGAGCATTACGTCAGCAAGTACCTGACTTGCGGGCGGTAACTGTGGGACGACGATGGATTGCTCGGCGCGTAGCCCTTGCGCATCGTAGGTCACCAGAAACAGGCGAATGCCGACTGACGACAGCCCGGCAAGGGTGATTTTCTGGTCGTCGGCGTTAAGCATCACTAGCAGCGACTGGGTTTTGCCGTTGAAGCTTCCGGTCAATAGTTGTTGGGAATTGACGGCGGGTGAAATCCCCGGCGCAGGCAGCGTGATGCGTGTGCCAGGTTGCAGCCACGCTTGCGGGCGGCCTTCCTGTTCCGGTTGCGAGTGGCTACAGCCGGTGAGGATAAGCGTAGCGGTCAGGGCGAGCGCTCGCCAGAAGGTAGGTTTGATCATTTTTTTGTTCTCTTTTTATCGGGCATAGCCAGCGGCGAAAGCAGGAAGGCAGTGAAAATACCGCTCACCAGCACAATGCCAAAACTGCTGATGGCCTGGGTGGCGCTGAATACCAGCATACCCAGCGTCAGCAAGGTGGTGAGCATTGCCAGCGTGATCGCCAGTAGTGAAGTTAACGGTGTACCGCGCGGATTACTGAAAAACAGCGTGTAGTTGATGCCGATGCCAAGCACCAGCACCAGCGCCAGTAGCGAAAAGAGATTCACCGCCTGCCCGCTCATCGCCAGCACCGCCAGACCGCAGCCCAGCGAAAGTACCGAAGGCACCAGGCTGATAAGCCCTTTGCGCCAGCCGAGGCGGGCCACTGCGCCGCAGGCAATCACTGCCAGCGCCACCAGCAACAAGCCGGTTAAGACGTAGCGGTAAAGTGCGAACAATTCATCAAAGGTACTTTTGCGATCAACCCAGGCAATGCCGCCAGGGTAATAGCTGGCGATTTCCTGCAACAACTCGCTACTTTTAACCCCTTCAACCGGCACCAGTACGCCGCTTGCGCCGTTTTCCAGCGTCAACCACAGCAGACGCCAACCTTCACTGGCGGGGCTTGCCAGCCATTCATCGACCTTCACTGGCATGGCGTTGAGATCTGGTTTCACCGCCGTCAGCCCGGCATTTTGCAGCGCTTTCGTTACTGTCGGGGCAGCCGTTTTCAGCAGATGTAAATCTTCCTCCTGCCGCGCCAGGGAGTTCAGCGGAATAGTGCGGTAGTTGCTGATAAGGCCGTCTTTTTTCGCTTTCTCCAGCGAGGGGGTAAATGTCTCCAGTCGTCCCAAGGTTTGCTGTGGGGAGTCGCCGTAAACTACAAACCATTTTTGATCGACGCTTTGTCCGGTCAGGGCGGTAATGGCTTTTTCCTGCGCCAGAATATGCTGCGGCAGCGCCTGTAACTGCGAGATATCGTCATCGACGCGCAGCATTGACATCCCCGCCAGCGAAAACAGCGCCAGCGCGACGGGCAGACCCCGCGACAGTTTTTTATTACGCCGCCACGCTGCCAGCCAGCGCAGCATCAGCGCCATCGCCGGAACCGGACGCGCCGGCAGGCCACGACACAGCCACGGATGCCAGAACAGGACGGTCAGACAGGAGGCGCTCAACCCGACGGCGGCAAAAATCGCCATCTGGCGAATGCCGGGGAAGGGGGCGAGCATCATAATCAGATACGCCGCCACGGTAGTGATCAGCGCCAGCAGCAAGGCATTGCGCACTTTCGCCAGGCTTTGCCACGGCGAAACGTCGTTGCCGTGCACCATCCGCTCGGTGAGGTAATAGAGCGTGTAGTCAGCGGAAATGCCAATAACGCTCATGCTCATCACCAGCGTCATCAGGTGTAATTCACCGAAAATCAACAAGGTGGCGACCGTTCCCGCCAGCGCGCCGATGCCGATGGAAATCACGCAAAGCAGCAACGGGCGTAAAGAGCGGAACACCGCCACAATCAGCAAAATCACCCCCAGCAGCGTTGCCACGCCCAGGGTGGAGATATCCTGCTTCGCCTGTTGACTGGCGTAATCGCTGTAAAACACCGTGCCGCGCGAGAGCAGTTGCGCCTGCGGGTAACGTGTTTTCAGATCTTTTTCCAGCGTATTCAGGGTCGTGATGAGCTTGTGGGTTTGCTGCATATCAAACGACGATCCCGCCAGTTCTCCGTGCAGCAGATACCAGTAGTTGCCCTGGGGATCCTGCGTCACCAGCCAGCCGTCCATCAGTCGTAAACGCTGGCCGTTTTTCGCCATCGCCAGCTGCGAGCCGCGCATTAACATCAGCGGATCGTTTTGCAGCTCCTTGCCGCTTACCCCGGAGAACGCAGAATAAAGCTGGGAGAGGATCCACTGCGCCTGCGCTTCGCCGCCGTTTTGCAGGCGGGCGCGGGTGTCGGGGTCCATCAGGCCGTTGCGGTGCTGCCAGAAAAATGCTCCCCACGCCTGCTGGCTGGCGGCATCCATTGGCCCTTTAACGTCGCCGAGCGCAGCGGATTTTTGCAGCAGCGTCAGCCACTCCTGAGCCACCCTGGGATTAGCCTCTTTACCGGGGCTGACCAGCCACACCAGTTGGCGGTCCAGACGCTGCATAAAGCCGTCATTCAGCGCTGGGGGAATATCGCCCATCGCCTGTTTGGGTAACATAGCCAGCACGCTACTGTTCAGCCGTGATTGCGGCAGCAGGATCAGCAACGCCGCCGCCATGACCAGGCAGACGAACCCCCATAACAGCGCGGGGCGTTTACTGGGCGGCAAAACGTTGGAGTTCGTCATCAGTCAGTTGCGCTGGCGTCAGTTGATGTTGGGTAAGAGCGATATCGGTGCGATCGCCCTGTTTATCATTAAGCTGAATGCTCTCCAGATAGGTTTGCCCGGCGAGATCGATGGTGTTGAAAATTTTATCCAGCGGCGTGGTGGTTGGGGTCAGGCGCAGCGTCCAGCGGCCTTCGCCTTTGTCAGCAAATTCGACGCGGAAGTTTTGTTCCAGCACTTTGCGATCGGCCTGGAACAGCGCGCGCAGCAGGTGGTTAAACTGGAACATCTGCGGGTTATTTTCTGCCGTGATGATTTGCGGCGGCTGACCGTTGATCACCTGCACCATGCGTTTATCGTCCAGCAATAGCTGCATGGGGAACGGTGAGGTTTGATCCCACAATAACCCATGGTCGCGGGCGATCAACATCTGGCCCTGAGATCGCAGCGGCTGCGGCAGATCTTTAATCGTCCGGGTTTGATCGAAATGGGCGCGGATCACCGGCTGTTCGGTAAAGCGTTGCTGAAGATCGTCCAGGGTCAGGGCGCTTACAAACGGGCTAATCAGCAGCGCCAGCAGCGGTAAAAATTTCATGGTTTGACTCCCATGCGTTCAAACAGAATATCGGGGCTGACAAAGCACAGTTCACGGCTTTGTTCCTCTACTGCGACCTGAATGGTGTATCCGGTGGTGGCGCGTTTGCCCGTTTCGGCATCGAAAATCTGATAGCCAATCCGCAGACGGTTTTCGAACTCTTCGATATGCGCACGCACGCGGATGCGTTGCTCAAAGGTGAGGGCGTGGCGATATTTCACCCGCGCATCGACCACTGGCCACAAATAACCTGACTCTTTCATCTGCCGATAGCCGTAATTGAACTGGTTGAGCAGCGCCTCGCGGGCCACTTCAAAGTAGCGAAAATAGTTACCGTGCCAGGCCACGCCCATCATATCGACGTCGTGAAAGGGAATGGTCAGCTCGACTTCAGCGGTAAATCGGGGATCGTTAAGCACCCTTTACTCCTTGTCCTGAATTTCCGGCAGTTGCCAGAAATCGAAAAAATTAAACCAGTCGAGGGGCGACTGGAGCGCGTAATGTTCCAGACGCGCGGCGTAGTGGTCGATAGCGTTTTGCAGTGCCTGTTGGCGTTCGCCACGCGGCAACAGCAGCGGGTCGGCAAAGGTTTCGCAGTGAATATGCAGCTTGCCGTGCTGGCGTAGGGCGAAAATCAGATTCACCGGGCAGCGCAAAATAGAGGCGAGAATAAACGGCCCCTGTGGGAAGGGCGCAGGCTGGCCCATAAACGGACTCCAGCAGACGCGCCAGTCGCCGCCGCGTTGCGGGGTGACGGCGATGCGGTCACCGACAATCGCCACCCATTCGCCGTTATCCAGCTTCTCTTTCAGCAGGATGGCTGTTTCCGGGCCGATATCCGTTACCGGGAGCAGGTTAATGCCTGCCTGCGGAGCCATCTCCTGCATTATCTGTTTAAAGCGTTGGGCGTTTTCGCTAAACACCAGCGCGTTAATGGTTTTGTAGCCCTGAATTTTTGCCAGCGCCCGGCACACTTCCACATCGCCAAGATGCGAGGCCAGCAGCAATTTGCCGCGCGGATCGCTGACGTCAAGCGCCGCTTCTGCGCCTGGCGCAAACAGCACATCGCGCCCCAGTTGTAGCTCGCCGCGCCAGCTGGCGATTTTGTCGAGCATGGCATTACCGAAACGTAGAAAGTGCTGATAGCTGTTGAGTTTTGCTGCCTGTGGTTGATGCTGGCGCACACGGGCGAGCCAGTCTTGCGATGCTTTACGCGCACGGGAGGCGGTGAGCCAGTAGACGCCCACCACCGGGTAAAGCAGCGCGCTAAACGCCGTTCTTCCCAGCAGACGCCAGACCAGCAGCATCAGGCGCATTCCCCATAATCCTTTCACTTCACTCTGCCGCGCCCAGTGGCTGGAAGAGCGGCGCATTAACAGCGAAGGAATACGCGGCAACATGCCGAAAAACAGACGCGTGTGCATGAGCGAGATGCGGACGTTATCTTTCAGGGCATCAAAATGCGAAAGCCCGTCCAGCGGATAGGTGACGCGGGTCGGCACGAAATAACTGGTATTTCCCTGCCAGTAGAGGCGCACCATCACTTCGGTGTCGAAATCCATCCGCTTGCCGATGGTGGCGTGTTTTGCCAGTTGCAGCGTTGGCGCAACCGGATAAACGCGAAAGCCGCACATGCTGTCTTTCAGTTGCAGGGAGAGCGTTTCGATCCATACCCAGACGTGGGTGACCCAGCGCCCGTACAGCCGTGAGCGGGGGATGGAGTCATCGTAAATCGGCTGGCCGGAGATCAGCGCCGCAGGGTGCTGTTCGGCAAGTGCCAGCAGTTTGGGGATATCTTCAATCGCGTGTTGACCGTCAGCATCCACCTGCACCGCATGGCTGAACCCCGCGTCTGCCGCCGCCTGTAAGCCGCGCATCACCGCCGCGCCTTTGCCTGCGTTTTCTGCCTGGCGAATTAAGGTCACGCCAGGCTGTTCGCTAACCAGCTTATCCAGTTGCTGTTGCGTGGCGGCATCGCTGCCGTCATCCACCACAATACAGGGCAGATTAAATGGCTTAAGACGCGCCAGCACGCCCGGCATCATTGCGCCGTGGTTGTAGCAGGGGATCAACACGCAGGGAGAAAAGTTTACCGACATAGGCGGATCTTCCCGCTACTGGCGGTGTGGCGGGCGTCACCGTCGTGACGCTGATAGCTAAAGCTCAGAATCTGGCGATCTTCCTGCCAGTTAAGCGTGAGCGTGACGCGGTTTTCCGGCAGCAACGGAGACTGGAATTTTATGTTCTGAATGGAGTGAAAACGCCAGCCGGGCGCGAGCAGAGTGAGCGCGTAGCTCATCGCCCAGTCGATTTGCGCCACGCCAGGGAGTAATGGTTGCACGGCAAAATGACCGCGAAACCAGAACAGATCTGCCCTGAGATGCAAAACAATCTCAAGGTGATTCGCTTGTGCCTGATGGCGCTCGATTTCATGGGGCTTCATGAAATAACTCCTGTAATTGCGCATAGACACGCTTGTTCATACTGTTTACTGGCATTTCATCAATAACGCGCCAGTAACGCGGAATGGCAACTGGCTCCAGCGTCGGGCGCAGTAATCGCCGCCAAGTCATTTCCTGGCTATGCCCGCCACCGTTCTGCCATTGCAGATGAGCTTCGTCATCCAGCACCAGCAAAACGCCAATGCACTGACGCCCGCCGCGCGTAACGGGAACTGCCGCCACCTCGCGAATACCGTCCAGCGCCAGCAGACGCTGTTCCACTTCCTGCAGAGAAATACGTTTTTCTTCAATCTTAACGATGCGCCCACGACGCCCCATCAGATGGAACTGGCCGTCTTCGCTAAACTGTAAGGCATCGTCGAGCAACAGGCCGTTATCTTCCGTCATCAGCGGTGAAAAGAGGCGAAAAGAATCACCTTCGGCCTGGAACTTCATACCTGGAAAGGGCAGCCAGCGTCGTTGCTCCTGATCGCGGTAACGCCAGGCAATGACGCCGGTTTCCGTGCTGCCGTAGATTTCATCAGGCCAGACGCGTAGCCAGCTCGCGGTGTGTTGTACGTCCTGCCACGGTAGCTCACCGCCAGCAGAGAGAAGCACCTGAACAGGCGGCGGGGATAGCTGAGCATCCAGACGCTTCAAAAATGCCGGGCTGCTGATGAAGATATAGCGATGCTGATGACTCAACGCGGCAAACTGTTCGACATACCAGAGCATGGCGGCATGCAGGGGTAATCCCAGCGCCATTGGCAAGAAAATGCGAAAAGTCAGGCCGTACAAATGCTGCGGCAATACGGAACCGACCACCCGACAACCCGCCAGACGTGCGCCTAATCGTTCAGCCAGCAGTTCTGCTTCACGGTCCAGCAAATGAACAGGTTTAATCACCCGCTTCGGCTGCCCCGTGGAACCAGAGGTAAATAGCTCGATATAAGCGTCTGGCGCTATAGCAGCAAAGGTGAATGATTGTGGCGCGACTTGTGGGGAACTTGCTACCAACAGCAATGAACCTTGCCAGTTAAGTTCGCTGTCGCTAAGCACACCATCGAACAGTTCACGTTGCTCATTAAGCTGGATGACGCGGTTATGCCCCGGAAGCACCGGCGTTTTTCCGGCGTGTAGCGTGGCGAGCAGGGCAACGATAAACAGATAGCTGTTCTCAAAGCATAGCGCCCAGCGTTTCCCGGGCTGTTGCTGTAAACGGCAGATAAGTTGCGCGACATCGTGACGCAAATCGCCCAGCGCCCAGGTGCTTTCGTCCAGCCACGCAATGGGCGTGTCATCAGGGCGTGGCGCAGTCAGCCAGCGTGCAAGCGGTAAGGTCTGCTTCATGAGCGATCTCTTTTCATCACCTGACGGCGCACCAGCCATTCACCAGCCATTAATGTTCCCATCAACAAATAAGCGATCATGCCGTTCCAGGCAGTCCATAACGACATATCGCCATGCAGCGCGGTAAAGAGGGCAATTCCGCCGTTGATGATGAAAAAGCCGCACCAGATTTGCGTGACGTGGCGGGTATAGCGCACGCCCTTTTCTGGAAGGTCTGGCTCCTGCAAACGCGCCAACCGCTCAACTATCGGCATTGCCGACCACAGCGAACCGCCAAAAACCGCCAGCATTACCGCATTAACCACTACCGGGTAAAACAGCAGTAGCTGGTGCGTTTTCAACAGAAAGCTGGCGACACACAAGGCGATGCCCACGACAGCGACGATTTGTGTGACGACCTGGAGCGGCCCCGCCTGGCGACGGGTCTGGCGCAGG
Source organism: Escherichia sp. E2562 (assembly GCF_005781075.1). NCBI lineage: Bacteria > Pseudomonadati > Pseudomonadota > Gammaproteobacteria > Enterobacterales > Enterobacteriaceae > Escherichia > Escherichia sp. E2562. Next base: position 55,339 of record NZ_VATM01000013.1, on the reverse strand, counting down.
CGCAACAAAAGCAGCAGCGCCATCAGCGGCAACAGCCAATGCAGGCCGTTATGTGCCAAACCAAGCCAAATTACAAACGGCCAGGCGAGCAGCAATAATCCGGTCAGCAGCTTTATAATCGGTAGCGAGCGAATGCCCGACATCAGGTCAGGCTTCTTGTAGCAGGCGTTCTACGGCCTCTACGACATCCTGGACTGTACGCACTGCTTTAAACTCTTCCGGCTTGATTTTCTTACCGGTTTTCTTTTGCAGGTGCACAATCATGTCAACGGCGTCGATGCTGTCCAGTTCCAGATCTTCGTACAGGCGCGCTTCAGGTTTGATGTCCTGCGGATCGATTTCAAACAGCTTAACCAGCAGGGCTGAGACTTCCTGATAGACGGTTTGTTGTTCTGTCATGATGGCTTTCCTCAGGCGCGTTGTGCAGCAATGAAAGAGGCCAGAGTGGCGACGGAGAAAAAGTGCTGACGCATCTCTTCACTTTCCGCGGAAAGTACAACGCCATATTCATTTTTCACTGCCAGCCCCAGTTCCAGGGCATCGATGGAATCCAGCCCTAAACCGTCGCCGAACAGCGGCGCATCGGTATCGATATCATCAGGAGTCAACTCGTCCAGATTGAGGGTGCTGATGATGAGATTTTTAATTTCCAGATAAAGCGCTTGCATTATTTATTCCTGAGAGAGGTAAACAACCTTGTTGTAATTGAAGCAAAAGATGCCGGTTTAACTGCCTTGCTGCCAGCGCCGGTTCTTGTGAAGTTGCATCGTAAAATTTATTGATTTCTACCCGCCCACGGACTTCAACCGTAAAAAACGGCCTGGCAGGCGGAACGTCATACCATTTACTTTGTTTATCCAGCAGATGCTCGCTACAGCCGATCGTCACGATGCGTAAATCGCTGGCACAGCGCACGGCAATATTCGCTGCCCCGCGCTGCAACGTCATTTTTTCACCAGGCTTCGTTCGCGTGCCTTCGGGGAAAATCAAGATAGTGTCGCCCTGTGCCAGTCGCTGTTGGCAACGGGGTAAGAGGGTTTCAGCTTCGCTGTTGATTAAATAATCTGCCGCCCGCACGACGCCGCCAAGAAAAGGATTTTTTAACAGCGCGCTTTTCACCAGGCAGTCAGTTTCTGGCATGACTGACGCCAGCAGTACGTAATCGATCAGCGTGGGATGATTGGCTACGACGAGGCAACCGCGTTCCTGACGTAAAATTTCAGCCCCATCAATCCGATAATCCAGCACGCCAAGCCCTTTTGCGACTGTTAAAAACAGACGAAAACTGGCGGCAATGCTGCGGCGCGCCACACGACGGCGGCGGGAAGTATCCCACACCAAAACTAACAATACGTTAAACCACACCACAGAGAGCAGTAGTCCGCCGAGGCCAAACAGGGCAAAACACAACCCGGTCATAACCAGTCGCCATGCCCACTCCAGGCGCGACATCAGCTTACGCATCTGCGGCTCCAGCGCCATTGCACGCGCTCGCCAGGCAGTGAAAATTTATTAGCGTTTTGTAAATAGTGCTGTAAAAATAACATGCTTTGCGGCAGTGATGTTTCATTGCCCGCAATGGCTGGCTGTGTTTCACATTGCCAGTCATCGCCAGCTTCAATCACCAGCGCGACGGCGTACGGCCAGGTCGGCATTTCTGCTGGCAGTTGTGGGTGATAGAACTCAGGCAGAAAGCCATCAAAATCGACCATCAACACGCGCTGGTATCCCGCTTGTAACAGGCTAAGCACTTCACATAAACCTTGCTGGAAACTGTCGCGACCAGCCGAAAGCGATGACGAAACGATCGGTTGTTTGGCCGCAATGGTCAGGTTGCCCACGGAAGAGTTGTGTACGGAGAGCGCGAAGTCTGTCGGAGAGAGTGCCTGTTCGGTTGCCAGTGCATGAACAATGCGGTAATTGCGTTCCAGTTCGCCATGACGACTGGTATACAAAACGGCGTCTATTTGATGGCGGCGTAGCATTGCCAGACCGCACTCCACGGCCAGTTTACTGCCAGAACTGAGACGGCGGGCGGTCATCATTGGCAATTCGCATAATTTTGCCAACGGTGCCGCAGGGTCAACCGCCCAAGGCTGGCGCGACCATGCTTGCCATTGCTGGGCTTCGCTAAGTCCAGGCGCCAGTGCCTTCCAGTCGGTAATATTTAATGTAAATTTCATCAACGCGCGCCCGCGGTAAACCAAAATTATTAAGTGACGATTATTTCTTTTGGCATATCAATAATGTATGCCCAACGCCTAAATTATCGTGGCGCTCTGCTACCTGAAATCCTGCTTTATTCAGATAGTCGTAAAATTTCTCTGCGCTATAGAAACGACTGTTACCGTTTGCCATGCAGGTGAAATAAAGTGAGGAGGCATTCAGGCTAAACGATGCCGCTTCAAACCGCTGCGCATCCCAGAACAACTCCATAATGCAAAGTTTTGCCCCGGGCTTCATTACGCTGGCAACTTTGCTGAGTATGCTAATTATTTGTTCGGGTGAAAAACAGTCTAAAAATTGACTCATCCACCAGATATCAGCCTCGCCCGGTAACGGCGCATCGCTTAGCATATCCACAGCATGGAAATCTATACGATCAGAAAAGCCTGCATTCGTGATATTTTCTTTGGCGAGCACGATTTGTTGTGGCAGATCTAATAACGTAACGGTGATGTTTTCGTTGTATTTACAGCAGCGCAAAGCCCACTTACCGGTATTGCCGCCTACATCGTACAAGGTTGTGGGGTTGTTGGCGAATACATAAGGCAGTGCGGCGTTAAATGCGCCATCTGAATAGTAATGATCAAACGCGAACCAGCTTTCACGGGCAGCGTCAGGTAATTGTGAAAGTGCCGGATATATCGTCGGCCAGTCGCCAAATACTTTTAACCCGGAAGGTTTGCCTTCATTGAGTGAATCGGCGAGGAAGAATAGCCCCTGATAACAGACATCCTGGGTGAAATCCATATTCACGCGCGTCATGGTGTCATGCAGGAGGTAATGACCGATTTTCGCCAGGTAATAAATTCCCTCTTTGCAGGTAATAATTCGCCCGCTTAAGCCCATATCTAACAGAACGCTGGCAGCATATTCGTTGATATGACTATTTTCGGTGATATCAGCCAGCGTTGCGCCATGTTTGCCTTGCCGATCCAGATAAGAAAGTACACCCGCATTACGCAGGCAGAGAGCTGTTTGAAAAAGCATAGGGGCAAAGGCAATGCGTTGAGCTTCGGTAATCGCATCCAGTGCGCTAAGAGAATCCTGTTCGTACATGTTGGGCACAACCTGTTAAGAGGGAATTAAATTATTATCGGACCGAAGCGGCCCGACTTTAGGGGAAATTACAAATCTGCGCCAGCCGACAAATTCAGTTGAATATCTTTGTCGAGATTGCGGACCCAGCGATTATAGTTTTTATGAATTTGTCCGCCTGATGCTTGCAGGTTCTGACTATTTTCATAATTGATATCGTAGCTGGATGCCGTGTAGTTAATGCGAATTTCTGCTGAATGATCGCGTGACTGTTGACGTGCTTTAATTACACCTTGTCCGGCTTCGGACATAATCCATTTGCGTTCAACGCCAGCTTTCAGAATTGCTTTTTTAACTTGATCCTGGGTATGACCGGCGCTGACGGTTGAGTGGACTTGATCAATTGGTGCAGTACGCGCACAACCCGCTAAAGCGCCGACAACAGCAATAGCAGCAAACCATTTCATGTAGTGTTTCATTAAAGCCCCATTAAAGTATTGTTTTTACGAGTAAAGCAGGATTTAACTGTAATTGCTGGTATCACTATTCTTTATTTAGCGAAAAATTTACTTATGAGATAAGTCAGTAAGTGCACATCAGAACAAATCATTTTGAGATGACTAAATTACTGCCAGCGGGGACCAACTATAAGTGAGTGAGAAAAATGAGGCAATAAAAATAACACAATATAATCAGTGCGTTCTCTGGGATGGGAATTTAATGATTATTCGGTGTTTATATATATTTGACTTAAGGAGTGGTTTTTAGAAATTAATTTTCTGAATAATATTGCATCATTTTCTCGAATCAAATGGCCACCGTTAGATAAACGGTGGCCATTATCTGATCAGGGTGCGCTATTACCCCGGTAACCGACTTTTCGGTCTGCCTGGCCCCAGTAAAATCGCCAGTTTGCTACCGCCTTTAGTGGTTTCCATCCAGATTTTACAGACGCTGGTTAATGGCACCGAGAGTAGCATTCCTACCGGACCGAGCAGCCATCCCCAAACCAACAACGAAAGAAATACCACCATGGTGGACATCCCCAGGCGATGGCCCATCATCCGTGGTTCTAAAATATTGCCGATGACCATATGGACAACTAAAAACAATGCGCCGACCAGAATACATTCGTAAACACCATTAAACAGCAGCACCTGAATCATTGGCGGTACGGCGGAAATTACCGCGCCGATATTGGGGACGTAGTTGAGTAAAAACGCCAGTACCGCCCACATCAGCGCAAACTGCACGCCCATCAGCGCCAGCCCCAGCCAGACGATAACGCCCGTCCATAAACTTAGCAGCGTTTTTAATGCCAGATAATGCGAAACGCCTTTTAATGCGCGGTGTAATCCGGCGATGTGAATCTGTGGGTTATTCAACGCAAAGCGCATTTTGTAAGGGACGTGGCGTACTTCAAACAGCATAAAAACAACGGTCATCACCAGCAGAAGTACGCTCGCCATTGCCCCGGAAAGCCCGGTCATTAAAGCGGTGGTGAAGGTAACCACTTTTTCTGAATCCATCCGCTGCAACATTCGTTCCGGCGACATATGCAAATTAAGAAAAGGCAGCATCTCCTGCAATTTAAAAAGCTTGCGCGTCAGCTCCTTATTAAATTTCGGCAGCATAGAGATGAATTCGTTAAACGATGCCGCCAGCACACCGACCAGCGCAGTAAGCGCAATCAACATCACTACGACCACAATCGTAATGGCAACGGGACGCTGAACTCCGCGACGAATAAACCAGGTCACCAGTGGATTGAGGACGATGGCGAAAAACAGCGCCAGTAACAATTGCACAATGATATCTGCCGCTGCGTGAATACCTGCGAGGATGACTACCAGTGAAGCCAGCTTGAGTAGAATGTGCATGCCCGTTTTATCGGGTTGAGATGTTTCCATTGGGGCTTCCTTATGACTTTTTGTATTAAGTGTAGCGGGAGTCACGCCAGCAATATTCTGATTCTTCTTGCTGATTTACACGCCACCACGTGGTAAAAATGAAACACTGTTGTAAAAATGTGGTGCTCCTCATGCCCGTACCTGTTGCCGAACCGGCGCTTAACGGAATGCGCCTGAATTTGCGCATTGTCTCCATTGTCATGTTTAACTTCGCCAGCTATCTGACCATTGGGTTACCGCTCGCCGTGCTACCGGGCTATGTCCATGATGTGATGGGCTTTAGCGCCTTCTGGGCGGGGTTGGTTATCAGTCTGCAATATTTCGCCACGTTGCTGAGTCGTCCTCATGCCGGGCGTTATGCTGATTTGCTGGGGCCAAAAAAGATTGTCGTCTTCGGTTTGTGCGGCTGCTTTTTGAGCGGGCTGGGTTATCTGGTGGCTGGGTTAACCGCCAGTCTGCCAATTATCAGTCTGTTATTACTTTGCCTGGGGCGCGTGATTCTTGGGATTGGGCAAAGTTTTGCCGGAACGGGGTCGACACTGTGGGGCGTTGGCGTGGTCGGTTCGCTGCATATCGGGCGAGTGATTTCGTGGAATGGCATTGTCACTTACGGAGCGATGGCGATGGGCGCGCCGTTAGGTGTGGTGTTTTATCACTGGGGCGGTTTGCAGGCGTTGGCATTAATCATTATGGGCGTGGCGCTGGTGGCTATTTTGTTGGCAATACCGCGTCCGACGGTGAAAGCCAGTAAAGGCAAACCTCTGCCGTTTCGCGCGGTACTTGGGCGCGTCTGGCTGTACGGTATGGCGCTAGCGTTGGCTTCCGCCGGGTTTGGCGTTATCGCCACCTTTATCACGCTGTTTTATGACGCTAAAGGCTGGGACGGTGCGGCCTTCGCGCTGACGTTGTTTAGCTGTGCGTTTGTTGGAACGCGATTGTTATTCCCTAACGGCATAAACCGCATTGGTGGCTTAAACGTGGCGATGCTCTGCTTTAGCGTTGAGATAATCGGCCTACTGCTGGTTGGCGTGGCGACTATGCCGTGGATGGCGAAAATCGGCGTCTTACTGGCGGGGGCGGGCTTTTCGCTGGTGTTCCCGGCATTGGGCGTAGTGGCGGTCAAAGCGGTGCCGCAGCAGAATCAGGGGGCGGCGCTGGCAACCTACACCGTATTTATGGATTTATCGCTTGGCGTGACCGGACCACTGGCAGGGCTGGTGATGAGTTGGGCGGGCGTACCGGTGATTTATCTGGCGGCGGCGGGGCTGGTCGCAATCGCGTTATTGCTGACGTGGCGATTAAAAAAACGGCCTCCGGTGGAAGCACCTGAGGCCGTTTCGTCATCTTAAAACTTACTGAATAACCAGCGTGTTAATGATGTTTTCTGCGGTGGTCTGTGCTTTTTGCTGATCGTCAGCAGGCAGTGTGATTTGCATGGTCAGCAGTTGGTTGCCCACGTTACCAAGAATGACGGAAGAGTACGCCGTCTGGCCTTTCGCGGAGATAACGCTGTCTAACTGCTGCATTTTGTGACCTTTCAGCTCAATGGCTTTGTTGGTCACCACTTGCAGCTGTGGATCGCGGCTACGTTGCTGATCTTCCAGACGCTTCGCCAGCACAGCCAGGTCTTCTTTCGGATCATCGCCCATAATAACAATCACCGCTTTCTGCCCGGTGGCGTCGGACCAGACGTGCATGTTATTGGCCTGTGTTCCCAGCTTACCGCTCTGGTCGGTCATATCCGCTGGCAGCGAGAAGCTTAACTTGCCATCAAGCAGGTTGACGGGATTCGCGGTAGCGTTACTTTCCGCGACTGTACCTTCCGCTGTAGCGTTAGTGTCTTTATCATCACAGGCCGCAAGCCCCATAACCAGCAGGCCAATTCCGACATATTTAACCAGATTGCGCATTGACATCTTCCTTTCGATAAACGGCCATAACGGCTCATTCATCCATCTTATCACAAGTCTGATAACGAACCTTTAACTGGCCTGCAAAGCGTTGATTTCGGATTTATCTGCCAGTCTTTTCAATAGCATATTGAGTAATACGCCATACATTGGCAGGAAAAAAACGATGCTGATTAACACTTTGAAACAGTAATCAACCAGCGCGATTTCCATCCAGTGTTCGGCCATAAAGGCATCCGGACTACGCCAGAAAGCAATGAAGAAGAAGGCCAATGTGTCACTGACGTTACCGAACAGTGTGGACGCCGTCGGCGCCAGCCACCAGCGACGACTCTGACGCAGGCGGTTAAAGACATGCACGTCGAGGATCTGCCCCAGCGCGTAGGCCATAAAGCTGGCGGTAGCGATACGAGCGACAAACAGGTTGAAGTGGGCGAGAGCACCGAATCCCTGCCAGGAACCCATATAGAACAGCGACGAGATGACATAGGAGATCAATAACGCCGGGATCATCACCGCAAAGATGATACGACGGGCCAGCGGTGCGCCAAAAATACGCACGGTCAGGTCGGTAGCAAGGAAAATAAACGGAAAGCTAAACGCGCCCCAGGTGGTATGAAAACCAAAAATGGAGACAGGAAGCTGAACCAGATAGTTACTGGAGGTGATCACCAGCAGATGAAATAACGATAACCAGAACAACGCCTTATAGCGTTGAGTTTGTGAGGAAACGTTCATATTGTACCTTTTTGATTAGCCATTGGGGTGAGGGAACCCAATACGTACGACACGTCTGTTACCTTAACATAATAACGTGCTTACCCTTTTTTCGAGCCGCCGCATGATACTGCTTTACGTTGACAATGCAATGGTTAATTTTCACGCAATCGTTAACCTGGTTTGCTAACGGACATACAGAGCGTAAACTAGCGCCGTTTTTTTATGTGATGAGAAGAAAATGACCGATCTCTTTTCCAGCCCTGACCACACACTCGACGCGCTTGGCCTGCGCTGCCCGGAACCGGTGATGATGGTGCGCAAAACCGTGCGCAATATGCAGCCTGGCGAAACGTTACTGATTATCGCCGACGATCCGGCGACGACCCGAGATATTCCTGGGTTTTGTACCTTTATGGAACACGAACTGGTTGCTAAAGAGACGGATGGCTTGCCTTATCGTTATTTGATTCGTAAAGGCGGTTGATAGGGGCAGACGGGCTTCGATGCCGCCTTTTCCTCTCACCCTAACCTTCTCCCCAGAGGGGCGAGGGGACCGAACGTGCTCAATGTTGCGGCTTGCAACCGGTTTGCAGGACGGATAAAGCGTTCAAGCTGCATCTGCGATACGGTGCACAATGCCTGATGCGACGCTGCCGCGTCTTATCATGCCTACGAGTTCGATGCTCTGTGTAGGCCAGATAAGGCGTTCACGCCGCATCCGGCACGCAAGTGTAATGGAATGCACAAATGGATTATTTAATTCCAGTTTGTCTGGGATTGCTGGGATTGCTGGCGATGTTCGCCCCCAATTGGCTGATGCCTGTTTTTATCATCATGGGGGGATGGCTGGGGGGACTTGCCTGTGGTTGGCTCTGGTTAATGATTTTTTTACCTTTACTTAGCGGTGTCGGGCTTGCTTATGCCCTGTGGTTGATGTTCAAAAGGCCATCATTAGCATCCCGCCTGGTTGCTGCATTCAGTGTTATCTCCGTCATTCTGATGTTAGCGCTATATTACGCTTTCCTGACCATGCCGCCGTTCCCGCCTCAGCACTAATCACGGTATACGGAAATGATTCCAGAAGTGCCGCCAGGGGGATCCTGGCGGCAAAAAGGTTTAACTTTCCCAGGTAATATCCAGCAACTCACCCTGCTCATCAAAATTAAATACCAGCAACTGATCCGAGATATCCTCTGATATCCCATAATCCACCGTCATTTTTAACCTGCCTGGGGCAGGAGCTGCTATCCAGAGATGAACGCCACGTAAAGTGACCTGGTTCGCACAGGCCTCGTGCGTAGGTGGAGTTATATCAAGAGATTGCAATGTTTCAGCATCGAGTTCCTCTAAATGAAACTCAATAAACTCATCAACAAACGCATTTGTTCCTTTCTTTTGCGCAAGTATGTTGCGGATAATTTCAGTACATGCAGGGAGGCTATCCAGAAGGGGAACGATTTTCTCAATGGGGGTATTTGGCAGGACATCTTCAAAAATATTTAGCCAGACAGTTCGTTTTTCATTGTTCAGCGTAACTGTTACGTATTCTGCGAAACCCTCTGACTCATCAACAGCGAGTCTTCCCCAGTAATTTGAATTTAACGTAATCATCCATTGATTCCATGTATATGTTATGTAATGAGATCCTGCGAAGCCCGTATTAGATAGCTTCGCAGGACTCACCGTATATCATGGTCAGGATGGCAGCAATCCGAAAAACTACCCCTTCCTGCGCAACAACCTTAACGCATTCGCCGTCACCAGCACCGTCGCCCCCGTATCTGCCAGCACCGCCAGCCACAGGCCGGTCATCCCTAACAGCGTCGTGACGAGGAAAACGCCTTTCAGCCCCAATGCAATGGTGATGTTCTGGCGGATATTGGCGTGAGTGGCGCGCGCCAGTTCAATCATTTGCACCAGGCCGCGCAGGTGGTTATGGGTTAATGCCGCATCTGCGGTTTCCAGCGCCACGTCTGTGCCACTGCCCATTGCAATTCCGATGGCGGCGGCTTTCATCGCTGGCGCGTCGTTAATACCGTCGCCGACCATCGCCAGCGGCGCATGTTGATTCAGCTCGGTCACCGCTTTGACTTTATCTTCCGGCAACAGGCCCGCTTTAAACTCCAGCCCCAGTTCCCCGGCAATTGCCGCCGCTGCGCGTGGATTATCGCCAGTGAGGATTACCCCTTTGACGCCCAGCGCGTTCAGTTCATTGATAGCAGTTGCGGCATCGGCGCGCAGGGTGTCCTGCAATGCAATGACACCCAGCACGTCATCGTTACGTACCACCAGCACTACCGTTTGCCCGGCGCTTTCCAGTTCATTAATCAAACCGGCGAATGCATCAGCAGGATGTTTTCCGGCAGCGCAAATCAATACGCGCTCACCGTTAACCTGCGCTTCAATGCCGGACCCGACCAGCGCCCGCTGTGACTCGGCGGCGGGAATGGCGAGTGCAGCGACCTGCGCTTCACGAACTATGGCTTGCGCAAGTGGATGCGTTGCGCCTTGCTCGACCGCCGCCGCCAGTGTCAGCAGTTCAGATTCGCTAATACCCGTTGCCGGATGGATGGCGGTAACGCGTGGTTTCCCGACGGTCAGCGTTCCGGTTTTATCAAACGCCACCTGGGTAACGCGACCTAGCTGTTCCAGTGCCGCGCCACCTTTAATCAATGCCCCACGACGTGCCGCCGCCGCCAGCCCGGAGGTAATCGCCGCGGGCGTGGAGATAACTAACGCACACGGGCAACCAATCAGTAGCAGCGTCAGCCCTTTATAAATCCACTCCTGCCAGCTTGCGGCAAACAGCAGCGGCGGAACCAGCGTTACCAACAGAGCGACGGCCATAATCGCGGGCGTATAGATACGGCTGAAACGGTCGATAAACCGCTCAATGGGCGCGCGGCGCTCTTCGGCTTCTTCGATCAGTTTCAGAATCCGGTCAATGGCGCTGGCACCCGGTTCTGACAGCACTTCCAGCGTTACCAGACGGTCTACGCTGGTGGCGCCTGCAGGAACTTTATCGCCCGTCGCGCGCTCCACAGGAATGGATTCGCCGGTCAGGGCGCTTTCATCAAAACTGGCAAACGGTGAGAGCAGTTTACCGTCGGCAGGCAAACGCCCACCTGCCGCAACTTCAATCACATCGCCAGGGCGCAGGCTATTGATCGCCACCTCTTCCCGCTCACCGTTACGCAGGCGCGTGGCGGTTTCTGGTTTCAACGCCATTAACGCGCTGACCCCTTGACGCGCGCGGCTGGCGGCCCAGCCTTCCAGTCGTTCGCCAATCAAAAACAGCAGCAACACCATCGCAGCTTCAGCCGTTGCGCCAATAAACAGCGCACCAATGGCGGCTACGCTCATTAACGTTTCAATAGCAAAGTAACTGCCGGATTTGATCAGCCGTAATGCCTGACGAGCAATTGGGTACAGCCCAACCAGCGTGGTCGCGATAAACGCCAGTTGACCAAACGGATGATTGAACTGCTCCAGTCCCCAACTGATTGCCATCATCACGATAAGCGTAATCAGCGGCAGATTCTCTTTCAGGCGCGATGCTTGCGGTTCGTCGGCGGCCTGTTCATCGCGCAGGGAATAGCCTGCTTTTTGCACCGCAGATTCAACTTGTGCACGGATGTCATTGTCGGCATCAACCACCAGCTTCTCGGTGGCGAACAACACCTGCACCTGATTCACGCCTGCAAGCTGGCGCACGGCATTTTCTACCTTGCGCGCACAGGCGGCACAGTCCATGCCGCTGACTTTCCAGCTATAGCGGTTGCCGGAGACGTTTTCAGAAAGGGGGGGCGTACTGGAACATGCGCCGTCGCAGCAACAGTCGTTGGCGTTCTTTACTGGTGTTAGCGGTTTGAACGCAGCAAATTGAGGGGCTTTCTTGCCGAGATTGTCAGGAGTCGACATGGCATTCTCCGGTTAAGTTTTTTCTCATTAACCGAAGGATACACTCTGGAGTCGACTCCAGAGTCAAGTTTTATCAGAGATACAGCGAGCGGACGATGAGGAAGTGACCGGCAAAGTAGCAGGCAGCAGCAATCGCGTTATCGGCCCGGAAGCGGCGGCGATAGTGGCTACCCAGCCAGACAAAGTTGCTGATAAACAGTAACGAAGCGCCGACAAACGCAGAGAGCGCCGGAGCGGTCGGGCGGAAGAACCACAGTTCGCCTGCCAGCCACACCATCACCAGCGTCATACCGACAAAGGTACAAATGGGCCAACGTAACTCTTCCAGGCGTGTCCAGATAATGGCCAGCAACAGCGCGCCCAGTACCAGCAGCACCAGCGGCAATGGCCAGAAGAAAGAGAGCGTCATCTGGCTGGCGAAATAGATGGTGTACAGCAGGTGAGAGAGGAAAAATGCGCCAATGGCGTACATCAGACGCTGACGTGGCAATAGCGTTAGCGCATCGCCCAGCAGCGACGCACATAGCCCCGCCAGTACCAGATAGCTAATGGCGTCGAACATCGGCGCTTGCCAGGCCAGTAATAGCAGGAGAAGAAGAGTTAACGGTTTAAACACCCAGCGTTGCCAGGTTGAACCACGATAGGAGGCATCCACAGATAGCCATGCGGAAAGACAGACAGCGATAAACGACCAAAGCATCTTAGTTCCTTGAATTCGTTATTATTTAGTAAGCGGAATGCCTACAGTCTTGCTATTCAGTTTAGTGGCGAGGGCGGACAGATGACAACACCATAACGGGCAGGGTATGCTTATTTCCGCATTTTCCGATAAGGTACAAAGATGAGTAAACCACCTCTTTTCTTTATTGTTATCATTGGCTTAATTGTTGTCGCTGCATCGTTTCGCTTTATGCAGCAGCGGCGGGAAAAAGTTGATAATGATATGGCACCGCTCCAGCAAAAACTGGTGGTGGTGAGTAACAAGCGGGAAAAACCAATTAACGATCGCCGTTCGCGCCAGCAGGAAGTGACTCCGGCTGGCACCAGTATGCGCTATGAGGCAAGCTTCAAACCGCAAAGCGGTGGACTGGAGCAGACGTTCCGCCTCGACGCCCAGCAGTACCACGCCCTGACAGTGGGCGATAAAGGTACGCTGAGCTATAAAGGCACGCGTTTTGTCAGCTTTGTTGGCGAAGAATAAGGTTATTTTTTAACTTTAAATTTCTTCTGCCAGGCCAGCAGTTCAAACACGCCGAAAAGGAAAATACGCACCTTTTCGGCGGTGGTAAGCTGCGGACCATCCTTCGGCAAAGTGGATTTCAATAGCGCCAGCTGCATACCATGCATCAGCACGGTAAAAATCAGCGCCACGTTAACGAAAATATTCAGCGGTCGCGGAAATGGCTGAACAAGATTGAGGATTAAAAATCCCCATACGCAAAGCATTAACAAACGTCCAATATTAATCAGCATCACTTTCTCCTTGTGTTTCACGCTGATACAACCGATAAGCAACTTGCCCCGCCACTTTTTCCCGATATAACGACCAGTTTGCCGGAACAGTAGGCAAGCCATTTTCGACTTCACTCTCGACATATATCCAGGCTTCGTCAGCCAGCCAGCCGTTATCTTCCAGTAAATTTATCGTCTCTTCTAACAAGCCACGGCGGAATGGCGGATCGACAAACACGATATTATGCGGTGTGCCTTTTTGCGCCAGGAATGACATTGCATTGCTGTTAACCACCCGCGCATTATCTGCTTTCAGGGTTGCCAGATTCTTGATTAATTGCTGATGCACCGCACGATCCATCTCAATCAGCGTGGCGCCCGCAGCGTAGCGAGACAAGGCTTCCAGCCCCAGCGCGCCGCTACCGGCGAAGCAATCCAGACATTGCGCATCGACGATAACCGGAGCCAGCCAGTTAAATAACGTTTCGCGCACGCGATCGGTGGTGGGGCGCAGGCCAGGGCTGTCCGGAACCGGGAGTTTACGGCCTCGCCACTGCCCGCCAATAATGCGGATTTGGCCGCTACCGGAATGATTCGGTTTTTTCATGATAAATTGCTCAATCCGCCAGATAACACATAATTGCAGGCGGTGATGTGTATTCAGTTAAGTGATAGACTATTTCATCATTTTTTTAGCTGCTATGTACATAGCGTTAACGCTGTGCCATGAAGCAACAGCGAGGAGTGTAGTCGCAGATGGCGAAAGAAAAAAAACGTGGCTTTTTTTCCTGGCTGGGCTTTGGTCAAAAAGAGCAGACCCCGGAAAAAGAGACAGAAGTCCAAAATGATCAATCGGTTGTAGAAGAAACTGTCCAGGCAGAAGAGCCTGCGAAGGTTGCTGAACAACCTGTTGAGGAGTTGCCGCAGTCCCATACTGAAGCCGAGGCGGAAACTTTTGCTGCCGAAGTGGTGGAAGTGACGGAACAGGTTGCCGAAAGCGAGAAAGTGCAGCCTGAAGCTGTTATCGAAGCGGAAGTCAGTGCGCAGCCAGAACCCGTAGTGGAAGAATCGCCAGCACCGGTAGTTGAACCTGAAGTTACGCCGGAGCCAGTGGCTATCGAGCGTGAAGAGCTGCCATTGCCGGAAGACGTCAACGCCGAAGAGGTTTCGCCAGAAGAATGGCAGGCAGAAGCGGAAACCGTGGAGATTGTCGCAGCGGCGCAAGAAGAAGCGGCTAAAGAAGAAATCACCGACGAAGAGCTGGAAGCACAGGCGCTGGCGGCAGAAGAGGCGGTGATGGTGGTTCCTCCGGCAGAAGAAGAGCAGCCGGTTGAAGAAATTGCCCAGGAGCAGGAAAAACCGACCAAAGAAGGTTTCTTCGCGCGCCTGAAACGCAGCCTGTTAAAAACCAAAGAAAATCTTGGTTCCGGATTTATCAGCCTGTTCCGCGGTAAAAAAATCGACGATGATCTGTTTGAGGAGCTGGAAGAGCAGCTTTTGATCGCCGATGTGGGTGTGGAAACCACGCGTAAAATCATCACCAATCTGACAGAAGGCGCATCCCGCAAGCAGCTTCGTGACGCCGAGGCGCTCTATGGCCTGCTGAAAGAAGAGATGGGCGAGATTCTGGCGAAAGTCGATGAACCACTGAACGTCGAAGGCAAAGCGCCGTTTGTGATCCTGATGGTCGGCGTCAATGGCGTGGGGAAAACCACGACGATTGGCAAGCTGGCGCGTCAGTTTGAACAGCAAGGTAAATCTGTCATGCTGGCGGCGGGCGATACTTTCCGTGCGGCAGCGGTTGAGCAGCTTCAGGTCTGGGGGCAGCGCAACAATATCCCGGTGATTGCCCAGCATACTGGTGCGGATTCCGCCTCTGTTATCTTCGACGCCATTCAGGCTGCGAAGGCGCGTAATGTTGACGTTCTGATTGCCGATACCGCCGGACGCTTGCAGAACAAATCGCACCTGATGGAAGAGCTGAAGAAAATCGTCCGCGTGATGAAGAAACTCGACGTTGAAGCCCCGCATGAAGTTATGCTGACTATCGATGCCAGCACCGGGCAGAATGCGGTAAGCCAGGCCAAATTGTTCCACGAAGCGGTTGGCTTAACTGGCATCACGTTAACGAAACTGGACGGCACGGCGAAAGGCGGGGTAATTTTCTCGGTGGCTGACCAGTTTGGTATTCCTATCCGCTATATTGGTGTCGGCGAACGTATTGAGGATTTGCGTCCGTTTAAGGCGGACGACTTTATAGAGGCACTTTTTGCCCGAGAGGATTAACAATGATTCGCTTTGAACATGTCAGCAAGGCTTATCTCGGTGGGAGACAGGCGCTGCAGGGCGTTACGTTTCATATGCAGCCGGGTGAGATGGCGTTTCTGACCGGTCATTCCGGTGCAGGGAAAAGTACCCTCCTGAAGCTGATCTGTGGGATTGAGCGGCCAAGCGCCGGGAAAATCTGGTTTAGCGGCCATGACATCACGCGTCTGAAAAACCGTGAAGTTCCGTTTCTGCGCCGCCAGATCGGCATGATTTTCCAGGATCACCATCTACTGATGGACCGTACTGTCTATGATAACGTGGCGATCCCGTTGATTATCGCCGGTGCCAGCGGTGACGATATTCGTCGCCGTGTATCGGCGGCGCTGGACAAAGTCGGGCTACTGGACAAAGCGAAAAACTTTCCAATACAGCTTTCTGGCGGTGAACAGCAGCGCGTTGGCATTGCCCGCGCGGTGGTGAACAAACCTGCGGTACTGCTGGCGGACGAACCGACCGGTAACCTGGATGATGCGCTGTCAGAAGGGATTTTACGTCTGTTTGAAGAGTTTAATCGCGTTGGGGTAACAGTATTGATGGCTACACACGACATCAACCTGATTTCACGACGTTCCTATCGCATGCTCACCCTGAGCGATGGTCACTTGCATGGAGGCGTGGGCCATGAATAAGCGCGATGCAATCAATCAAATCCGGCAGTTTGGCGGGCGTCTTGATCGCTTCCGTAAATCGGCTGGCGGCTCTGGCGACGGTGGGCGTAACGCGCCGAAACGCGCGAAGTCCTCGCCAAAACCGGCAAATCGCAAAACCAACGTTTTCAACGAACAGGTGCGCTATGCGTTCCACGGCGCTTTGCAGGATCTGAAAAGCAAACCGTTCGCCACGTTTCTAACCGTGATGGTCATCGCCATCTCCCTGACGCTGCCAAGCGTCTGTTATATGGTGTACAAAAACGTTAACCAGGCGGCGACGCAGTATTATCCGTCACCACAAATCACCGTTTATCTACAAAAAACACTGGATGATGACGCCGCAGCAGGCGTAGTGGCGCAGCTACAGGCCGAGCAGGGCGTGGAGAAAGTGAACTATCTTTCTCGTGAAGACGCACTGGGCGAGTTCCGTAACTGGTCTGGCTTTGGCGGCGCGCTGGATATGCTGGAGGAAAACCCGCTTCCGGCAGTAGCGGTGGTGATCCCGAAACTCGCTTTTCAGGGGACGGAGTCACTGAATACGCTGCGCGATCGAATCACTCAGATTAACGGCATTGACGAAGTGCGGATGGATGACAGCTGGTTTGCCCGTCTGGCGGCGTTGACCGGGCTGGTCGGGCGCGTTTCGGCGATGATCGGCGTATTGATGGTGGCGGCTGTGTTCCTCGTCATCGGCAACAGTGTGCGTCTGAGCATCTTTGCTCGCCGTGACTCCATCAACGTGCAGAAACTGATTGGTGCGACGGATGGTTTCATCCTTCGCCCGTTCCTGTACGGCGGTGCGCTGCTGGGATTTTCTGGCGCATTGTTGTCATTAATTTTGTCAGAAATTCTGGTACTGCGTTTGTCATCAGCGGTGGCGGAAGTGGCGCAGGTTTTCGGAACTAAGTTTGATATCAATGGCTTATCTTTCGATGAATGTCTGCTTTTGCTGCTGGTGTGTTCGATGATTGGCTGGGTGGCAGCCTGGCTTGCCACGGTACAACATTTACGCCATTTTACGCCTGAATAATAAAAGCGTGTTATACTCTTTCCCTGCAATGGGTTCCGTAGCAGGGAAAGAGACCCCGTTGTCTCTTCCCGGTATTTCATCTCTATGTCACATTTTGTGCGTAATTTATTCACAGCGTTGCATTGAACTTGTGGATAAAATCACGGTCTGATAAAACAGTGAATGATAACCTCATTGCTCTTAAGCTCTGGCACAGTTGTTGCTACCACTGAGGCGCCAGAAGATATCGATTGAGAGGATTTGAATGACTGACAAAATGCAAAGTTTAGCTTTAGCCCCTGTTGGCAACCTGGATTCCTACATCCGGGCAGCTAACGCGTGGCCGATGTTGTCGGCTGACGAGGAGCGGGCGCTGGCTGAAAAGCTGCATTACCATGGCGATCTGGAAGCAGCTAAAACGCTGATCCTGTCTCACCTGCGGTTTGTTGTTCATATTGCTCGTAATTATGCGGGCTATGGCCTGCCACAGGCGGATTTGATTCAGGAAGGTAACATCGGCCTGATGAAAGCAGTGCGCCGTTTTAACCCGGAAGTGGGTGTGCGCCTGGTCTCCTTCGCCGTTCACTGGATCAAAGCAGAGATCCACGAATACGTTCTGCGTAACTGGCGTATCGTCAAAGTTGCGACCACCAAAGCGCAACGCAAACTGTTCTTCAACCTGCGTAAAACCAAGCAGCGTCTGGGCTGGTTTAACCAGGACGAAGTCGAAATGGTGGCCCGTGAACTGGGCGTAACCAGCAAAGACGTGCGTGAGATGGAGTCACGTATGGCAGCGCAGGACATGACCTTTGACCTGTCTTCCGACGACGATTCCGATAGCCAGCCGATGGCTCCGGTGCTCTATCTGCAGGATAAATCATCCAACTTTGCCGACGGCATTGAAGATGATAACTGGGAAGAGCAGGCGGCAA
Organism: Escherichia sp. E2562; assembly: GCF_005781075.1. Classification (NCBI taxonomy): domain Bacteria; kingdom Pseudomonadati; phylum Pseudomonadota; class Gammaproteobacteria; order Enterobacterales; family Enterobacteriaceae; genus Escherichia; species Escherichia sp. E2562. The sequence continues at coordinate 37,246 of NZ_VATM01000013.1, read as the reverse complement.
ACCGCCTGACCGATGCGATGCAAGGTCTGGACGAGCGTAGCCAGGATATCATCCGCGCGCGCTGGCTGGACGAAGACAACAAGTCCACGTTGCAGGAACTGGCTGACCGTTACGGTGTTTCCGCTGAGCGTGTGCGTCAGCTGGAAAAGAACGCGATGAAAAAACTTCGCGCTGCTATTGAAGCGTAATTTCCGCTGTTAAGCAGAGAACCCTGGATGAGAGTCCGGGGTTTTTGTTTTTTGGGCCTCTGCAATAATCAATTTCCCCCTCCGGCAAAACGCCAATCCCCACGCAGATTGTTAATAAACTGTCAAAATAGCTATTCCAATATCATAAAAATCGGGTATGTTTTAGCAGAGTATGCTGCTAAAGCACGGGTAGCCATGCATAAAACGAAATAAAGTGCTGAATAACAACATCACAACACACGTAATAACCAGAAGAATGGGGATTCTCAGGATGAATATAAAGGGTAAAGCGTTACTGGCAGGATGTATCGCGCTGGCATTCAGCAATATGGCTCTGGCGGAAGATATTAAAGTTGCGGTCGTGGGCGCGATGTCTGGTCCGGTGGCCCAGTACGGTGACCAGGAGTTTACTGGCGCAGAGCAGGCGGTTGCAGATATCAACGCTAAAGGCGGTATCAAAGGCAACAAACTGCAAATCGTGAAATATGACGATGCCTGTGACCCGAAACAGGCGGTCGCGGTGGCGAACAAAGTCGTTAACGACGGCATTAAATACGTGATTGGTCACCTCTGTTCTTCATCAACGCAGCCAGCGTCTGACATCTACGAAGACGAAGGCATTTTAATGATCACCCCAGCGGCAACCGCGCCAGAGCTGACCGCGCGCGGCTATAAGTTGATTATGCGCACCACCGGCCTGGACTCCGACCAGGGACCGACGGCGGCGAAATATATTCTTGAGAAAGTGAAACCGCAGCGTATTGCTATCGTCCACGACAAACAACAGTACGGCGAAGGTCTGGCGCGTGCGGTGCAGGACGGCCTGAAGAAAGGCAATGCTAACGTGGTGTTCTTTGATGGTATCACCGCCGGGGAAAAAGATTTCTCAACGCTGGTGGCGCGTCTGAAGAAAGAGAATATCGACTTCGTTTATTACGGCGGTTACCACCCGGAAATGGGGCAAATCCTGCGTCAGGCACGCGCGGCAGGGCTGAAAACTCAGTTTATGGGGCCGGAAGGTGTGGCTAACGTTTCGCTGTCTAACATTGCGGGCGAGTCAGCGGAAGGGCTGCTGGTGACCAAGCCGAAGAACTACGATCAGGTTCCGGCGAACAAACCGATTGTTGACGCGATCAAAGCGAAAAAACAGGATCCAAGCGGAGCGTTCGTCTGGACCACCTACGCCGCGCTGCAATCTTTGCAGGCGGGCCTGAATCAGTCAGATGATCCGGCTGAGATCGCTAAATACCTGAAAGCGAACTCGGTTGATACCGTGATGGGACCGCTGACCTGGGATGAGAAAGGCGATCTGAAAGGCTTTGAGTTCGGCGTATTTGACTGGCACGCCAACGGCACGGCGACCGATGCGAAGTAACAGATAGATAAATGAAAATGCCCGATGCGCTTAACGGCTATCGGGTTTTTTTGTGTTTGTCGAAATGGTTGTAGAAAGATTAAACAATCCAGGATATGCTTATTGTACGGTGATGTGCCGTACATATTATACGGAGCAGGAGAGTTCACATGTCTGCTGTTAAAAAGCAGCGTATCGATCTGCGTTTAACTGACGATGATAAAAGTATGATTGAGGAAGCGGCAGCGATATCTAATCAGTCCGTCAGCCAATTTATGTTGAACAGCGCTTCACAGCGGGCTGCGGAAGTGATTGAACAGCATCGGCGGATGATCCTCAATGAGGAATCCTGGACGCGGGTGATGGATGCGCTGAGTAATCCCCCGTCGCCAGGTGAAAAGCTAAAACGCGCGGCAAAACGTCTTCAGGGAATGTAATAATTTATGGATGATCTGACGATAGAGATTCTGACCGATGATGCAGATTATGATCTACAGCGATTCGACTGCGGCGAGGAAGCGTTAAATCTCTTTCTGACGACACATCTGGTTCGTCAACATCGCAATAAAATTCTGCGAGCGTATATCCTTTGTCGCAACACTCCAGAACGTCAGGTGCTGGGATATTACACATTATCCGGCAGTTGTTTTGAACGAGCCGCATTGCCCTCGAAATCGAAACAGAAAAAAATTCCCTACAAAAATATTCCCAGCGTCACTCTTGGGCGTCTGGCAATTGATCGTTCATTACAGGGGCAGGGATGGGGAGCAACATTGGTTGCTCATGCCATGAAAGTCGTCTGGTCAGCCTCTTTAGCGGTAGGTATTCACGGTCTTTTTGTCGAGGCGCTGAATGAAAAAGCCCATACGTTTTATCAGTCGCTGGGCTTTATCCCGTTGGTCGGAGAAAACGAAAATGCGTTATTTTTCCCAACCAAATCCATTGAACTGCTTTTTACACAGAGCGATTAACGCTTCTCCCAGCCGTCCTGTTGTGCCGTAAACCCCAATGCCTGCATAAACGCTGTCATCACGCTGCGGTCTTCCACGCCTGCATCCGCCATCCACCAGCATGAAACGCCAGGATTGTAACGCAAAACCTCTTCCAGCAGATATTGCCCCACACCGCGACGGCGGGTGACTCCCCGCACGCGCAGGGAATCCAGTGCTCCCTCGGTGCCGCTTAAGGTTACCCGCACGGCCGCGAGCAGACGCTCGTTAAAACGCGCGGCGTAGATACGGTGGTTATCGTCAATCTGTAAAGAGGAAGGGGAATACTCCGGCCAGATCTTTTGCAGGTCAATCCGGTCCTGGTCGCTAAAGTTTTCTAATCGAATGATGGTCAGCTTCATGGGTAACCCGTGTAAATCACAAAAGTGGAACCAGTGTAGCGAAATAATTTAATCGGAGGCTTTCTCTTTTTTATTTCTTTTGGCAGGTGATTAATTTTTTTTCAGCAATAATTACAAATTAAAAACATTAGAGAATGAAAATTGTCCAGCATAATCCCCTGATGGGTAGTGAATTGTTCCGCCCTTTATGCCGTTATTTTATGCTGACAACGACGCTTTTTTCTGTTTATCTATCAACATATTCAGAATATTATCTGTTCTTAATCGACTGAAAAATAGGGATTTTAATCGCTATTATCACAATATACTGCGCTAAACCCTTAATCAGACAGGTAAAAACAGTGCAGTATAAAAAAAGAACAGTCTGATTTCTGAATACATAAAAACAAAGCAGCACAACATTACGAGTGGGGATTTTGAATAATGAAACGGAATGCGAAAACTATCATCGCAGGGATGATTGCACTGGCAATATCACACACCGCGTTGGCCGACGATATTAAAGTTGCCGTTGTCGGCGCGATGTCCGGCCCGGTTGCCCAGTGGGGCGATATGGAATTTAACGGCGCGCGTCAGGCAATCAAAGACATCAATGCCAAAGGGGGAATTAAGGGCGATAAGCTGGTTGGCGTGGAATATGACGATGCCTGTGACCCGAAACAAGCCGTTGCGGTCGCCAACAAAATCGTTAATGACGGCATTAAATACGTTATTGGTCATCTGTGTTCTTCTTCTACCCAACCTGCATCAGATATCTACGAAGACGAAGGTATTTTGATGATCTCACCGGGAGCGACCAACCCGGAACTGACCCAACGCGGTTATCAACACATTATGCGTACTGCCGGACTGGATTCCTCCCAGGGGCCAACGGCGGCGAAATACATTCTTGAGACGGTGAAGCCCCAGCGCATCGCCATCATTCACGACAAACAACAGTATGGCGAAGGGCTGGCGCGTTCGGTGCAGGATAGTCTGAAAGCGGCTAATGCCAACATCGTTTTCTTCGACGGCATTACCGCTGGCGAGAAAGATTTCTCCGCGCTGATTGCCCGCCTGAAAAAAGAAAATATCGACTTTGTTTACTACGGTGGTTACTACCCGGAAATGGGGCAGATGCTGCGCCAGGCCCGTTCCGTCGGGCTGAAAACCCAGTTTATGGGGCCGGAAGGTGTGGGTAATGCGTCGCTGTCGAACATTGCCGGTGATGCCGCCGAAGGTATGTTGGTCACCATGCCAAAGCGCTATGACCAGGATCCGGCAAACCAGGGCATCGTTGATGCCCTGAAAGGCGACAAAAAAGATCCAACCGGCCCCTATGTCTGGATCACCTACGCGGCGGTGCAATCTCTGGCGACTGCCCTTGAGCGTACCGGCAGCGATGAACCGCTGGCGCTGGTGAAAGATTTAAAAGCTAACGGTGCAAATACCGTGATTGGGCCGCTGAACTGGGATGAAAAAGGCGATCTTAAGGGATTTGATTTTGGTGTCTTCCAGTGGCACGCCGACGGTTCATCCACGGCAGCCAAGTGATCATCCCACCGCCCGTGAAATGCGGGCGGGTTTAGAAAGGTTACCTTATGTCTGAGCAGTTTTTGTATTTCTTGCAGCAGATGTTTAACGGCGTCACGCTGGGCAGTACCTACGCGTTGATAGCCATCGGCTACACCATGGTTTACGGCATTATCGGCATGATCAACTTCGCCCACGGCGAGGTTTATATGATTGGCAGCTATGTCTCATTTATGATCATCGCCGCACTGATGATGATGGGCATTGATACCGGCTGGCTGCTGGTGGCGGCGGGATTCGTCGGCGCGATAGTCATTGCCAGCGCCTACGGCTGGAGTATCGAACGGGTGGCCTATCGCCCGGTGCGCAACTCTAAGCGCCTGATTGCACTCATCTCGGCAATCGGTATGTCCATCTTCCTGCAAAACTACGTCAGCCTGACCGAAGGTTCGCGCGACGTGGCGCTGCCCAGCCTGTTTAACGGTCAGTGGGTGGTGGGTCATAGCGAAAACTTCTCTGTCTCTATTACTACCATGCAGGCGGTGATCTGGATTGTCACCTTCCTCGCCATGCTGGCGCTGACGATTTTCATTCGCTATTCCCGCATGGGGCGCGCCTGTCGTGCCTGCGCCGAAGACCTGAAAATGGCGAGCCTGCTTGGCATCAACACCGACCGGGTGATTGCGCTGACCTTTGTGATTGGCGCGGCGATGGCAGCGGTGGCGGGCGTGCTGCTCGGCCAGTTCTACGGCGTGATTAACCCCTACATCGGCTTTATGGCCGGGATGAAAGCCTTTACCGCTGCGGTGCTCGGCGGGATTGGTAGCATTCCGGGGGCGATGATTGGCGGCCTGATTCTGGGGATTGCGGAGGCGCTCTCTTCTGCCTATCTGAGTACGGAATATAAAGATGTGGTCTCATTCGCCCTGCTGATTCTGGTGCTGCTGGTGATGCCGACCGGTATTTTGGGCCGTCCGGAGGTAGAGAAAGTATGAAACCGATGCATATTGCAATGGCGCTGCTCTCTGCCGCGATGTTCTTTATCCTCGCTGGCGTCTTTATGGGCGTGCAGCTGGAGCTGGACGGCACCAAACTGGTGGTCGACACGGCTTCGGATGTCCGTTGGGAGTGGGTGTTTATCGGCACGGCGGTGGTCTTTTTCTTCCAGCTTGTGCGACCTGCTTTCCAGAAAGGGCTAAAAAGCGTTTCCGGGCCGAAGTTTATTCTGCCCGCGATTGATGGCTCCACGGTGAAGCAAAAGCTGTTCCTCGTGGCGCTGCTGGTGCTTGCGGTGGCGTGGCCGTTTATGGTGTCGCGCGGGACGGTGGATATTGCCACCCTGACCATGATCTACATTATCCTCGGCCTCGGGCTGAACGTAGTGGTGGGGCTTTCCGGCTTGCTGGTGCTGGGCTACGGTGGCTTTTACGCCATCGGCGCTTACACCTTTGCGCTGCTCAATCACTATTACGGTCTTGGCTTCTGGACCTGTCTGCCTATTGCCGGGTTAATGGCAGCGGCGGCGGGCTTTCTGCTTGGCTTCCCGGTGCTGCGTCTGCGCGGTGACTATCTGGCGATCGTTACCCTCGGTTTCGGCGAAATTGTGCGCATATTGCTGCTCAATAACACCGAAATTACTGGCGGCCCAAACGGTATCAGTCAGATCCCGAAACCGACGCTCTTCGGACTCGAGTTCAGCCGTACCGCCCGTGAAGGCGGCTGGGACACCTTCAGTAATTTCTTTGGCCTGAAATACGATCCCTCCGATCGCGTTATCTTCCTCTACCTGGTGGCGTTGCTGCTGGTGGTATTAAGCCTGTTTGTCATTAACCGCTTACTGCGGATGCCGCTGGGCCGTGCGTGGGAAGCGTTGCGTGAAGACGAGATAGCCTGTCGTTCACTGGGCTTAAGTCCGCGTCGTATCAAGCTGACTGCCTTTACCATCAGTGCCGCGTTTGCCGGTTTTGCCGGAACGCTGTTCGCGGCGCGTCAGGGCTTTGTCAGCCCGGAATCCTTCACCTTTGCCGAATCGGCGTTTGTGCTGGCGATAGTGGTGCTCGGCGGTATGGGATCGCAATTCGCGGTGATTCTGGCGGCAGTTCTGCTGGTGGTATCGCGCGAGTTGATGCGTGATTTCAACGAATACAGCATGTTAATGCTCGGTGGTTTGATGGTGCTGATGATGATCTGGCGCCCGCAGGGCTTGCTGCCCATGACGCGCCCGCAACTGAAGCTGAAAAACGGCGCAGCGAAAGGAGAGCAGGCATGAGTCAGCCATTATTATCTGTTAACGGCCTGATGATGCGCTTCGGCGGCCTGCTGGCGGTGAACAACGTCAATCTTGAACTGTACCCGCAGGAGATCGTCTCGTTAATCGGCCCTAACGGTGCCGGAAAAACCACGGTCTTCAACTGCCTGACCGGATTCTACAAACCCACTGGCGGCACCATTTTACTGCGCGATCAGCACCTGGAAGGTTTGCCCGGCCAGCAAATAGCCCGCATGGGCGTGGTGCGTACCTTCCAGCATGTGCGTCTGTTCCGTGAAATGACGGTAATTGAAAACCTGCTGGTGGCGCAGCATCAGCAACTGAAAACCGGGCTGTTCTCTGGCCTATTGAAAACGCCTTCTTTCCGTCGCGCCCAGAGTGAAGCGCTCGATCGCGCCGCCACCTGGCTTGAGCGCATTGGTTTGCTGGAACACGCTAACCGTCAGGCGAGTAACCTGGCCTACGGTGACCAGCGCCGTCTGGAGATCGCCCGCTGTATGGTGACGCAGCCGGAGATTTTAATGCTCGACGAACCGGCAGCAGGTCTTAACCCGAAAGAGACGAAAGAGCTGGATGAGCTGATTGCCGAACTGCGTAACCATCACAACACCACTATCTTGTTGATTGAACACGATATGAAGCTGGTGATGGGGATTTCAGACAGAATCTACGTGGTCAATCAGGGTACGCCGCTGGCAAACGGTACGCCGGAGCAAATCCGTAATAACCCGGACGTGATCCGTGCCTATTTAGGTGAGGCATAAGATGGAAAAAGTCATGTTGTCCTTTGACAAAGTCAGCGCCCACTACGGCAAAATCCAGGCGCTACATGAGGTGAGCCTGCATATCAATCAGGGCGAGATTGTCACCCTCATTGGCGCGAACGGGGCGGGGAAAACCACCTTACTCGGCACGTTATGCGGCGACCCGCGCGCCACCAGCGGGCGAATTGTGTTTGATGATAAAGACATTACCGACTGGCAGACGGCGAAAATCATGCGCGAAGCAGTAGCGATTGTCCCAGAAGGGCGTCGCGTCTTCTCGCGGATGACGGTGGAAGAGAACCTGGCGATGGGCGGCTTCTTTGCTGAACGCGACCAGTTTCAGGAGCGCATAAAGTGGGTGTATGAACTGTTTCCACGTCTGCATGAGCGCCGTATTCAGCGGGCGGGAACGATGTCCGGCGGTGAACAGCAGATGCTGGCGATTGGTCGCGCGCTGATGAGCAACCCGCGTTTGTTGTTGCTTGATGAGCCCTCGCTCGGTCTTGCGCCGATTATCATCCAGCAAATCTTCGACACCATCGAGCAGCTGCGCGAGCAGGGGATGACTATCTTCCTCGTCGAGCAGAACGCCAACCAGGCGCTAAAACTGGCGGATCGGGGCTACGTGCTGGAAAACGGCCATGTGGTGCTCTCCGATACTGGCGACGCGCTGCTGGCGAATGAAGCAGTGAGAAGTGCATATTTAGGCGGGTAAATTATCGAATACCCGGCAGCCACGTTCTGCCGGGCTCTTCGTCCGTATACAGACTTGTTTCAACAGACCGGGAGGATTAAAACCAGACCACTTATTTGCCACGGAAAGGTTTGCTCCCATGCATTATGCCGTTGTTGTCATGCTTGAACTGCTTTGCTGTATTCACGCTTACCGTACCGGACAAGAGCGGTACTGGATTTTTATCATCTTCTGTTTTCCGGTGATTGGTTGCGTGGCGTATTTTGTCATGGTGATGCTGCCTGAAACGGGCGCTGACCGTCACGGGCGTACTTTGCTGATGCGTCTGCAGGACACAATCAGCCCGGAACGGCACCTGCGCAAATTAACCGAAGAGCTGGCGATTGCCGAGACGAATCAAAACCATTATGCGTTGGCTAATGAACTGGTGCGCCTTGGGCGTTATCACGAAGCCGTTCCCCATTATCAGCAGGCGTTAAGCGGGATATTCGTCCATGAAGCGGCAATGATGTTAAGCCTGGCACAGGCACAATTTGCCATCCAGGAGTTCGCCGCCTGTCAGCAGACGCTGGAAGATGTGATGCGTTATAACCCCGATTTTCAGTCGGCAGACGGGCATTTATTGTTCGCCAGAACCTTAGCCGCCCAGGAAAAATACGCTGATGCGGAAAGCGAGTTTGAGGTGCTTGTTTCTTATTACCCCGGCCCGCAGGCGCGTATTTACTATGCGGAAATGCTGGCGAAAATGAGTCGACTACGTGAAGCCAACGAGCAGTATGTTGCTGTGGTTGATACGGCTAAACGCTCAAGACCTCATTATAGAAAACACCACCGGGAATGGATTAAGACCGCCAATGAACGGCTGAAGCAGAGTGTGGTGCGATGAAAATCTTCTTTGCCGTTAGACCAGTGTAGCGGCAATCTATTGTTAAAATTGAAAAATGTACTTCTCATCGGGCAGCAAAACTGGACGCAGAATTTGCTGCCATTTTTGCTCTTCATGGTAAGGCGTTCTGGCGATTAGAAGGTCGTTAATCGCCTCTTTTCAGTGCATTCTTGGGATATCCGTGCCCCATCTCCCATTTTCCCTCACCCGCGCCGTCACCGCCTTGTCATCTTTCTGACACCTTACTATCTTAAAAATGTAACAAAAGAGTTATTTTTCTGTAATTCGAGCATGTCATGTTACCCCGCGAGCATAAAACGCGTGAATTCGCGCATTCGGTACAACAAGAGAGATAATCAATGAAACCGTTACATTATACAGCTTCAGCACTGGCGCTCGGACTGGCGTTAATGGGCAATGCGCAGGCAGTGACGACCATTCCGTTCTGGCATTCAATGGAAGGGGAACTGGGGAAAGAGGTGGACTCTCTGGCCCAACGTTTTAACGCCGAAAACCCGGATTACAAAATTGTACCGACCTATAAAGGCAACTACGAACAGAATTTAAGCGCGGGGATTGCCGCATTCCGTACCGGTAACGCGCCGGCTATTTTGCAGGTTTATGAAGTTGGTACTGCCACCATGATGGCGTCGAAAGCCATTAAACCGGTGTATGACGTGTTTAAAGAGGCGGGGATTCAATTCGATGAGTCGCAGTTTGTGCCGACAGTTTCAGGTTACTACTCCGACAGCAAAACGGGCCACTTACTCTCCCAGCCGTTCAACAGCTCGACTCCCGTTCTCTATTACAACAAAGACGCCTTCAAGAAAGCAGGGTTAGACCCGGAACAGCCGCCGAAAACCTGGCAGGATCTGGCTGACTATGCCGCGAAACTGAAAGCCTCCGGCATGAATTGCGGCTACGCCAGCGGTTGGCAGGGCTGGATCCAACTGGAAAACTTTAGCGCCTGGAACGGTCTGCCGTTTGCCAGCAAAAACAACGGCTTTGACGGCACAGACGCGGTGCTTGAATTCAACAAGCCGGAGCAGGTGAAACACATCACCATGCTTGAAGAGATGAACAAGAAGGGCGACTTCAGCTACGTCGGGCGTAAGGATGAATCCACCGAGAAGTTCTATAACGGTGATTGCGCAATGACGACAGCCTCTTCTGGTTCTCTTGCCAACATTCGCGAGTACGCCAAATTCAACTACGGCGTAGGCATGATGCCTTACGACGCCGATGCGAAAGGTGCGCCACAAAACGCCATTATCGGCGGGGCCAGCCTGTGGGTGATGCAGGGCAAAGATAAAGAAACGTATACCGGTGTGGCGAAGTTCCTCGACTTCCTCGCGAAGCCAGAAAACGCTGCCGAGTGGCATCAGAAAACCGGTTATCTGCCAATCACCAAAGCGGCGTATGACCTGACCCGTGAGCAGGGCTTTTACGAGAAAAACCCCGGGGCGGATATCGCGACGCGTCAGATGCTGAACAAGCCGCCGTTGCCGTTCACCAAAGGGCTGCGTCTGGGCAACATGCCGCAGATCCGCGTGATTGTGGATGAAGAACTGGAAAGCGTGTGGACCGGTAAGAAGACGCCACAGCAGGCGCTGGATACCGCCGTTGAGCGTGGGAATCAGTTGCTGCGCCGCTTTGAGAAATCGACGAAGTCTTAACCAGTGAAATGTCGGGTGCGCTTCGCTTATCCGACCTGCCATCGAGTGTAGGCAGAATAAGCGAAGCGTATCCGGCACAGTTCAGGAATTAACCGTAATGCCATCATCCCGTCCGGTGTTTCGCTCGCGCTGGCTGCCTTATTTGCTGGTCGCGCCGCAGCTCATCATCACCGTTATCTTTTTTATCTGGCCTGCGGGCGAAGCGTTGTGGTACTCGCTACAAAGCGTCGATCCGTTTGGTTTCTCCAGCCAGTTTGTCGGCCTGGATAACTTTGTCACGCTGTTCCATGACAGCTACTATCTCGACTCCTTCTGGACGACGATAAAATTCAGCACCTTTGTCACCGTCAGCGGTTTGCTGGTGTCGTTGTTCTTCGCGGCGCTGGTGGAGTACATCGTGCGCGGCAGCCGTTTCTATCAAACCTTAATGCTGCTGCCGTATGCCGTGGCTCCCGCCGTTGCCGCCGTATTGTGGATCTTCCTGTTTAACCCCGGTCGCGGGCTGATCACTCATTTTCTCGCAGAGTTCGGCTACGACTGGAACCATGCGCAAAACAGCGGTCAGGCGATGTTTCTGGTGGTGTTTGCCTCGGTGTGGAAGCAAATTAGCTACAACTTCCTGTTCTTCTATGCCGCGCTGCAATCCATTCCCCGTTCGTTGATTGAAGCCGCAGCTATTGACGGCGCAGGGCCGATTCGCCGCTTCTTTAAGATTGCGCTGCCGCTTATCGCCCCGGTGAGTTTCTTCCTGTTGGTGGTGAACCTGGTGTACGCCTTCTTCGACACCTTCCCGGTGATCGACGCCGCCACGTCCGGCGGGCCGGTTCAGGCCACCACGACGCTGATTTATAAGATCTACCGCGAAGGCTTTACCGGACTGGATCTGGCTTCGTCTGCCGCGCAGTCGGTGGTGTTGATGTTCCTCGTCATCGTGCTGACGGTGGTGCAGTTCCGCTATGTTGAAAGCAAGGTGCGTTACCAATGATTGAGAACCGTCCGTGGCTGACGATATTCAGCCATACCATGCTGATCCTCGGGATCGCGGTGATCCTCTTCCCACTGTACGTGGCGTTTGTCGCGGCGACGCTGGATAAACAAGAAGTCTACGCCGCGCCGATGACGCTTATTCCCGGCACGCATCTGCTGGAAAACATCCACAATATCTGGGTAAACGGGGTTGGTACGAATAGCGCGCCGTTCTGGCGGATGTTGCTTAACAGCTTTGTGATGGCGTTCAGCATTACGCTCGGCAAAATTACCGTCTCGATGCTCTCGGCATTTGCCATTGTCTGGTTTCGTTTTCCGCTACGTAACCTCTTCTTCTGGATGATTTTTATCACCCTGATGTTGCCGGTTGAAGTGCGTATCTTCCCGACGGTGGAAGTCATCGCCAACCTGAAGATGCTCGACAGCTACGCTGGTTTAACGCTGCCGCTGATGGCCTCGGCGACCGCTACCTTCCTGTTCCGCCAGTTCTTTATGACGCTGCCGGATGAACTGGTGGAAGCGGCGCGGATCGACGGCGCGTCGCCAATGCGTTTCTTTTGCGACATCGTTTTTCCGCTGTCAAAAACCAATCTGGCGGCGCTGTTTGTGATCACCTTTATTTACGGCTGGAACCAGTATTTGTGGCCGTTGTTGATTATTACCGACGTTGATCTCGGCACCACCGTGGCAGGGATTAAAGGGATGATCGCCACTGGCGAAGGTACAACGGAATGGAACTCGGTGATGGCGGCGATGTTGTTAACCCTGATCCCACCAGTAGTGATTGTTTTAGTGATGCAGCGTGCCTTTGTGCGCGGCCTGGTCGATAGTGAGAAATAAGATGGCAGGACTGAAATTACAGGCAGTAACCAAAAGCTGGGATGGCAAAACCCAGGTCATTAAACCGCTGACCCTTGATGTGGCGGATGGCGAATTTATCGTGATGGTCGGGCCGTCTGGCTGCGGGAAATCGACGTTATTGCGAATGGTGGCCGGACTGGAGCGGGTAACGACGGGCGATATCTGGATCGACCGCAAGCGTGTCACTGAAATGGAGCCGAAAGATCGCGGAATTGCAATGGTATTCCAGAACTACGCGCTCTATCCGCATATGAGCGTTGAGGAGAACATGGCGTGGGGGCTGAAAATCCGCGGCATGGGCAAGCAGCAAATAGCCGAGCGCGTTAAAGAAGCGGCGCGTATTCTGGAGCTGGACGGCCTGCTCAAGCGCCGCCCGCGCGAGCTTTCCGGCGGTCAGCGCCAGCGTGTGGCGATGGGGCGCGCGATTGTGCGTGAGCCGGCGGTGTTCTTGTTTGATGAGCCGCTCTCTAACCTCGATGCCAAGCTGCGCGTGCAGATGCGGCTTGAACTACAACAACTGCACCGTCGCCTGAAAACAACTTCACTCTACGTTACCCACGATCAGGTTGAAGCGATGACCCTCGCCCAGCGAGTGATGGTAATGAACGGCGGTGTTGCCGAACAGATTGGCACACCGGTGGAAGTCTACGAAAAGCCCGCCAGCCTGTTTGTGGCGAGTTTTATCGGCAGCCCGGCGATGAACCTACTGGCTGGCCGCGTGAATAAAGAAGGCACGCATTTCGAACTGGATGGCGGTATTGCGCTGCCGCTAAACGGTTACTATCGCCAGTATGCCGGGCGTAAAATGACCCTCGGTATCCGCCCGGAACATATAGCGTTAAGCTCGCAGGCAGAAGGTGGCGTGCCGCTGGTGATGGACACGCTGGAGATCCTCGGCGCAGATAACCTGGCGCACGGACGCTGGGGCGAACAGAAGCTGGTGGTGCGACTGGCGCATCAGGAGCGCCCGACGGCAGGCAGCACGCTGTGGCTGCATCTGCCGGAAAATCAGCTACATCTTTTTGATGGTGAAACAGGACAACGAGTATGAGTAACTGGCCTTATCCCCGCATCGTCGCTCATCGTGGCGGCGGTAAGCTGGCCCCCGAAAACACCCTGGCGGCAATCGACGTCGGGGCAAAATACGGTCATAAGATGATCGAATTTGACGCGAAGTTATCGAAAGATGGCGAGATCTTCCTGCTCCATGACGACAATCTCGAACGTACCAGCAACGGCTGGGGCGTCGCGGGTGAACTGAACTGGCAGGATTTACTGCGCGTGGATGCGGGCAGTTGGTACAGCAAAATGTTTAAAGGTGAGCCGCTACCGTTGCTTTCGCAGGTGGCGGAACGCTGTCGCGAACATGGGATGATGGCGAATATCGAAATCAAGCCCACCACTGGCACCGGGCCATTAACGGGCAAAATGGTGGCGCTGGTGGCACGTGAACTGTGGGCCGGTATGACGCCGCCGCTGCTGTCATCGTTTGAGATTGATGCTTTAGAAGCCGCACAATTGGCGGCACCGGAACTGCCGCGTGGTTTATTGCTTGATGAGTGGCGCGACGACTGGCGCGAACTGACCGCGCGGCTGGGCTGCGTCTCTATTCATCTCAATCATAAGTTGCTCGATAAAGCGCGAGTGATGCAGTTGAAAGACGCCGGACTGCGGATTCTGGTGTATACCGTCAACAAACCCCAGCGCGCGGCAGAGTTGCTGCGCTGGGGCGTGGATTGCATCTGTACCGATGCGATTGATGTGATTGGTCCGAACTTTACGGCCCAATAGTTTTCAACGGAATGTCAGGCTGCGACGTGCTGGGCGGATTCAGCATGTCGCCGTTTTTCCTCTCTTGCAGCATATGCTGCTGATTTAGCGAACTATCCGGATTATGGTTACTGTTTAACATCCCGCCGTTGGTGTTGGGCAGCATTTGCTGCCGGGCAGGATTTAGCTCCCCTGGCTGCGACTGCAATACCCGCTGAGAGTTGCTATTAATCTGATTTTCTAAATGCTGCTGTTGCAATTGCGTCTGAGTTTTCAGTTGCTGATTCAGCATCCCTTTTTGCTGGATTTGCTGAGTCTGCATTTGAGTTTGCATCCGCTGCTGGCTGGGGATCTGATACCCCGGCTGGTTAGGATTATTCAGAGTATTAATGGGCTGTGCAAAGCCGACAAACGGCAGGAGTGCCGTCAAAAGCAGAAGTCGTTTCATCGCGTATCCTCCTCTGAAGATATCCTTTAAGTTTACTCGCTTCCCGGCAAAACGATGATTAATTCAGAGTTATATACCAGGCTTAGCTGGGGTTGCCCCACACATAACTGGAGAATAACGATGATAAAACCGACGTTTTTACGCCGGGCGGCGATTGCAGCTTTGCTTTCAGGATGTTGTTTTAGTGCGGCAGCCGCGCCACCTGTTTCTTATGGTGTGGAGGAAGATGTCTTCCATCCGGTACGCGCAAAGCAGGGGATGGTGGCGTCTGTAGATGCTACTGCCACTCAGGTGGGGGTGGATATCCTCAAGGAGGGCGGGAATGCCGTTGATGCCGCCGTGGCGGTGGGCTACGCGCTGGCGGTAACGCATCCGCAGGCAGGGAATCTGGGCGGCGGTGGTTTTATGTTAATCCGCTCGAAAAATGGCAATACCACGGCTATCGATTTCCGCGAAATGGCGCCCGCCAAAGCGACCCGCGATATGTTCCTTGATGATCAGGGCAACCCGGACAGCAAAAAATCACTCACTTCGCATCTGGCTTCCGGCACGCCCGGTACGGTAGCAGGTTTCTCGTTGGCGTTGGATAAATACGGCACCATGCCGTTGAACAAAGTGGTGCAACCGGCGTTTAAACTGGCACGGGATGGTTTTATCATTAACGACGCTTTGGCAGACGATCTCAAAACCTACGGTAGCGAAGTGCTGCCGAATCACGAAAACAGCAAAGCTATCTTCTGGAAAGAGGGCGAACCGCTGAAAAAGGGCGACAAGCTGGTGCAGGCGAACCTGGCAAAGAGCCTGGAGATGATTGCCGAAAACGGCCCGGATGAATTCTATAAAGGCACGATAGCGGAGCAGATCGCTCAGGAGATGCAGAAAAACGGTGGCTTGATTACGAAAGAAGATTTAGCCGCGTATAAAGCAGTAGAACGCACACCGATTAGCGGCGATTATCGCGGGTATCAGGTTTACTCCATGCCACCGCCATCTTCCGGCGGGATTCATATCGTGCAGATCCTCAATATTCTGGAGAACTTCGATATGAAGAAATACGGCTTTGGCAGCGCCGATGCGATGCAAATCATGGCAGAGGCCGAGAAATACGCCTACGCCGACCGCTCGGAATATCTTGGCGACCCGAATTTTGTCAAAGTACCGTGGCAGGCGCTGACCAATAAAGCCTATGCCAAATCTATTGCCGAGCAAATCGATATCAATAAAGCGAAGCCGTCCAGCGAGATTCGCCCTGGCAAGCTTGCGCCTTATGAGAGTAATCAAACTACCCATTACTCTGTAGTGGATAAAGACGGTAACGCGGTGGCGGTGACCTATACGCTGAACACCACCTTCGGTACGGGCATTGTCGCGGGTGAGAGCGGTATTTTGCTCAATAACCAGATGGATGATTTCTCCGCCAAACCGGGCGTGCCGAACGTTTACGGGCTGGTGGGCGGTGATGCCAACGCCGTAGGGCCGAACAAACGCCCGCTGTCGTCGATGTCGCCGACTATTGTGGTGAAAGACGGTAAAACCTGGCTGGTCACCGGAAGCCCTGGCGGTAGCCGGATTATCACCACTGTGCTGCAAATGGTGGTGAACAGCATCGATTATGGGATGAATGTTGCCGAAGCGACCAATGCGCCGCGTTTCCACCATCAGTGGCTGCCGGACGAGCTGCGTGTCGAGAAGGGGTTTAGCCCGGATACGATCAAGCTGCTGGAAGCAAAAGGTCAGAAAGTGGCGCTGAAAGAGGCGATGGGCAGTACACAAAGCATTATGGTTGGGCCTGACGGTGAGTTGTACGGCGCATCCGACCCGCGCTCGGTGGATGATTTAACGGCAGGGTACTAATATCTTAAGCCCTCTCCTGGTAGGTGAGGGCTTAAATGACAAACTTAGATTACAAATTCTCTATTTCACCCGCGCCATATAATACGCATCGATATATTCACCATTACGCAATGCGTACTTCTTGCCAGTCCCTTCAATCTCAAAGCCGAATTTTTTATAGACCTTAATTGCTGGCGCGTTGTCGACGAACACCGTTAGTTCAATACGATCTACCCGCAACCAGTTGTCGCACATTTCAATCATCTCTCGCATCAGGGCGCTGGCGACGCCGCGATTCTTCCAGCGGGCGTCGACACAGATACCAAAATCGGCAACATGACTGCGGCGCGGGCGTTGCTGTACATCAATGGTGAGATGACCTACTACAGTTCCATCAATACAGGCGACGAGTTGCTTGATGCTGGGGCGATCGGCGAGTCGTTCCAGCCACATATGTTCTGAAGGATGAGGCACCTGTAGTGTGTTGTAATACACCTCCGGCTGGGCGTGGATATGTCGAATGGCCTCATAATCGCGCGTTTCTGCGTGGCGTATTACTATCTCACTCATTCCTCTGTCCTCTTTAGGGTAAATGTCCCTTTCAACATCATTGACTTTCAAATACGAGTCAAATGCATTTTTTTGCAAAAAGTGTTGGACAAGTGCGAATGAGAATGATTATTATTGTCTCGCAATCAGGAAGACCCTCGCGGAGAACCTGAAAGCACGACATTGCTCACATTGCTTCCAGTATTACTTAGCCAGCCGGGTGCTGGCTTTTTTTTTGCTTTCGTACTGGTTTGATTGCCATTTTGTCCACGTGAAGTGTTCCTCGTGTTGAGACAAATGCAAAATTGCCTGATGCGCTACGCTTATCAGACCTACAAACCGATGCCATTTTGTGTAGGCAGGTAAGGCGTTCACGCCGCATCCGGCATGATCAAAGTGCACTTTGCCAACAATCTGACGTACTGAAGCCCAGGCATAGGAACCGCGTCCGCTTTGCGCTAAGGTGTAAATAACCACCTTAAAAAGGACGAAATCATGGTCATCAACTGTGCCTTTATTGGCTTCGGCAAAAGCACCACCCGTTACCATCTTCCGTATGTACTTAACCGCAAGGATAGCTGGCATGTCGCGCATATTTTTCGCCGCCATGCGAAGCCGGAAGAACAGGCTCCCATTTATTCCCATATTCATTTCACCAGCGATCTCGACGAAGTGTTAAACGATCCCGATGTTAAGCTGGTTGTCGTCTGCACCCACGCGGACAGCCACTTCGAGTACGCGGAGCGCGCGCTGGAAGCCGGGAAAAATGTACTGGTCGAAAAACCGTTCACCCCGACGCTTGCGCAGGCGAAAGAGCTGTTTGCGCTGGCGAAAAGTAAAGGGCTGACCGTCACGCCGTATCAGAATCGTCGTTTTGATTCCTGCTTCCTGACGGCGAAAAAAGCGATTGAAAGCGGCAAGCTGGGAGAGATTGTCGAAGTGGAAAGCCATTTTGACTATTACCGCCCGGTGGCAGAAACCAAACCTGGACTGCCGCAGGATGGCGCATTCTATGGGCTTGGTGTGCATACCCTGGACCAGGTTATCTCGCTGTTTGGTCGCCCGGATCACGTCGCTTATGACATCCGCAGCCTGCGTAATAAAGCCAATCCTGACGACACATTTGAAGCGCAGCTGTTTTATGGCGACCTGAAAGCGATCGTTAAAACCAGTCATCTGGTGAAAATCGATTATCCGAAATTTATCGTTCACGGTAAGAAAGGTACATTTATTAAATACGGCATCGACCAGCAGGAAACCAGCCTGAAGGCTAATATTATGCCGGGCGAACCTGGATTTGCGGCGGATGATTCGGTCGGTGTGCTGGAGTATGTCAATGACGAGGGCGTGACGGTCAGAGAAGAGATGAAGCCAGAGATGGGCGACTATGGACGTGTGTATGATGCGTTGTACCAAACCATCACCAACGGTGCGCCAAATTACGTCAAGGAATCTGAAGTTCTTACCAATCTGGAAATCCTTGAACGCGGTTTTGAACAAGCCTCTCCCTCCACAGTGACTCTCGTGAAGTAAGTTTGATGGCCCCTCGAATAGTTCAATTTTTTTGAACAGAGGGGTCAATTTTCACCCTCTATCATCCCAGGCAGATCGGGTCCACACTAAGCCCATCGAAATCATTCAGGGGGCGAATACAAATGATCTACTTACGCAAAGCAAATGAACGCGGTCATGCTAATCATGGCTGGCTGGACTCCTGGCATACTTTCTCTTTTGCCAATTATTACGATCCGAACTTTATGGGCTTCTCCGCGCTGCGCGTGATTAACGACGACGTGATTGAAGCAGGGCAGGGCTTCGGCACTCACCCGCATAAAGATATGGAAATTTTGACCTACGTGCTGGAAGGTACTGTTGAGCATCAGGACAGCATGGGCAATAAAGAACAGGTTCCGGCGGGCGAGTTCCAGATTATGAGTGCGGGTACGGGTATTCGTCACTCAGAGTACAACCCAAGCAGCACCGAGCGTCTGCACCTGTATCAGATCTGGATCATGCCAGAAGAAAACGGTATTACGCCGCGTTATGAACAGCGTCGCTTCGATGCCGTGCAGGGCAAACAGCTGGTGCTCTCGCCGGATGCGCGTGACGGTTCGCTGAAAGTGTATCAGGATATGGAACTGTACCGCTGGGCGCTGGTAAAAGATGAGCAGTCGATACATCAGATTGCCGCTGAACGCCGCGTCTGGATCCAGGTGGTGAAAGGTAATGTCACTATTAACGGCGTAAAAGCCTCGACCAGCGATGGTCTGGCGATTTGGGATGAGCAGGCGATTTCCGTCCACGCTGATAGCGACAGTGAAATCCTGCTGTTCGATTTACCGCCAGTCTAAATTTATCTCACAACCTTCCTGAGGAATCAGGAAGGTTGTGATGCGTCCGTGGTAAACTAAAGGAATCTATCCCTTTTGTACCTTTCAGGACGATGAAAAAGAAAAGACCCGTACTTCAGGATGTGGCTGACCGTGTAGGCGTGACCAAAATGACGGTCAGCCGTTTTTTGCGTAACCCTGAGCAGGTTTCCGTCGCTCTACGTGGCAAGATTGCCGCCGCTCTTGATGAACTGGGTTATATTCCCAATCGCGCGCCCGATATCCTCTCTAACGCCACCAGCCGGGCGATTGGCGTCCTGTTACCTTCTCTCACCAACCAGGTTTTTGCGGAAGTATTACGCGGAATCGAAAGCGTCACCGACGCGCACGGTTATCAGACGATGCTGGCGCACTACGGTTATAAGCCGGAAATGGAGCAAGAACGCCTTGAATCGATGCTCTCCTGGAATATCGATGGCCTGATCCTTACTGAACGCACCCACACGCCACGCACCTTAAAGATGATTGAAGTGGCGGGTATTCCGGTGGTGGAGCTGATGGACAGCCAGTCGCCGTGCCTCGATATCGCTGTCGGTTTTAATAACTTTGAAGCGGCACGCCAGATGACTGCCGCTATTATTGCTCGCGGGCATCGACACATTGCTTATCTCGGCGCACGTCTCGACGAACGTACTATCATCAAACAGAAGGGATATGAGCAGGCGATGCTGGATGCAGGCCTGGTGCCATATAGCGTGATGGTTGAACAATCTTCTTCTTACTCTTCCGGTATTGAACTGATTCGTCAGGCGCGGCGGGAATATCCGCAGTTGGATGGCGTGTTCTGTACCAACGATGACCTGGCGGTCGGCGCGGCGTTTGAATGTCAGCGTCTGGGGTTGAAAGTTCCTGACGATATGGCGATTGCCGGTTTCCACGGTCATGACATTGGCCAGGTGATGGAGCCACGGCTGGCAAGTGTGCTGACGCCGCGTGAGCGGATGGGCAGCATTGGCGCTGAACGCCTGCTGGCGCGTATTCGTGGCGAAGCGGTGACGCCGAAAATGTTAGATTTAGGTTTCACCTTGTCACCAGGTGGATCTATTTAAGCCTACAAATTTGAAGTAGCTCACACTTATACACTTAAGGCACGGATGGATATTGCTTCTGATTTTGTCCGGCTGGACAATGTTACCGATAACAGTTACCCGTAACATTTTTAATTCTTGTACTGTGGGGGCACCACTTTGAGCACGACTAACCATGATCACCACATTTACGTTCTGATGGGCGTCTCAGGCAGCGGCAAATCTGCGGTCGCCAGTGAAGTGGCGCATCAACTTCATGCCGCGTTTCTTGATGGCGATTTCCTCCATCCGCGCTGCAATATCGAAAAAATGGCGTCTGGTGAACCGCTGAACGACGACGATCGCAAACCGTGGTTGCAGGCGCTGAACGACGCCGCGTTTGCCATGCAGCGTACCAATAAAGTGTCGCTGATCGTCTGCTCTGCACTGAAAAAACACTATCGCGACTTGCTGCGTGAAGGTAATCCGAATCTCTCTTTCATCTACCTGAAAGGCGATTTTGATGTGATTGAAAGCCGCCTGAAAGCGCGCAAAGGCCATTTCTTTAAAACCCAAATGCTGGTGACGCAGTTTGAAACGCTGCAGGAGCCGGGTGCGGACGAAACCGATGTACTGGTGGTGGATATCGATCA
Organism: Escherichia sp. E2562; assembly: GCF_005781075.1. Lineage (NCBI taxonomy): Bacteria > Pseudomonadati > Pseudomonadota > Gammaproteobacteria > Enterobacterales > Enterobacteriaceae > Escherichia > Escherichia sp. E2562. Next base: position 16,054 of record NZ_VATM01000013.1, on the reverse strand, counting down.
ACCGCTGGAAGGTGTTGTGGCAAGCACCATTGAGGTTATTAAAAAAGGCAAATAAGTAGTGACTACATTAACGCTTGTTTTAACAGCAGTAGGGTCTGTTTTACTGCTGCTGTTTTTAGTCATGAAGGCGCGTATGCACGCTTTCCTGGCTTTGATGGTGGTGTCTATGGGGGCTGGCCTTTTTTCCGGTATGCCGCTCGATAAAATCGCAGCGACGATGGAAAAAGGGATGGGAGGTACCCTCGGCTTCCTGGCGGTGGTTGTCGCCCTGGGAGCCATGTTTGGCAAGATCTTACATGAAACCGGCGCAGTCGATCAGATTGCCGTCAAAATGCTCAAATCCTTCGGTCACAGCCGCGCGCATTATGCCATCGGCCTTGCGGGGCTGGTCTGCGCGCTACCGCTGTTCTTTGAAGTGGCGATTGTTCTGCTGATTAGCGTTGCCTTCTCGATGGCGCGCCACACCGGTACGAATCTGGTGAAACTGGTAATCCCATTATTCGCAGGCGTGGCGGCAGCGGCGGCATTTCTGGTGCCTGGACCAGCGCCAATGCTGCTGGCATCGCAGATGAATGCCGATTTTGGCTGGATGATCCTGATTGGCCTGTGTGCGGCAATTCCGGGAATGATTATTGCCGGGCCGCTGTGGGGCAATTTCATCAGCCGTTACGTTGAGCTGCATATTCCTGACGACATTAGCGAACCGCATCTCGGCGAAGGCAAAATGCCGTCTTTTGGATTTAGCCTGTCGCTGATCCTGCTGCCGCTGGTGCTGGTAGGTCTTAAAACCATTGCTGCGCGTTTTGTACCAGAAGGATCCACTGCTTACGAATGGTTTGAGTTTATCGGTCATCCGTTTACTGCGATTCTGGTTGCTTGTCTGGTAGCAATTTATGGCCTGGCAATGCGTCAGGGCATGCCAAAAGATAAAGTGATGGAGATTTGCGGTCACGCGCTGCAACCGGCGGGGATCATTCTGCTGGTGATTGGTGCGGGCGGCGTGTTCAAACAGGTGCTGGTTGACTCTGGCGTAGGTCCGGCGCTGGGCGAAGCGTTAACCGGCATGGGCCTGCCGATTGCCATCACCTGCTTCGTGCTGGCAGCTGCAGTGCGCATCATTCAGGGGTCTGCCACCGTTGCCTGTTTAACGGCGGTGGGGCTGGTGATGCCGGTTATTGAACAACTGAACTACTCCGGTGCGCAAATGGCGGCACTGTCGATTTGTATCGCTGGTGGTTCGATTGTCGTCAGCCACGTTAACGACGCTGGTTTCTGGTTGTTCGGTAAATTTACCGGTGCGACCGAAGCCGAAACGCTGAAAACCTGGACCATGATGGAAACCATCCTCGGCACTGTTGGTGCCATCGTCGGGATGATTGCGTTCCAGTTGTTGAGTTAAGTCTGTTTGCCCGGTAGGTCTTACACTACCGGGCCCCTTCCTGGTAATGCCTCTCGTCACCCCTTCATCCACATCCGAATGCCGTCGAGGAACATCTGGGTTGCCATCATCACCAGAATCAATCCCATCAGGCGTTCCAGCGCATTCACTCCTTTCTCGCCCAGCAGACGTAAAAATAGCGATGACTGTAGCAGGATAACAAAGGTGCCGCCCCAGGCCAGCAGCAGCGCAATTACCAGATGCCCCATCTGATTCGGGTACTGGTGAGACAGCAACATTAATGTGGCGAGAATAGTCGGCCCTGCTACTAATGGGATTGCCAGCGGCACAATAAACGGCTCTTCACCTGCCGGAAGCCCACTGCTATTGCCTGAAGCACTGGGGAAAATCATCTTAATGGCGATCAGAAATAGAATGATGCCGCCAGAAATGGAGACGGTTTCCGCCCGCAGGCTAAGAAATGCCAGAATTTTCTCACCCGCAAACAGGAACACCAGCATCACCATGAGAGCAATAAGCAACTCTCGCACCATGATTGCCCGACGTCTTTTCGGTTCTGTATGTTTCAGTACGGACATAAAAATAGGTAGGTTTCCGAGCGGATCCATAATCAAGATCAATAAAACTGCTGCAGAAATGATTTCATTCATAACTCAAGTTCCCTGATAATTGCCGTGGACTTTCTGCGTGCTACGAAAGCAGGATAAGTCGCATTACTGATGGCTTCGCTATCATTGATTAATTTCACTTGCGACTTTGGCTGCTTTTTGTATGGTGAAAGATGTGCCATGAGGACACCGGCACATATATACAGCACACATCTTTGCAGGAAAAAACGCTTATGAAAAATGTTGGTTTTATCGGCTGGCGCGGTATGGTCGGCTCCGTTCTCATGCAACGCATGGTTGAAGAGCGCGACTTCGACGCCATTCGCCCTGTCTTCTTTTCGACTTCACAGTCTGGTCAGGCTGCGCCTTCCTTTGGCGGTGCTTCTGGCACACTTCAGGATGCCTTTGATCTGGAGGCGCTGAAGGCTCTCGATATCATCGTAACCTGTCAGGGCGGCGATTATACCAACGAAATCTATCCAAAGCTCCGTGAGAGCGGATGGCAAGGTTACTGGATTGACGCAGCATCGTCTCTGCGCATGAAAGATGACGCCATCATCATTCTTGACCCAGTCAATCAGGACGTCATTACTGATGGATTAAATAAAGGCATCAGGACTTTTGTTGGCGGTAACTGTACCGTAAGCCTGATGTTGATGTCGTTGGGCGGTTTATTCGCCAATGATCTTGTAGATTGGGTTTCCGTTGCAACCTACCAGGCGGCTTCCGGCGGTGGTGCGCGACATATGCGTGAGTTGTTAACCCAGATGGGCCAACTGTATGGCCATGTAGCGGATGAACTCGCGACACCGTCCTCTGCTATTCTCGATATTGAACGCAAAGTCACGACTTTAACCCGCAGCGGCGAGTTGTCAGTGGATAACTTTGGCGTGCCGCTGGCGGGTAGCCTGATTCCGTGGATCGACAAACAGCTTGATAACGGTCAGAGCCGCGAAGAATGGAAAGGGCAGGCAGAAACCAACAAGATTCTCAACACATCTTCCGTTATTCCGGTAGATGGTTTGTGTGTGCGTGTCGGGGCGTTGCGCTGCCACAGCCAGGCATTCACCATCAAATTGAAAAAAGATGTGTCTATTCCGACCGTGGAAGAACTGTTGGCGGCCCATAACCCGTGGGCAAAAGTGGTTCCAAACGATCGCGAAATCACTATGCGTGAGCTAACCCCAGCTGCCGTCACCGGTACGCTGACCACGCCGGTAGGCCGTTTGCGTAAGCTGAATATGGGACCTGAGTTCCTGTCAGCCTTTACCGTGGGCGACCAGCTGCTGTGGGGGGCCGCGGAGCCGCTACGCCGGATGCTTCGTCAACTGGCGTAATGTTTATTCATTAAATTTGGGGCGTAATGCTGCCCCTTTTAGTGCGTAGTACAGGAGTAAGCGCAGATGTTTCATGATTTACCGGGAGTTAAGTAGAGCATTGGCTATTCTTTAAGGGTGGCGGGATACATACGTATTCAATGCCTTACCTGAAGTGAGGACGGCGTAGAGAGGATGCACAGAGTGCTGCGCCGTTCAGGTCAAAAAAATGTCACAACCAGATGTCAAAAATTAGTTGGATGGGGTGACACAATAAAACAGGAAGACAAGCATGTCCGATCGTATCGATAGAGACGTGATTAACGCGCTAATTGCAGGTCATTTTGCGGATCCTTTTTCCGTACTTGGAATGCATAAAACCACAGCGGGACTGGAAGTCCGTGCCCTTTTACCTGACGCCACCGATGTGTGGGTAATTGAACCAAAAACTGGACGCAAAGTCGCTAAACTGGAGTGTCTCGACTCTCGTGGATTCTTCAGCGGCGTCGTTCCTCGGCGTAAAAATTTTTTCCGCTATCAGTTGGCGGTTGTCTGGCATGGCCAGCAGAATCTGATTGATGATCCTTACCGTTTTGGCCCTTTAATCCAGGAAATGGACGCCTGGCTGTTATCTGAAGGTACCCACCTGCGCCCATATGAAACCTTAGGTGCGCACGCAGATACTATGGATGGCGTTACCGGCACGCGTTTTTCTGTCTGGGCGCCAAATGCCCGCCGTGTCTCGGTTGTTGGGCAATTCAACTACTGGGATGGTCGTCGTCACCCGATGCGCCTGCGTAAAGAGAGCGGCATTTGGGAACTGTTTATCCCTGGCGCGCATAACGGTCAGCTCTATAAATACGAAATGATTGATGCCAATGGCAATCTGCGTTTGAAGTCTGATCCTTATGCCTTCGAAGCGCAGATGCGCCCGGAAACCGCTTCCCTTATTTGCGGACTGCCTGAAAAGGTCGTGCAGACCGAAGAGCGCAAAAAAGCGAATCAGTTTGATGCGCCAATTTCTATCTATGAAGTTCACCTGGGGTCATGGCGTCGTCACGCCGACAACAACTTCTGGTTAAGCTATCGCGAACTAGCCGATCAGTTGGTGCCTTACGCTAAATGGATGGGCTTTACCCACCTCGAACTGCTGCCAATTAACGAGCATCCATTCGATGGCAGTTGGGGCTATCAGCCGACAGGTTTGTATGCGCCAACTCGCCGTTTTGGCACTCGCGATGATTTCCGCTATTTCATTGATGCCGCCCACGCAGCAGGTTTGAACGTGATTCTCGACTGGGTGCCGGGTCACTTCCCGACAGATGACTTTGCACTTGCCGAATTTGACGGCACAAATCTGTATGAACACAGCGATCCGCGTGAAGGCTACCATCAGGACTGGAACACCCTGATTTACAACTATGGCCGCCGTGAGGTCAGCAATTTCCTTGTTGGTAATGCGCTGTACTGGATCGAGCGTTTTGGTATCGATGCGCTGCGCGTCGATGCGGTTGCTTCGATGATTTATCGTGATTACAGCCGTAAAGAAGGCGAGTGGATCCCGAACGAGTATGGTGGACGCGAGAATCTGGAAGCGATTGAATTCCTTCGCAATACCAACCGTATTATCGGTGAACAAGTTCCTGGTGCAGTAACGATGGCGGAGGAGTCTACCGACTTCCCGAACGTTTCCCGCCCGCAGGATATTGGTGGTCTGGGCTTCTGGTACAAGTGGAACCTCGGCTGGATGCACGACACTCTGGATTACATGAAGCTCGACCCGGTTTATCGTCAATACCACCACAATAAACTCACCTTCGGGATGCTCTACAACTACACTGAAAACTTCGTCCTGCCGCTGTCGCACGACGAAGTGGTGCACGGCAAAAAATCGATTCTCGACAGGATGCCTGGCGATGCATGGCAGAAGTTTGCCAATCTGCGAGCCTACTATGCCTGGATGTGGGCGTTCCCGGGCAAGAAACTGTTGTTCATGGGTAACGAATTTGCCCAAGGGCGTGAGTGGAACCACGATGCCAGCCTCGACTGGCATCTGCTGGAAGGTGGCGACAACTGGCATCACGGTGTCCAGCGACTGGTACGCGATCTGAACCATACTTATCGTCACCACAAAGCTCTGCACGAGCTGGATTTCGACGCCTACGGCTTTGAATGGCTGGTGGTGGATGACCATGAGCGCTCGGTGCTGATCTTTGTGCGTCGCGATAAAGAGGGTAACGAAATTATCGTTGCCAGCAACTTTACGCCGGTGCCGCGCCATGATTATCGCTTTGGCATTAATCAGCCAGGTAAGTGGCGTGAGATTCTCAACACCGATTCCATGCACTACCACGGCAGCAATGCTGGCAATGGCGGCGCGGTACATAGCGATGAGATCGCCAGCCACGGTCGTCAGCATTCATTGAGCCTTACTCTACCACCGCTGGCCACTATCTGGCTGGTGCGGGAGGGAGAATGACACAACTCGCCATTGGCAAACCTGCTCCCCTTGGCGCGCACTATGATGGCCAGGGCGTCAACTTCACGCTCTTTTCCGCTCATGCCGAGCGGGTAGAGCTGTGTGTGTTTGACGCTCAGGGCATAGAACACCGGTATGACTTGCCAGGACGCAGCGGCGATGTCTGGCACGGTTACTTGCCGGATGCTCGCCCGGGTTTGCACTATGGGTATCGCGTACATGGCCCCTGGCAACCTGCCGTGGGGCATCGCTTTAACCCGGCGAAGTTGTTGATTGATCCTTGCGCGCGGCAAATTGAGGGTGAGTTTAAAGATAACCCGCTGCTGCATGCAGGCCATAATGAACCTGATTATCGTGACAACGCCGCCATTGCGCCGAAATGCGTGGTGGTGGTCGATCACTATGACTGGGAGGATGATGCCCCGCCGCGCACGCCGTGGGGCAGCACCATCATTTATGAAGCCCATGTCAAAGGATTAACCTATCTGCATCCGGAGATCCCGGTTGAGATCCGCGGCACCTATAAAGCGCTCGGCCATCCGGTGATGATCAACTATTTAAAACGGTTGGGTATTACCGCACTGGAACTGTTGCCAGTGGCGCAGTTTGCCAGTGAACCGCGCCTGCAACGCATGGGGCTAAGTAACTACTGGGGCTACAATCCGGTGGCGCTGTTTGCGTTGCATCCGGCATATGCCAGCTCGCCCGAAACGGCGTTGGACGAATTCCGCGACGCAGTGAAAGCCCTGCACAAGGCGGGTATTGAAGTTATTCTCGACATCGTACTTAACCACAGTGCGGAACTGGACCTGGACGGCCCGGTATTCTCACTGCGCGGGATCGACAACCGTAGCTATTATTGGATAAGAGAAGACGGCGATTATCACAACTGGACCGGCTGTGGTAATACGCTCAATCTGAGCCATCCGGCGGTAGTGGAGTACGCCAGCGCCTGTCTACGCTACTGGGTGGAAACCTGCCACGTTGATGGTTTCCGCTTCGATCTCGCAGCAGTCATGGGGCGAACACCGGAGTTTCGTCAGGATGCGCCGCTGTTTACGGCTATCCAGAATTGCCCAGTGCTTTCGCAAGTGAAGTTGATTGCCGAACCGTGGGATATCGCGCCAGGTGGTTATCAGGTGGGCAATTTCCCACCGCTGTTTGCCGAGTGGAATGATCATTTCCGCGACGCCGCACGCCGTTTCTGGCTGCACTATAACTTGTCGCTGGGTGAGTTTGCCGGGCGTTTTGCCGCCTCCAGCGATGTTTTTAAACGTAATGGCCGTCTGCCGAGCGCTGCGATTAATCTCGTCACTGCGCATGACGGTTTTACGCTTCGCGACTGCGTTTGTTTCAACCATAAACACAATGAAGCAAATGGAGAGGAAAATCGCGACGGGACCAACAACAATTACAGTAACAATCATGGTAAAGAAGGGTTAGGCGGTACTCTTGATTTGATTGAACGGCGGCGCGACAGCATTCACGCCCTGTTAACGACGTTGTTGCTCTCCCAGGGTACGCCGATGTTACTGGCAGGTGATGAACATGGTCACAGCCAGCATGGCAATAACAATGCCTACTGTCAGGATAACCAACTAACGTGGTTGGACTGGTCGCAGGCAAACAGTGGGTTAACGGGGTTTACCGCCGCGTTAATCCATTTGCGCAAGCGCATTCCTGCTTTGGTAGAGGATCGCTGGTGGGAAGAAGGCGATGGCAATGTCCGTTGGCTGAATCGATATGCTCAACCTTTAAGCTCGGATGAGTGGCAAAACGGGCCAAAGCAGCTGCAAATTTTGCTTTCGGATCGTTTTTTGATCGCAATAAACGCCACGCTTGAGGTAACAGAGATTGTTTTACCTGCTGGGGAGTGGCACGCCATTCCCCCATTCGCTGGAGAGGATAACCCAGTGATTACGGCTGTCTGGCCGGGACCTGCACACGGATTGTGTGTGTTCCAGAGATGATAAAAAAGGAGTTAGTCATGGTTAGTTTAGAGAAGAACGATCACTTAATGTTGGCGCGCCAGCTGCCATTGAAATCTGTTGCCCTGATACTGGCGGGAGGACGTGGTACCCGCCTGAAGGATTTAACCAATAAGAGAGCAAAGCCTGCCGTACACTTCGGCGGTAAGTTCCGCATTATCGACTTTGCGCTGTCCAACTGCATCAACTCTGGGATCCGTCGTATGGGCGTGATCACCCAGTACCAGTCTCACACCCTGGTGCAGCATATTCAGCGTGGCTGGTCGTTCTTCAATGAAGAAATGAACGAGTTTGTCGACCTGCTGCCCGCGCAGCAGAGAATGAAAGGGGAAAACTGGTATCGCGGTACCGCAGACGCGGTCACTCAAAACCTCGATATTATCCGCCGCTATAAAGCGGAGTATGTGGTGATCCTGGCTGGTGACCACATCTACAAGCAAGACTACTCGCGAATGCTTATCGACCACGTCGAAAAAGGTGCGCGTTGTACTGTTGCTTGTATGCCAGTACCGATTGAAGAAGCCTCTGCATTTGGCGTTATGGCAGTCGATGAAAACGATAAAATTATCGAATTTGTTGAAAAACCTGCTAACCCGCCATCAATGCCAAACGATCCGAGCAAATCTCTGGCGAGTATGGGTATCTACGTCTTTGACGCCGACTATCTATATGAATTGCTGGAAGAAGACGATCGTGATGAAAATTCCAGCCACGACTTTGGTAAAGATTTGATTCCAAAAATCACCGAAGAAGGCCTGGCTTATGCGCATCCATTCCCTCTCTCTTGCGTACAGTCTGACCCAGACGCCGAGCCGTACTGGCGCGATGTGGGAACGCTGGAAGCTTACTGGAAAGCGAACCTTGATCTGGCCTCTGTGGTGCCGGAACTGGATATGTACGATCGCAACTGGCCAATTCGCACCTACAATGAATCATTGCCACCAGCGAAATTCGTTCAGGATCGCTCTGGTAGCCATGGGATGACCCTTAACTCACTGGTTTCCGGCGGTTGTGTAATCTCTGGTTCAGTGGTGGTGCAGTCCGTTCTGTTCTCGCGCGTTCGTGTTAATTCATTCTGCAACATTGATTCCGCCGTATTGTTACCGGAAGTATGGGTAGGTCGCTCGTGCCGTCTGCGCCGCTGTGTCATTGACCGCGCGTGTGTCATTCCGGAAGGCATGGTGATTGGTGAGGATGCAGAGGAAGATGCACGTCGTTTCTATCGTTCAGAAGAAGGCATCGTGCTGGTTACGCGCGAAATGCTACGGAAGTTAGGGTATAAACAGGAGCGATAATGCAGGTTTTACATGTATGTTCAGAGATGTTCCCGCTGCTTAAAACCGGCGGTCTGGCTGATGTTATTGGGGCATTACCCGCAGCACAAATCGCAGACGGCGTTGACGCTCGCGTACTGTTGCCTGCATTTCCCGATATTCGCCGTGGCGTGACCGATGCGCAGGTGGTATCTCGTCGTGATACCTTTGCCGGGCATATCACGCTGCTGTTCGGACATTATAACGGGGTTGGTATTTACCTGATTGACGCGCCGCATCTCTACAATCGTCCCGGAAGCCCGTATCACGATACCAACTTATTTGCCTACACTGACAACGTGTTGCGTTTTGCGCTGTTGGGGTGGGTCGGGGCAGAAATGGCCAGTGGGCTGGACCCATTCTGGCGCCCTGATGTGGTGCACGCGCACGACTGGCATGCCGGCCTTGCGCCTGCGTATCTGGCGGCACGCGGGCGTCCGGCGAAGTCGGTGTTTACTGTGCACAATCTGGCCTATCAAGGCATGTTTTATGCACATCACATGAATGACATCCAATTGCCATGGTCATTCTTTAATGTTCACGGGCTGGAGTTCAACGGGCAACTCTCTTTCCTGAAAGCCGGACTGTATTACGCTGACCATATTACAGCGGTTAGTCCGACCTACGCTCGCGAGATTACTGAACCACAGTTTGCCTACGGTATGGAAGGTTTACTTCAGCAGCGTCATCGTGAAGGGCGACTTTCCGGCGTACTGAACGGCGTGGACGAGAAAATCTGGAGTCCAGAGACGGACTTACTTTTAGCCTCGCGTTACACCCGCGATTCATTGGAGGATAAAGCGGAGAATAAGCGCCAGTTGCAAATCGCAATGGGGCTTAAGGTTGACGATAAAGTGCCGCTTTTTGCAGTGGTGAGCCGTCTGACCAGCCAGAAAGGCCTGGATCTGGTGTTAGAGGCCTTACCGGGCCTTCTGGAACAGGGCGGACAACTGGCGCTGCTCGGCGCGGGCGATCCGGTATTGCAGGAAGGTTTCCTTGCTGCAGCAGCGGAACACCCCGGTCAGGTTGGTGTACAGATTGGTTATCACGAAGCATTTTCGCATCGCATTATGGGCGGCGCGGACGTCATTCTGGTGCCCAGTCGTTTTGAACCGTGCGGCTTAACGCAACTTTATGGATTGAAGTACGGCACGCTGCCGTTAGTGCGGCGTACCGGTGGGCTTGCTGATACGGTTTCTGACTGTTCTCTTGAGAACCTTGCAGATGGCGTCGCCAGTGGGTTTGTCTTTGAAGATAGTAATGCCTGGTCGTTGTTACGGGCTATTCGACGCGCTTTTGTTCTGTGGTCCCGCCCTTCATTGTGGCGGTTTGTGCAACGTCAGGCTATGGCAATGGATTTTAGCTGGCAGGTCGCGGCGAAGTCGTACCGTGAGCTTTACTATCGCTTGAAATAGTTTTCAGGAAACGCCTATATGAATGCTCCGTTTACATATTCATCGCCCACGCTTAGCGTAGAAGCTCTTAAGCACTCTATCGCTTATAAGCTGATGTTTACGATTGGCAAGGATCCTGTTGTTGCCAATAAACATGAATGGCTGAACGCAACGTTATTTGCTGTGCGCGATCGTCTCGTGGAGCGCTGGTTACGCTCGAATCGTGCCCAGCTGTCGCAAGAAACTCGTCAGGTTTACTATCTGTCGATGGAGTTTTTGATCGGTCGTACTCTCTCCAACGCCATGCTGTCGTTAGGTATTTATGACGATGTCCAGGGGGCGCTGGAGTCGATGGGATTGAATCTCGAAGAGTTGATTGATGAGGAAAATGACCCTGGCCTCGGGAACGGCGGTCTGGGGCGTCTGGCAGCCTGCTTCCTGGATTCACTGGCGACTTTAGGGTTACCAGGTCGCGGCTACGGTATTCGTTACGACTACGGCATGTTCAAGCAGAACATCGTTAACGGCAGCCAGAAAGAGTCACCGGACTACTGGCTGGAGTACGGCAACCCGTGGGAATTTAAACGACACAACACGCGCTACAAAGTGCGTTTTGGCGGACGTATTCAGCAAGAAGGCAAGAAAACTCGCTGGATTGAAACTGAAGAAATTCTGGCCGTTGCTTATGACCAGATAATCCCCGGCTATGACACTGACGCAACTAATACCCTGCGTTTATGGAGCGCACAAGCCAGTAGCGAAATTAACCTGGGTAAATTCAATCAGGGTGACTACTTCGCGGCGGTGGAAGACAAAAACCACTCCGAGAACGTATCTCGCGTACTGTACCCGGACGACTCCACTTATTCCGGGCGTGAACTGCGTCTGCGTCAGGAATACTTCCTGGTTTCCTCGACCATTCAGGACATTTTAAGCCGCCATTATCAGCTGCATAAAACCTACGATAATCTGGCAGATAAAATCGCGATTCATCTCAATGACACCCATCCGGTGCTGTCGATTCCTGAATTGATGCGTCTGCTGATTGACGAGCATAAATTCAGCTGGGATGACGCTTTTGAAGTGTGTTGCGAGGTCTTCTCTTACACCAACCACACGCTGATGAGCGAGGCGCTGGAAACCTGGCCGGTAGATATGCTGGGTAAAATTCTGCCGCGTCACTTGCAGATAATCTTTGAAATTAATGACTATTTCCTGAAAACCTTGCAAGAGCAGTATCCGAACGACACTGACCTGCTGGGACGGGCGTCAATCATTGATGAATCCAACGGGCGTCGTGTGCGGATGGCCTGGCTGGCGGTTGTCGTGAGTCATAAAGTCAACGGTGTTTCGGAGTTGCACTCTAACCTGATGGTGCAGTCACTGTTTGCTGATTTTGCGAAAATCTTCCCGGGTCGTTTCACCAACGTTACCAACGGTGTGACGCCGCGTCGCTGGCTGGCGGTAGCAAACCCATCGCTTTCAGCCGTGCTGGACGAACACCTGGGCCGTAACTGGCGCACCGACCTTAGCCAGCTGAGCGAGCTGCAACAGCACTGTGATTTCCCGATGGTCAACCATGCGGTGCATCAGGCGAAGCTGGATAACAAAAAACGTCTGGCCGAGTACATCGCCCAGCAGTTGAATGTGGTGGTGAATCCGAAGGCGCTGTTTGATGTGCAGATCAAACGTATTCACGAATACAAACGTCAATTGATGAATGTGTTGCACGTTATCACTCGTTATAACCGTATCAAGGCCGATCCGGATGCTAATTGGGTGCCGCGCGTGAATATTTTTGGCGGCAAGGCCGCTTCGGCTTATTACATGGCGAAGCACATTATCCATTTGATCAACGATGTTGCTAAAGTGATCAACAACGATCCGCAGATTGGCGACAAGCTGAAAGTGGTGTTTATTCCGAACTACAGCGTTAGTCTGGCGCAGTTGATCATTCCGGCGGCCGATCTGTCTGAACAGATTTCACTGGCGGGGACGGAAGCCTCCGGCACCAGTAACATGAAGTTTGCTCTTAACGGCGCGCTGACTATCGGTACGCTGGACGGCGCGAACGTCGAGATGCTGGATCATGTCGGTGATGACAATATCTTTATTTTTGGTAACACTGCGGAAGAAGTGGAAGAACTGCGTCGTCAGGGTTACAAACCGCGTGAATACTACGAGAAAGATGAAGAGCTGCATCAGGTGCTGACGCAAATCGGCAGCGGCGTGTTCAGCCCTGAAGACCCAGGCCGTTACCGCGATCTGGTTGATTCGCTGATCAACTTTGGCGACCACTATCAGGTGCTGGCGGATTATCGCAGCTATGTCGATTGTCAGGATAAAGTCGACGAACTCTACGAGCGTCAGGAAGAGTGGACTGCAAAAGCGATGCTGAACATCGCCAATATGGGCTACTTCTCTTCAGACCGTACGATAAAAGAGTACGCCGATCATATCTGGCATATTGATCCAGTGAGATTGTAAGTTCGTAAAGTGATAACTGCCGTGTGTTCCCTTAAAGCTACCGTTAATGGGCACACGGCATTTTTATATCAGATAAACAAAATATCATGAAAATTTACATATGCTATCAATATATAATTAATATTTGTTATTTATTAATAAGGTTCCTCATCAGGGAATGTTCCATATAACGAACATTATAAATAAATAATAAATCATTTGTCGTGTTTATATATTTACTCACTCCTCAGTTCTTCTTTCTAAAATAAACTCCTTTGTTTTCAAATGACTGTATTTTTATATAAAGTCAATTATTGCGAGCATTGATTCTTTTAGTTACATTACCAAGCAGCTCATATAATATTTTCCAGCCATTCTATCTCTTAATTTTTCTGGGATTAACCACACCAGCTTTATTCATTTAAATAATGTGATTTGTTAAAGCTGAATGTAAAAATAATCGCCAATATTGCTTGGATTTTTTAACAAAAGGAAAGGTATAAATGAAATTCAATCTATCTAATTTATCCGTAGTTTTACTCGCATCAGGTATGCTGATGTCAACTGCGGTAATCGCTGAGCCAGGCGATGCATCACAATTTGGTGGTGCGGATAAAGACTGGGGTACCGTTGATTATCCAAAACTCACCGATATGGATAGCAACACCGATGCAATGGGCGGAAACATCCGCTTTACTGGTCGTGTGGTTAAAGCGACGTGTAAGGTTGCTACAGAATCGAAACAGATAGAAGTGGTACTGCCGGTCGTACCTTCTAACGCTTTCACGGGCATTGATACCGAAGCGACGGGCGCCAGTAACCAGACTGACTTCAACATTAAACTGACCGACTGTAGCAATACAGACAGCCAAAACATTGAGTTTCGTTTTACTGGCATCGCAGACGGTGCCAACCAGACGCTTGCCAATGAAGTTGAAGGGGCCGCTGATGCTGATAGTACTGGCGAAGCAGGTGCAACAGGTGTAGGGATTCGTATTTATTCTAAAAACACGACAGCTGATGGTCTGATTAAACTGAATACACAAACTCCTCAGGGGAGTAGTTCTTCGGCAGCTTACGTGATTCCTGGCGATGCAGCCAAACATGATTATACTGCGGCGTTTACTGCGGGCTATGCGCAGAACGGTAGTACCGTTGCACCAGGTCTGGTGAAAGCTACGGCAAGTTTCGTTGTGCTGTACGAATAATTACAGCAAGATAATTTCAGGTTACAGTTAATTGTAGCCTGAAATTAATATTACGTGTTTATTTATAATAAATAGACACGTATCAGTAATTACAATTAATTTCATCTACAAGGATGCAGTATGAGATGGATTTCAAAAAATAAATGTTTAGCCAATAGAAATATAAATTCTTTGCTGAAGACTCAATATGCCATAAGGGCAGCGGCTCTATTTTTGCTGTCCGCCATATCTGTCAACGCTATGGCTGCGGGTGGTTTCGGTCTTGGTTCTACGCGTCTGGTTTATCCATCTGACAGTCAGCAGATTACGTTAAGTGTACAGAATGGTGGGGCTAACACCAGCTATTTAATCCAGTCATGGATTGATGACAATCAAAGCAGTAAAAAAAGTCAGGATTTTGTGGTTACGCCTCCTTTATTTATGTTGCCAACGCGAAAAGAGGCATCATTGAGGATAATGTTTATTGGTAAAACACAGTTACCGACTGATCGTGAAACATTATTCTGGATGAATGTGAAAGCGATTCCGCCGACGGATGAGAAGAATACTCAGAAAAACACGTTGCAACTGGCGTTACAAAACAGAATTAAATTATTTTACCGTCCGACTAATTTACCCATTCAGGCTGGTAAAGCACGGGATATGCTGCGATTTAAATACGAAGGTAAACAGCTGAGAATCATTAATCCTTCTCCCTATTACCTGACGGTGACAGGAATCAGGATGCAAGGGGCAAAATTACCCAATGCGTTTGTTCCCCCGAAAAGTGACATCACAGTTTCTTCTCCGGTGACGTTAGCGGGCGAAATTACTTATCAAACTATCAATGATTACGGTGCCACAACGGCCAGGCAAAAGGGAACGATGCAATAAACCTGGAAGATTAAAACGTTAAAGCAACTCAGGTCAGGGATATGAACCTAAAGCTCAGAAAACTCGAACACTGGATGGCAAGGAAAAAGCAGATGAGGCTGTGTATACCGCTTCTCCTGACACTTTTGCCTACGTGTTCAGTGGCGGGTATGCGCTTTAATCCTGCCTTTTTGTCGGGTGATACAGAAGCTGTTGCTGATTTATCTCGTTTTGAGAAAGGGATGACGTATCTGCCAGGTAGCTATGAGGTTGAAATATGGGTCAATGATTCGCCTTTGACATCACGTAAGGTTACTTTCAAAGCTGATGAGCAGAATCAGTTGATTCCCTGTTTTTCGCTCGATGAGTTAGTTACTTTAGGAATTAACAAAAGTGCATTGCCGGAGCAGGCGCAAGCAGAGGGAAATCATTGTCTCGATTTACGTATATGGTTTGCTGAAGTTCAATATACTCCTGAACTGGATGCGCAACGACTCAAACTGACCTTCCCGCAGGCAATATTAAAGCATGAAGCACGTGGTTATATCCCACCTGAGGAATGGGATAATGGTATCCCGGCTGTTCTTATTAATTATGACTTTTCTGGTAACAGCGATCGTGGAGACTATGCGTCTGATAGTTATTATTTAAATCTTCGTTCAGGTTTAAATTTAGGTGCGTGGCGTTTTCGTGATTATTCTACATGGAGTCGTTCAGGTAATTCTCCGGGTAAAATTGCACATGTGAGTAGTACGTTACAACGGGTAATTATTCCGTTCAAAAGTGAATTAACACTGGGTGATACCTGGTCTTCATCAGATGTTTTCGACAGCGTGAGTATTCGCGGTGCTAAACTTGAGTCCGACGAAAACATGCTGCCGGATAGCCAAAGTGGCTTTGCCCCTACTGTGCGCGGCATTGCTAAAAGTAATGCTCAGGTAACGATTAAACAAAATGGTTATGTTATTTATCAGACCTATACTCCCCCTGGGCCTTTTGAAATCAACGATCTGTAGTGGTCAACAAAAACT
>NZ_VATM01000012.1:0-112977 GCF_005781075.1 Escherichia sp. E2562 | reverse complement strand
GGGCGATAGCGGCTTCAACGGCAGCTTTACGCGGATCAACCTGTTCCTGCGGTTCTTCGTTAGCAGGCTGCTGTTCCAGCTTGCGCGCTTTGGCACGGGCGATAGCGGCTTCAACGGCAGCTTTACGCGGATCAACCTGTTCCTGCGGTTCTTCGTTAGCAGGCTGTTGCTCCTGCTTGCGAGCTTTAGCACGGGCGATAGCCGCTTCGACGGCAGCTTTACGCGGGTCAACCTGTTTCTGCGGCTCTTCGTTAGCAGTCTGTTGCTCCTGCTTGCGTGCTTTGGCGCGAGCAATTGCGGCTTCCACTGCCGCTTTCCGCGGATCGGCAACGGTTGCGGCTTCGTTAGTCTGTTGCAATTCAGCCTGTTTCGCTCTGGCTTGCGCTTTACGCGCTTCCCGTGCCGCAATAATCGCGCTGTTATCCGGGCGTTCGCCAGCTTTTATCACAATAGGCTGTGTGGCCTGGGCCTGTTTTTCTTTTACGCGTGCCAGTGCGGCAGCAATCGCATCTTTGTCTTTGGCCGCAGGTTGAACCGCCGCGTTCTTGTGTCGTTCAAGACGTGCGGCTTTTTCACGTTCCAGACGTGCCTGACGAGCTTCAAAGCGTGCTTTTGCTTCGGCTGCGCGTTTTTCTTCCTGACGAATGGCGGCAATCTCGGCTTTTTCCTGACGGAAATATTGCACAAGAGGGATATTGCTTGGGCAAACCCACGCACAGGCCCCGCATTCAATACAATCGGCAATGTTATGTGTAGTGGCTTTATCGTGCTGCTGGCCTTTGCTGAACCAGTACAACTGTTGCGGCAGGAGATCTGCAGGGCAGGCATCAGCACAGGCGCTACAACGGATGCAGCTTTGTTCTTCCTGTGGTTCGCCAAGTTCATTGGCAGACGGTGCCAGTAAACAGTTGGTGATTTTTACGACCGGAACATCCAGCCACGGCAAGGTAAAGCCCATTAGCGGGCCGCCCATAATCACCATTTGATCGGCAGAAGGGCAGAATCCTGCATCGTTCAATAAATGACGGACCGGCGTACCCAGTCGTGCCCAGACGTTGCCGGGGCGTGCAATTGCTTCGCCAGTCAGCGTCACGACACGCTCGGTAATCGGCTCGCCATCAATAACGGCTCGTTTCACTGCGTAAGCCGTGCCGACGTTTTGCATTAACACGCCGATATCTGATGAACGACCGCCGTGTGGAACCTGCTTTCCGGTCAGGATGTAGGTTAACTGTTTGGCGCCGCCAGAGGGATATTTGGTCGGAATAACTCGCAGAGAAATATCGTGAGAATCCGCCAACACTGCACGCAGCATGGAAATTGCCTGCGGTTTGTTATCTTCAATTCCGATCAGAATTTCGCGTGGCTGTAGAATATGCCCGAGAATGCGAATACCTTCTACGACCTGGGCGGCGCAATCCTGCATCAAACGGTCATCGGCGGTAATGTATGGCTCGCATTCTGCGGCATTAATGATCAACGTTTCGATTTTATCGCCGCCGCCCTGCAATTTAACGCCAGTAGGGAAGCCAGCACCACCCAGTCCGGCGACGCCAAATTGATGAATGCGTTCGATTAATTCTTCCCGAGTGCGTGAGCGATAATCGGTCCAACCGTCACGTGGGATCCAGCAATCTTCCCCATCGGCATCAATAATCACGCTTAATTCAGCTAACGCTGAAGGATGAGCCGTAGAGTGGGGCGCAATAGCCGTAACGGTGCCAGACGTTGGTGCGTGAACCGGTAGCATTTTGCCGCGTCCACGGGTGAGTGGCTGTCCGCGCAGTACCTTATCACCAACGTTAACGCACAGCTCGCCTTCAGCACCAATATGCTGTTTCAGTGGAATAACAAATCGCTGCGCCAGCGGAACCTGGCGCAGGGGAGTACCGTTGGACTGAGTTTTCATCTCCGGTGGATGAATGCCGCCATCGAAGTCCCAGATTTTATTTTTTTTGAAAGCAGAGAATAACTTAAGCATGGTGTTCCACGGGAATGATGCGCACGGGAATGGTGTTCAGATCCCATTTCCAGCTGTCTGGCGTTTCTGCAACCGGTTGTAAGGAGATGCAATGCGTTGGGCATGGGTCTACACACAGATTACAACCTGTGCACAGATCGCTCATGACGGTATGCATTGCTCGGGTAGCGCCGACAATGGCGTCCACCGGACACGCCTGAATACACTTAGTGCAGCCAATACAGTTATTTTCATCGATAACCGCTACCATACGCGCAGGCGTCAACTCCTGCGCTTCGCCATCCAGCGGCTGTGGTTCGACGTTGAGCAACTCGGCAATTTTCAGCATTACAGCTTCGCCACCAGGGGCGCAGCGGTTGATTTTTTCACCGTTGCAACTGATAGCCTCCGCATACGGCCGGCAGCCAGGATAACCGCATTGACCACACTGGCTCTGCGGTAAAATTTCGTCAATTTTCTCAACGACCGGATCGTCTTCCACCGCAAAACGGCGGGAGGCATAACCCAGAATGGCGCCAAACGCCAGGCCCAGCAGGCTGATGGCGGCAACGGCAATCCAGATAGCATTCATTACAACTTCACCAAACCACTAAAGCCCATAAAGGCCAGAGACATAAGACCTGCGGTAATCAGCGCAATGGCATTACCACGAAAAGGTGCCGGGACATCAGCCACAGCCAGGCGCTCGCGGATGGCTGCGAAAAGCACCATCACCAACGAGAAGCCGACAGCTGCTGAAAAACCGTACAGCGCCGACTGCAAGAAATTATGCCCGAGATTAATATTCAGCAACGCGACACCAAGCACCGCACAGTTGGTGGTAATAAGCGGCAGAAAAATCCCCAGCAGACGATAAAGCACCGGGCTGGTTTTACGCACCACCATCTCGGTGAACTGCACCACTACAGCGATCACTAAAATAAACGCTAACGTGCGCAGGTAAATCAGGTTGAGTGGAATCAAGATCCACGTGTCGATAAGCCAGGCGCAGATTGACGCCAGCGTCATCACAAATGTTGTTGCCAGCCCCATCCCCATTGCAGTTTCCAGCTTTTTGGAAACGCCCATAAACGGACAGAGGCCCAGAAACTTAACCAGTACAAAGTTATTGACCAGTACAGTTCCGACAAACAGTAACAGGTAGTCAGTCATTTTTCGGCCTGAAATAAAAAAGCCGCCTATTATCCGTTAATCCAGAGCAGGCGACAACAGGTTAACTGTAAGGTTATTACGGATTCACAAACGTCGCTTTGACCCGCAACGAGCGTTTGAAATAGGGGACTATCAATGCGGTTGCCAGCAAAGTGAACAACAACTGGCGCACGGCTACGCCATCTGCAACTGGCGAAAAAGCGAAGGTTTTAACAGCCAGTAATACGGAGATCAGTAGCCAGATAATATAGTGTTTAGGAACACAACGCCGACGTTTAAAGAAAGCGATGGTCAACCACAAAGTGTAATACCACATGGCGATGGCGGTAATAAAAGAAACGCCCCATAAGATTTGCGTTGTCAGTGCTTGTTCGCCGATCGTTTTATATGTTTGAGGAGAAGATAACGCTGCGGTATACAGTAACAGCGTCAGCGTCGTACTCAATAGAGCGACTAACAGCCAGGCCAAAGGGCCAAGCAACCAGCCTCCAATACGTTGTGGCGTTGTGGTGGTCATAGGTTCTCCAGAATAGCGACAGCAAACAGGCAAATCTAATTTTAGGGGCGTTATTATAAGGTTTTTATTATCAATCGCTACTTTCTTTATTGGACATAATGCCAGACGGACTTCGGCACCTGGCCCAGGTCAAACAAACGCCCGCCAGACACCAGCTCTGCGCGGCGGTGATCGGCGGCGCGATACATGTTGATAAGGTCCTGATCGTCCGTCAGTGTGTAATTAAGATGATCGTAGAGTTTTTCCAGGCTTTCGAGTGAACTGATTTTGCGAAATTTTAATAAGTAGTCCTGAACAGTCATAAAAGGCCTATAAAATAATTAATACCAAAGTGGTAGGTATTATATGTAATGATAAAACTTCACCAAAAGTGAACGCTTATTTAATAACAATAATAAGAATGTGCTGATGGTAAATATTCAGGGATGAAATACTGTCATGAAAAGAGTAACGCGCTTTACTATCCCTGCCAATCGCCGACAACACACCACAAGATAATAAATTCCTGGTTTAATACCCGACAAGTTAAAACATGCATCCGGACGGGCTGCATGCTGTTCTGCAAGTGCAGGTATTACTTATGTTGTACTGGTGTACTCTGTTCTGGCGGCTGGTAGTTGTCAATGTGACTCGCCACGCCAAGGAGAATGACAGAAACGACAAGAACGATCCAACCTGTTAATTCAATAAGACGATTCATTACTGCCCACATCTATGTTGAGTGATCCATTAACTTCAGGGGGTAAATGTTACTTAGCAATAATTGCCCCAGCAAGATTTTTGCTGAGGTTTTTGCGATATTTAGCTTTTATCATTAGAAAATTCGCCATTTCTTTGACTTAAGTTAAATAACATCCCTTATTGCGGGCTGGTTATTAAACTGTTGAGAGAGGGTAAAGGATAGTGTCAAATAGCGATCGTACTTCTCTGAGAGGCAATGAAATGAGCGACAACATCCGTGTTGGGTTGATTGGGTATGGTTATGCGAGCAAAACCTTCCATGCGCCCCTGATTGCGGGCACGCCCGGACTAGAACTGGCAGTAATTTCCAGCAGTGACGAAACAAAAGTAAAAGCCGACTGGCCAACAGTGGCGGTTGTCTCTGAACCAAAGCATCTTTTTAATGATCCCAACATAGACTTGATTGTCATTCCCACACCAAATGATACCCATTTCCCGTTAGCCAAAGCGGCGCTTGAAGCGGGTAAACATGTGGTCGTCGACAAGCCTTTTACCGTGACACTGTCACAAGCTCGAGAACTGGATGCGTTGGCAAAAAGTCTGGGTCGCGTATTGTCGGTGTTTCATAATCGTCGCTGGGATAGCGATTTTTTGACACTAAAAGGTTTGCTCGCGGAAGGCTCGCTGGGTGAAGTTGCGTACTTTGAGTCTCATTTTGACCGCTTTCGGCCGCAGGTGCGCGATCGCTGGCGTGAACAGGGCGGCCCTGGCAGCGGTATCTGGTACGATTTGGCACCGCATTTGCTCGATCAAGCTATTACGCTTTTTGGCTTACCCGTCAGTATGACGGTGGATTTAGCACAGTTGCGCCCAGGGGCGCAGTCGACTGATTATTTCCACGCCATTTTGTCCTACCCACAGCGGCGGGTCATTTTACACGGCACCATGTTGGCGGCAGCTGAGTCAGCACGTTATATCGTGCATGGCTCCCGTGGCAGCTATGTTAAATACGGCCTCGATCCGCAGGAAGAGCGGTTGAAAAATGGTGAGCGTCTGCCGCAGGAAGACTGGGGCTACGATATGCGTGACGGTGTACTAACCCGTGTTGAAGGCGAGGAACGTGTTGAAGAAACGCTGTTGACCGTGCCGGGGAATTATCCGGCTTACTATGCTGCCATTCGTGATGCGTTGAGTGGCGACGGTGAAAACCCGGTGCCAGCAAGTCAGGCCATTCAGGTAATGGAGTTGATTGAGCTGGGCATCGAGTCCGCCAAACATCGCTCGACTTTGTGCCTTGCTTGAAAAGGGGATGGTGCAATTAGCACCATCCATTTTTGTTACTTCGCTGCGACTGTTTCTCGCAGTGCGCGTTTTTCCTCTGCGCTGAGGAAAGCCATTTCCAGACCATTAATCTGCGCCTGGCGGATTTGCTCGCGAGATAAACCTGCAGCGGGCGCGGCAACGGTATATTCGTGAATGATATCGACGCCCTGAACACCCGGGTCGTCGGTGTTAATACTGGCGCAGATACCATGCTCAAGGAACGTTTTCAGCGGATGTGCCGCCAGAGATGCCACGGTACTGGTCTGAATATTGGAGGTCAGGCAGGATTCTATGCCAATTTGTTGCTCGGCGAGGAAATCCATCAGCGCCCGATCTTCAATGGCTTTTACGCCATGCCCAATGCGTTCAGCTCCCAGCTCACGAATGGCTTGCCAGATACTTTCTGCCCCGGCAGCTTCGCCTGCATGGACGGTAATATGCCAGCCTGCATCACGCGCGTGGTTGAAGTGAGAGAGGAACAAACTCCCCGGAAAACCAAGTTCATCACCGGCTAAATCCAGTGCGGTAATCTGATCACGGTGGGCTAAAAATGCCTCCAGCTCTTGCTGGCAGGCAGCTTCGCCAAAGGTCCGGCTCATAATGCCGATAAGTTTCGCCTGCACACCAAAGGTGCGGCAACCGTCACGTACGCCGTCAATAACGGCTTCGACAACGCCCGCAACAGGCAACTGATGCGTCATTGCCATATAACCTGGCGAAAAACGCAGTTCGACATAGTGCAGACCGTTTCGGGCAGCATCTTCAATATTTTCAAACGCCACGCGACGGCATGCGTCGAGCGAGGCGAGAACTTTAACGCCCCAGTCAAGCTTAGTCAGAAAACTCACCAGATCGGGTTCGTTGGCAATGACCTGAACGTGTGGAATTAGCGTTTCCAGGGATTGTGCAGGTAGCGAGATATTATACTGGCGGCCAAGTTCAAGGACGGTCTGGGGACGAATGTTGCCATCAAGGTGGCGATGGATATCAGTTAATGGCAGGGTGGTATCAATCATGGTCGCACTCTTTTTCTGGATATAAAAGTGCGCACCATTATAAAAACAAAGCAGGGTAAAAATCTACGATTGCGCAACGATTATTTGCGTTGCGCAATCGCAATTAGCGTACAGCTCGGATGGCGTTAATTAATCCAGCGACACCTTTTTCCAGTTTAGAACGTGGGCATCCGGCATTGAGCCGAACAAAGCCACGGCCTTCTTCACCGTAGGTATATCCCGGCATGATTGCCACTTTTTCTTGTTCAATCAGGACTTTTTGCAACGCGTTGTCATCAATGTTCAACGGACGTAAATCAAGCCATGCGAGATAAGTGGATTGGGGAATCTGCCAGTTGAGTTCAGGGAACGCGGCGTTCATCGTCTCTGCGATATACGTCAGGTTATCTTTCAGATAAACGCGTAAGGCATCTAGCCATGGCGCGCCTTGCTGATAGGCGGCGATATGGGCGGTTAACGCCAGTACCGCAGGGGAGGAAAGCCCATCACGGCTTTTCAGGGCCGATAAATACGCTTCACGGCTGTCGTTATTTTCAATAATCCCGTAAGCCCCGGTCAGAGCCGGAATATTGAAACTTTTCGAACCAGAAGTCAGTAGCGCCCAGTCGCCGCGAGCTACATTGCTCCAGGGAATATGCGGTTGCTCACCCCATACCATATCCATATGGATTTCATCGGAGATAACGCGCACACCATAGCGTTCGCACAGGTCAGCCATTGTTTCCAGTTCATCGCAAGTCCAGACTTTACCGGTAGGATTCTGAGGGCTACACAGGAGCATAATTTTACACTCCGGTTTCGCCAACACGGCTTCCAGTTTACCCATATCGCAAAACCAACCATCAACCCGCTTCTCTAAAGCAACGGGCATCACGGTGCGCTGATTACCTTCAATGGCTTTGTAAAATGCGTCGTAGGCCGGGGTATGGATCACCACACCTTCACCGACAGCGGACCACTGACGAATCAGCTCCGACACCATATAGATAACGGAAGGGCCATATACCACCGACTGCGTATCAATGGCGGTGTAATGCTGTGTGGAAAACCAGTGGGCGATAGCCGCGAGAAATTCATCGTTTTTCCAGCGACTGTAGCCAAACACGCCGTGCATCAGGCGCTGGTTCAGCGCCTCGATAATGCAGGGAGCGGTGGCAAAATCCATGTCTGAAATCGTGAACGGTAACAGGTCAGCAGTGCCGAAACGGTCAGCGACATAATCCCACTGTGTGCACCATGTGCCATGACGATCCACGACCTTCGAAAAATCGAACATATCTTATCCTTATGCCTGAACAGTACGCATCAGACCGGCCATTTCATCTTTGACTGACTGAACTTGCGGCCCGATAACAACCTGCAGGTTATGTTGATTAAGTTGTACTACGCCAATTGCCCGATTGTCCTTCAGTGCCTGCACATTAACAAGGGACATATCTTTCACTGACAAACGCAGACGAGTAATGCAGTTATCGAGGCTGACAATATTGTCGGCACCGCCTAAGGCTTCGAGGATTGCCGGAACGTTGTAACCTGATTTACCTGGCGTACCGGCAACGGCTTTTTCGATTGAGCTGGCAATTTCGCTATCGCGGCCAGGGGTTTTCAAATTGAAGCGGGTGATAGCGAAACGGAAGATGACATAGTAAACAACAAACCAGATTGCCGCCACCACTGGCACCATGTACCACTTGGTTGACAGTCCATGCAGAATACCGAACACCACAAAGTCGATGATATTGCCGTCGGTATTACCGATGGTGACACCGAGCACAGACATGACGGTGAAGCCGAGGCCGGTTAACAGCGCGTGGATGACATACAGAACTGGCGCTACGAACAGGAACAGGAATTCCAGCGGTTCGGTAGTGCCGCCAACGACACAGGCGATCAGGCCAGAAATCAGCAGGCCTTTAATTTTATGGCGATTTTCCGGGCGCGCACAGTGATACATAGCTAACGCTGCGCCTGGCAGACCACCGAGGAATGCAGGCATTTTGCCCTGCGAGAGGAAACGCGTGGCGCTTTCAGAAAAACCGTGAGTGGTCGGGCAACTCAATTGCGCCTGGAAGATGGTTAGTGCGCCGCTGACGGTTTGACCGCAGACTTCCTGCGTGCCGCCTGCGTCGGTAAAGCGAATTAATGCCACCAGAATGTGATGCAGACCAAATGGTAACAGCAGACGCTCACCCGTACCAAACAGCATAGGTCCGAAATCACCCGCGCTGTTAATCATATGGCCTAATCCACTAATGCCCATGGCGAAGATCGGCCAGACCAATGGAATCACCAGACCGACAAGGCCCATCACCAGCGAGGAGATGATTGGTACGAAGCGCGTACCGCCGAAGAATGCCAGCGCATCCGGCAGGCGGATATTATGGAAACGCTCATGCAGCATCCAGACGATAATACCGGCGATCACCGCACCGAGGATCCCGGTGTCGATCGACTGGATCCCAAGAATGCTTTGAATGTTATTGGCTTTCAGCACAGCAGCATCGGTGGTCGGCAGAATGCCTTTATTGGTCAACCAGAAGTTCACCGCCAGGTTCATTACCGCGTAACCAACAAAACCAGCGAACGCCGCGACGCCTTTGTTTTCGCGCGCCAGACCCAGCGGGATGGCGATACAGAACATCACTGGCAGGAAACTAAACGCGAACGAACCAACCTTACTCATCCAGGTAAAGATGGCCTGCAACACAGGATTACCCAATGCCGGGATCAGTGTGATGACATCGTGGCTACTAAGGGAACTGCCAATCCCCAACATAATGCCGCAGAACGACAGTAATGCGACAGGCAACATAAAGGTTTTGCCTAGCTGCTGGAAGAATTCCCACAGTGTGACTTTTGGTGCTGCTTTCGCCGTCATAAAACGACTCCTCGTAGAGAACAATCTGGATTCAGTAAATTGCGCGAGAAGATAAAACGTTTTATCAAATTTTAGTGAGGCATAAATCACATTACGCAACGATAATAGCGGGTATAAGATAAATAAAAGGTAAAACGTTTTATCTGTCACAAAATCAGGGAGTAGGTCATCTGCATGGCTACCGCCAAAAAAATCACCATTCATGATGTTGCGCTGGCTGCGGGCGTGTCGGTCAGTACTGTTTCGCTGGTGCTAAGTGGCAAAGGGCGAATATCTACCGCTACAGGAGAACGTGTTAACGCCGCCATTGAAGAACTGGGGTTTGTGCGCAATCGCCAGGCGTCGGCACTACGCGGCGGGCAGAGTGGTGTGGTTGGCTTAATTGTGCGTGACTTGTCTGCGCCGTTTTACGCTGAATTAACAGCCGGGCTGACGGAGGCACTGGAAGCGCAGGGGCGAATGGTTTTTTTGCTCCACGGCGGTAAAGACGGCGAGCAACTGACCCAGCGCTTTTCACTGCTACTGAACCAGGGCGTCGATGGCGTCGTCATTGCCGGTGCGGCGGGTAGCAGTGATGACCTGCGGCGCATGGCAGAAGAAAAAGGTATCCCGGTGATTTTCGCTTCCCGAGCCAGTTATCTTGATGATGTTGATACTGTTCGCCCGGATAACATGCAGGCAGCGCAGTTATTGACGGAGCATCTCATTCGCAATGGACACCAGCGTATTGCCTGGCTGGGAGGGCAAAGTTCCTCTTTAACCCGGGCGGAACGAGTGGGTGGCTATTGCGCGACACTATTAAAATTCAGCCTGCCGTTTCACAGTGATTGGGTACTGGAGTGTGCCTCGAGTCAGAAGCAAGCTGCGGAAGCCATTACGGCGCTTTTGCGTCATAACCCGACCATCAGCGCCGTGGTTTGTTACAACGAAACCATTGCAATGGGGGCATGGTTTGGCTTGCTGAAAGCAGGACGACAAAGTGGCGAAAGTGGCGTCGATCGTTACTTTGAACAACAGGTTTCACTGGCGGCATTTACCGATGCGACGTCAACTGCACTTGATGATATACCCGTTACCTGGGCCAGCACGCCTGTGCGGGAACTTGGTACGACACTTGCGGATCGCATGATGCAAAAAATCACCCATGAAGAGACGCATTCACGTAATCTTATTATTCCCGCCCGGCTCATTGCGGCGAAATAATCCTCTCTTTATCTGCTATACCTGGTAGTGTCCTTTCCTCAAGGTTAATGATAAAAAATGTGGCACACAGGCGGTGCCTTTTATTTTTACTGAAGTTCACAGGAGGTTTATGTGTTTAATTCTGACAACCTGAGACTCGACGGAAAATGCGCCATCATTACAGGTGCGGGTGCAGGTATTGGTAAAGAAATCGCCATTACGTTCGCGACAGCTGGCGCATCTGTAGTGGTCAGTGATATTAACGCCGATGCAGCTAATCATGTTGTAGATGAAATTCAACAGTTGGGTGGGCAGGCATTTGCCTGGCGCTGTGATATTACTTCCGAACAGGAGTTATCTGCTCTGGCAGGCTTTGCCATCAGTAAGCTGGGCAAAGTTGATATTCTGGTTAACAATGCTGGTGGTGGTGGTCCTAAACCGTTTGATATGCCAATGGCGGATTTCCGCCGCGCTTATGAACTGAATGTGTTTTCTTTTTTCCGTCTGTCACAACTCATTGCGCCTGAAATGGAAAAAAATGGCGGAGGCGTTATTTTGACCATCACATCTATGGCGGCAGAAAATAAAAATAAAAACATGACCTCCTATGCGTCATCTAAAGCGGCGGCCAGCCATCTGGTCAGGAATATGGCGTTTGACCTGGGTGAAAAAAATATTCGGGTGAATGGCATAGCGCCTGGGGCAATATTAACTGATGCCCTGAAATCCGTTATTACACCAGAAATTGAACAGAAAATGTTGCAGCACACGCCAATCAGGCGTCTGGGCCAACCGCAAGATATTGCCAACGCGGCGCTATTCCTCTGTTCACCAGCTGCCAGCTGGATAAGCGGGCAAATACTCACCGTCTCCGGCGGTGGGGTACAGGAACTTAATTAATACGCTAACAGGTCGGTAAACAACCGAGTGAGTGTTGTTTACCGACACCGCTTGTCGAGTAGGGAAAAGCCTCCACCAGACAACTGGTAGCCAAATTCCGCCTGTTGGTTGACCAATTATCGTGCAAATAGTAAACGAAACGGGTGTACCTTCGCACAATTCAACTGCAATGATAGGCGCTCACCGGACAACGCGGTAAACTAGTTATTCATGCTAACTATATTGGTTTAACGATGGATAACATGCAAACTGAAGCACAACCGACACGGACCCGGATCCTCAATGCTGCCAGAGAGATTTTTTCAGAAAATGGATTTCACAGTGCCTCAATGAAAGCCATCTGTAAATCCTGCGCTATCAGTCCCGGGACGCTTTATCACCACTTCATTTCGAAAGAAGCCTTGATTCAGGCGATTATTCTCCAGGACCAGGAGAGGGCGTTGGCCCGCTTCCGGGAACCGATTGAAGGGATCCATTTCGTTGACTATATGGTCGAGTCGATAGTCTCTCTCACCCATGAAGCCTTTGGACAACGAGCGCTGGTGGTCGAAATTATGGCAGAAGGGATGCGCAATCCACAGGTTGCCACCATGCTTAAGAATAAACATCTGACCATCACGGAATGTATTGCCCAGCGCATGAGGGATGCCCAGCAAAAAGGCGAGATAAGCCCTGATATTAACACGGCAATGACCTCTCGTTTACTGCTGGATCTGACCTATGGCGTGCTGGCCGATATCGAAGCGGAAGACCTGGCGCGAGAAGCGTTATTTGCCCAGGGGCTACGTGCGATGATTGGCGGTATCTTGACCGCATCCTGATCCTCACTTTCCGCGGGCCGGTGAAGAGAGTGCCCGCGTTCAATGCCTCAACACTGCTGAACAAAAAGCGTTCTCCCCTGGTCGAAAAATCCCACTAAAACATTCGTCGAAACCATATGTCATGGGAATTTATCGCTTTATAAGCACTCGAACGAGCGTTCGATTGCTTATTTTGTGTCTTCTGTCAACGCTGTTTTAAATATTAATGCGATCCATATCACGCTGTGGGTATTGCAGTTTTGGGTTTTTTGATCGCGGTGTCAGTTCTTTTTATTTCCATTTCTCTTCCATGGGTTTCTCACAGATAACTGTGTGCAACACAGAATTGGTTAACTAATCAGATTAAAGGTTGACCAGTATTTTTATCTTAATGAGGAGTCCCTTATGTTACGTCCTGTAGAAACCCCAACTCGTGAAATCAAAAAACTCGACGGCCTGTGGGCATTCAGCCTGGATCGGGAAAACTGTGGAATCTCTCAGCGTTGGTGGGAAAGCGCGTTACAAGAAAGCCGGGCAATTGCTGTGCCTGGCAGTTTTAACGATCAGTTCGCCGATGCAGATATTCGTAATTATGTGGGCAACGTCTGGTATCAGCGCGAAGTCTTTATACCGAAAGGCTGGACGGGGCAGCGTATCGTCCTGCGTTTCGATGCGGTCACTCATTACGGCAAAGTGTGGGTAAATAATCAGGAAGTGATGGAGCATCAGGGCGGCTATACGCCGTTTGAAGCCGATGTCACGCCGTATGTTATTGCCGGGAAAAGTGTACGTATTACCGTTTGTGTGAACAACGAACTGAACTGGCAGACTATCCCGCCGGGAATGGTGATTACCGACGAAAACGGCAAGAAAAAGCAGTCTTACTTCCATGATTTCTTTAACTACGCCGGGATCCATCGCAGCGTAATGCTCTACACCACACCGAACACCTGGGTGGGCGATATCACCGTGGTGACGCATGTCGCGCAAGACTGTAACCACGCGTCTATTGACTGGCAGGTGGTGGCAAATGGTGATGTCAGCGTTGAACTGCGTGATGCAGATCAACAGGTTGTTGCAACTGGACAAGGTACCAGCGGGACTTTGCAAGTGGTGAATCCGCACCTCTGGCAACCGGGTGAAGGTTATCTCTATGAACTGTGCGTCACAGCCAAAAGCCAGACAGAGTGTGATATCTACCCGCTGCGCGTCGGCATCCGGTCAGTGGCAGTGAAGGGCGAACAGTTCCTGATCAACCACAAACCGTTCTACTTCACTGGTTTTGGTCGTCATGAAGATGCGGATTTACGCGGTAAAGGATTCGATAACGTGCTGATGGTGCACGATCACGCATTGATGGACTGGATTGGTGCCAACTCTTACCGTACCTCGCATTACCCTTACGCTGAAGAGATGCTCGACTGGGCTGATGAAAATGGCATTGTGGTGATTGATGAAACTGCTGCCGTCGGCTTTAACCTCTCTTTAGGCATTGGATTTGAAGCGGGTAACAAGCCAAAAGAACTCTACAGCGAAGAGGCCGTCAACGGGGAAACTCAGCAGGCGCACTTACAGGCGATTAAAGAGCTGATTGCGCGTGACAAAAACCACCCCAGCGTGGTGATGTGGAGTATTGCCAACGAACCGGATACCCGTCCGCAAGGTGCACGGGAATATTTCGCACCACTGGCGGAAGCAACGCGTAAACTCGACCCGACGCGACCGATCACCTGCGTCAATGTAATGTTCTGCGACGCTCACACCGATACCATCAGCGATCTCTTTGATGTGCTGTGCCTGAATCGTTATTACGGTTGGTATGTCCAAAGCGGCGATTTGGAAACGGCAGAGAAGGTACTGGAAAAAGAACTGCTTGCCTGGCAAGAGAAACTGCATCAGCCGATTATCATCACCGAATACGGCGTAGATACGTTAGCGGGTCTGCACTCGATGTACACCGACATGTGGAGTGAAGAGTATCAGTGTGCATGGCTGGATATGTATCACCGCGTCTTTGATCGCGTCAGCGCCGTCGTCGGTGAACAGGTATGGAACTTCGCTGATTTTGCGACCTCGCAGGGCATTATGCGCGTTGGCGGCAACAAGAAAGGGATCTTCACCCGCGACCGCAAACCGAAATCGGCGGCTTTCCTGCTGCAAAAACGCTGGACTGGCATGAATTTCGGTGAAAAACCGCAGCAGGGAGGCAAACAATGAATCAACAACTCTCCTGGCGCACCATCGTCGGCTACAGCCTCGGTGACGTCGCCAATAACTTCGCCTTCGCAATGGGGGCGCTCTTCCTGTTGAGTTACTACACCGACGTCGCAGGCGTCGGTGCCGCTGCGGCGGGCACCATGCTGTTACTGGTGCGGGTATTCGATGCCTTTGCCGACGTCCTGGCCGGGCGAGTAGTGGACAGTGTGAATACCCGCTGGGGAAAATTCCGCCCATTTTTACTCTTCGGCACAGCGCCGTTAATGATCTTCAGCGTACTGGTATTCTGGGTGCCGACCGACTGGAGCCATAGCAGCAAAGTGGTGTATGCATATTTGACCTACATGGGCCTCGGGCTTTGCTACAGCCTGGTGAATATTCCTTATGGTTCACTTGCTACCGCGATGACCCAACAACCACAATCCCGCGCCCGTCTGGGCGCGGCTCGCGGGATTGCCGCTTCATTGACCTTTGTCTGCCTGGCATTTCTGATAGGACCGAGCATTAAGAACTCCAGCCCGGAGGAGATGGTGTCGGTATACCATTTCTGGACGATTGTGCTGGCGATGGCCGGAATGGTGCTTTACTTCATCTGCTTTAAATCGACGCGCGAGAATGTGGTACGCATCGTGGCACAGCCGTCATTGAAGATCAGTCTGCAAACGCTGAAACGGAATCGTCCGCTGTTTATGTTGTGCATCGGAGCGCTGTGTGTGCTGATTTCGACCTTCGCTGTTAGCGCCTCGTTGTTGTTCTATGTGCGCTATGTGTTGAATGATACTGGCTTGTTCACCGTACTGGTGCTGGTGCAAAACCTGGTCGGTACCGTGGCATCGGCACCGCTGGTGCCGGGGATGGTCGCCAGAATCGGTAAAAAGAACACCTTCCTGATTGGCGCGCTGCTGGGAACCTGTGGTTATCTGCTGTTCTTCTGGGTTTCCGTCTGGTCGCTGCCGGTGGCACTGGTTGCGTTAGCCATTGCCTCAATTGGTCAGGGCGTTACCATGACCGTGATGTGGGCGCTGGAAGCCGATACCGTAGAATACGGTGAATACCTGACCGGTGTGCGGATTGAAGGACTTACCTATTCGCTATTCTCATTTACGCGCAAATGCGGCCAGGCAATAGGAGGATCAATTCCCGCCTTTATTTTGGGATTAAGCGGATATATTGCCAATCAGGTGCAAACACCGGAAGTTATTATGGGGATCCGCACATCAATTGCCTTAGTACCCTGCGGGTTTATGCTACTGGCATTTATAATAATCTGGTTTTATCCGCTCACGGATAAAAAATTCAAAGAAATCGTAGTTGAAATTGATAATCGCAAACAAATGCAGCAGCAATTAATCAGCGATATCACTAATTAATATTCCATAAAAATAATCAGAACATCAAAGGTGCAACTATGAGAAAAATAGTGGCCATGGCCGTTATTTCCCTGACGGCTGCCTCTGGCCTTACCACCGCTTACGCGGCACAACTGGCTGACGATGAAGCGGGACTACGCATCAGACTGAAAAATGAATTGCGCAGGGCCGACAAGCCCAGTGTTGGCGCGGGAAGAGACATTTACGCATGGGTACAGGGAGGATTACTCGATTTTAATAGTGGCTATTATTCTAATATTATTGGTGTCGAAGGTGGGGCGTATTATGTTTATAAATTAGGTGCTCGTGCTGATATGAGTACCCGGTGGTATCTTGATGGTGATAAAAGTTTTGGCTTTGCCCTGGGGGCAGTAAAAATAAAACCCAGTGAAAATAGCCTGCTTAAATTAGGTCGCTTCGGGACGGATTATAGTTATGGCAGCTTACCTTATCGCATTCCGTTAATTGCTGGTAGTTCGCAACGGACATTGCCGACTGTTTCCGAAGGGGCGTTAGGTTACTGGGCTTTAACGCCAAATATTGAATTGTGGGGAATGTGGCGTTCACGAGTATTTTTATGGACCGATTCAACAACCGGTATTCGTGATGAAGGGGTTTATAACAGCCAGACGGGAAAATACGATAAACATCGCGCACGTTCTTTTTTAGCCGCCAGTTGGCATGATGATACCAGTCGCTATTCTCTGGGGGCATCGGTACAGAAAGATGTTTCCAATCAGATACAAAGTATTCTCGAGAAAAGCATACCGCTCGACCCGAATTATACGTTGAAAGGGGAGTTGCTCGGCTTTTATGCGCAACTCGAAGGTTTAAGTCGTAATACCAGCCAGCCCAATGAAACGGCGTTGGTTAGTGGACAATTGACCTGGATCGCGCCGTGGGGAAGCGTATTTGGCAGTGGCGGTTATTTGCGTCATGCGATGAATGGAGCCGTAGTGGACACCGACATTGGCTATCCCTTTTCATTAAGTCTTGATCGTAACCGCGAAGGAATGCAGTCCTGGCAATTGGGCGTCAATTATCGTTTAACCCCGCAATTTACGCTGACATTTGCACCGATTGTGACCCGCGGCTATGAATCCAGTAAACGAGACGTGCGGATTGAAGGCGCGGGTATCTTGGGTGGTATGAACTATCGGGTCAGCGAAGGGCCGCTACAAGGGATGAATTTCTTTCTTGCAGCCGATAAAGGGCGTGAAAAGCGTGACGGCAGCGCGTTAGGCGATCGCCTGAATTACTGGGATGTGAAAATGAGTATTCAGTATGACTTTATGCTGAAGTGAGAAAAAACGCCGGAGTGAAAATTCTCCGGCGTTTTGGCTGTGAATTACTGCTGCGGAATTGCCGGTACAGCCGGAACGTTAAGAGCTGGCATCGCAAACATGCCAACAAAATCTTCTAACGACATTTTCTGTCCGTTTAACGTGATCTGACCGTTAGCATATTGCAGGCTGGTGGTGATGGTATTGTCCTGCAAGGTGGTCAGACGGAACATCTGGCCCATTGCTGACGCACCTTCAACTTGCTGTTTCGCCAGTTTTTTCGCTTGATCTTCCTGATATCCTTCCAGCTTCGCTACCTGAGTCATCAGCTCAGTTGCCATATCCACCGGAATGGTCAGTTTCGCATCCAGAGATTTAACCGAGCGGTCTACTTCCTGCGCCAGCGTTTGCGGCGCTTCTTTAGTCGTTGCCGGATCTTTCAGGAACAGCGACAGATTCAGCGCACTTTCACCCTGACTGTTTTTCCAGCTCAGTGGTGCGATAGTAATCACCGGATCGCCTTTCAACATCAGCGGCAGGGCGCTAAAGAAGGCTTCCGTCACTTTCTCCTGATAAAGTTCGGGATTGTTGGCAATTTCTGGCTGTGACAGCAGCGCCTGAGTTTGCGCGTTATATTGCTGGCTAAACTGATGCCAGGCTTCGCCATCAATTTGGCCGACTTTTAAAGTCAGCTTGCCACTGCCCAGATCCTGATTCTGAACCTTCAGGCTATTTAGCGAGTAATCCAGTTGGCTATTGATCGTTTTCCCGTCATTGACCAGATCCGATTTACCGCTGATCTCCATGCCTTCCAGCAATGCCAGCTCTTTGCCTTCCACTGAAATGGTCATTTTTTCCAGCGAGACTTTTTGATTGCCCACGCGTTCACCAAAACTTGCCAGTGAGCTGGAACCGTCAGTTTTCAGATTATTAAAGGTCAACTGCACTTTCTGGTTGTATTCGTTAACCGCATCCACCCGACCGCTTTGTGCTTCCCCTGACAGGGAGATGGCTTTGCCGTCTCTGTCTGCATTTAACTGGAACTCGCCGCCGCTAAAGGCGACTTTTTCATCCTTTTGCTCGTAATTCAGTGGCTTGAGCG
Organism: Escherichia sp. E2562; assembly: GCF_005781075.1. Lineage (NCBI taxonomy): Bacteria > Pseudomonadati > Pseudomonadota > Gammaproteobacteria > Enterobacterales > Enterobacteriaceae > Escherichia > Escherichia sp. E2562. Next base: position 94,575 of record NZ_VATM01000012.1, on the reverse strand, counting down.
AAATATCGGAACTGGAATCACCGCTGTAACCAATGCGGGAGTTAATCTCAAAAGGCGTTTCACCTTTTGCCATATCAAACAGTGGTTTGCTTACTTCATTATTGACCAGCGTGGTTTGAATTGATGCCATCGACGGAATCAGGTTCAGTTTTTTAAGCTGGGCAAGGGGGAAGGGACCATGATCAACCGATTCGTTGAAGATGACGCTCTGACCGCTTTTAATCCACGGATTTTCTTTCCCGGCAATGGGTTTCACCACCAGTTGCAACTGGCTGCTGAATACGCCGCGATGATAGTTTTGATAACTCACTTCCAGGTTGGATTCAGGAGCTGTTAGTTTGAGTTGCGCGTTCGCCTGCGCGACCATGTCTTCGAGATGGGTTTCAATCTTCTTGCCTGTGTACCATGCGCCGCCTGTCCAGACTACGCCGAGCGCAACAATGACGCCTACCGCTACCAGCGATTTATTCATAATGATTATCCATAAAATAAAATCAGGCGGACTGGCCGCCTGAAGGTGTTATAAGCCTTTAATAAGCTTAGCAAGAGATGTTAATTTTTTCAGTAAGCTCTTACAGCTTGTTGTAAACCCGCGCTAAACGGCCGTGGCCTTTGACAGTCACCGGTGACTCGTTGGCGGCAATAAACGCTGATTCACCCGGTTTAAGCTGTAACTGCTGAGAACCTTTACACAGCGTTGCATCGCCCTCGACGCAGAACAAAATGGCGGCACTTTGCTGGCTGATGGTGGTTTCTTCATCGCTAAGGTCATGCAGCGAGAAGGCAAAATCATCAACCGGAATCGGGAAGTCCAGCTCTGAGCCTTGTTTCACTGGCTCGGTCAACAACTGGTTGGCCGGTTTGGCTGCAAACTTCACGTTGGCAACCAGCTCTGGAATATCAATGTATTTAGGCGTCAGACCCGCACGCAGCACGTTATCGGAGTTCGCCATCACTTCCAGCGCCACGCCTTGCAGGTAAGCGTGCGGTGTTTCAGCGAACAGAAACATCGCTTCGCCAGGATTCAATTTGACCACATTCAGCAATAGCGGGGAGAACAGACCGCTGTCATCCGGGTAAAATTCAGAAATTAAACGAATCGTTTGCCACGGTTCACCCTGCTGGCTGTCGAGCGCCGATTTTAAAATCGCCAGCGCGCGGGATTTTTCTTCACCCTGCATATTTAACAGGCTGGCAAACAGTTCACTTAAACTTTCGGCATTGGGCTGCTGCAAAAAGTGAGCAATCGCCGGATGTGCGCCCGCGACTGGCTGAAGCAGGGAGACAATGTCGGAAAACTCACGAAATGCGTTCATCGCGAGGAAAGGGGTCAGGGCGAAAACCAGCTCAGGCTTGTGATTAGGATCTTTATAATTACGCTCGGCGGCATTCATCGGAATACCGGCCGCATTTTCTTTGGCAAAACCGATTTCAGAATTGCGTTTGTTCGGATGCACTTGAATGGAGAGCGGCTGGGCTGCGCATAATACTTTGAACAGGAAAGGCAACTCGCCAAAGCGTTTGGCAACGGCATCTCCCAGCAGAGTCGCTTTATCACTCTCAATCACATCACGCAGTGAAACGATATCTCCTGCGGCATCGTGCACACGTGAACTGCTCTTTGGATGCGCGCCCATCCACAACTCGGCCATCGGCTGGCTGGACGGATTTTCCATGCCATAAAGTTCAGTCAACGCCGTTTTGCTGCCCCAGGCATAGTTTTGCACTGAGTTAATGAGTTTTTGCATGATCAATCCCTGTTTAGATGTGGAAATTAATCCCGCTATTAAAGCAAGAATCCTACGGGAAGTAACCTGGAGCCGCAAAAAGTCGTACTAGTCTCAGTTTTTGTTAAAAAAGTGTGTAGGATATTGTTACTCGCTTTTAACAGGGCAACGGAACACCCGCCCAGAGCATAACCAAACCAGGCAGTAAGTGAGAGAACAATGTCAAACAAACCCTTTCATTATCAGGCTCCTTTCCCACTCAAAAAAGATGATACCGAGTACTACCTGCTGACCAGCGAACATGTCAGCGTATCTGAATTTGAAGGGCAGGAGATTTTGAAAGTTGCACCAGAAGCGTTAACTCTTCTGGCGCGTCAGGCGTTTCATGATGCGTCATTCATGCTGCGTCCGGCCCATCAACAGCAGGTAGCCGATATTTTGCGTGATCCGGAAGCCAGCGAAAACGACAAGTATGTGGCACTGCAATTCCTGCGAAACTCCGATATCGCCGCAAAAGGTGTTCTGCCAACCTGCCAGGACACCGGCACCGCGATTATCGTTGGTAAAAAAGGGCAGCGTGTATGGACCGGTGGTGGCGACGAAGCGGCGCTGGCGCGCGGTGTCTATAACACTTACATCGAAGATAACCTGCGCTACTCGCAAAACGCGCCGCTGGATATGTATAAAGAGGTGAATACCGGCACTAACTTGCCAGCGCAGATCGATCTTTATGCCGTTGATGGCGACGAGTACAAATTCCTCTGTATCGCCAAAGGTGGCGGTTCGGCAAACAAGACGTATCTCTATCAGGAAACCAAAGCGTTACTGACGCCGGGAAAACTGAAAAATTATCTGGTTGAGAAAATGCGCACACTGGGTACGGCGGCGTGTCCTCCGTATCATATTGCGTTCGTTATTGGCGGAACTTCTGCGGAAACTAACCTTAAAACGGTGAAACTGGCTTCCGCTAAATACTATGACGAACTGCCAACGGAAGGGAACGAGCACGGTCAGGCGTTCCGCGATGTGGAACTGGAAAACGAATTGCTGATTGAAGCGCAAAATCTCGGTCTGGGCGCGCAGTTTGGCGGGAAATATTTCGCCCATGACATTCGCGTTATTCGCCTGCCACGCCACGGCGCATCCTGCCCGATTGGTATGGGCGTCTCCTGTTCTGCTGACCGTAATATCAAAGCGAAGATTAACCGTCAGGGGATCTGGATCGAAAAACTGGAACATAATCCTGGCAAATACATCCCTGAAGAACTGCGTAAAGCGGGAGAAGGCGAAGCGGTACGCGTTGACCTTAACCGTCCAATGAAAGAGATCCTCGCACAGTTGTCGCAGTATCCCGTTTCTACACGCTTATCGCTTAACGGCACGATTATCGTCGGTCGTGATATCGCTCATGCCAAACTGAAAGAGCGGATGGATAACGGCGAAGGGCTGCCGCAGTATATTAAAGATCATCCAATTTACTACGCGGGTCCGGCCAAAACGCCGGAAGGTTATGCCTCCGGTTCTCTTGGCCCAACGACTGCCGGACGTATGGATTCTTACGTCGATCAACTGCAAGCGCAGGGCGGCAGCATGATCATGCTGGCGAAAGGCAACCGCAGCCAGCAGGTGACGGATGCCTGTAAAAAACATGGCGGTTTCTATCTCGGCAGTATCGGCGGTCCTGCGGCAGTGCTGGCGCAGGGGAGTATTAAAAGTCTGGAATGTGTTGAATATCCGGAACTGGGAATGGAAGCCATCTGGAAAATCGAAGTGGAAGATTTCCCGGCGTTTATCCTGGTGGATGATAAAGGAAATGACTTCTTCCAGCAGATACAACTCACGCAGTGTAGCCGCTGCGTGAAATAAGCAGCCGCCCTTCGGGGCGGCTTTTTTACATGGCACGAAATACCAAACATTTGTTATCAAATAGTAAATAATAAGTGAGCTAAAAGTTGCTTAACGTAAGCAAAGAAGAAAAAAATTAATCAGGTGAGGAGCAGGCCATGAAAACAGTACGCAGCGAAAAAGATTCGATGGGTGCGATCGATGTCCCGGCAGATAAGCTGTGGGGCGCACAAACTCAACGTTCGCTGGAGCATTTCCGCATTTCGACGGAGAAAATGCCAACCTCACTGATTCATGCGCTGGCGCTAACCAAGCGCGCAGCGGCAAAAGTTAATGAAGATTTAGGCTTGCTGTCTGAAGAGAAAGCGAGCGCCATTCGTCAGGCGGCGGATGAAGTGCTGGCGGGGCTGCATGATGATGAATTCCCACTGGCAATCTGGCAGACCGGTTCCGGCACGCAAAGTAATATGAACATGAACGAAGTGCTGGCCAATCGAGCGAGCGAACTGCTCGGCGGTGTGCGCGGGATGGAACGTAAAGTTCACCCTAACGACGATGTGAACAAAAGCCAGAGTTCCAATGATGTCTTTCCAACAGCAATGCACGTTGCGGCGCTGCTGGCGCTGCGTAAGCAACTCATTCCACAACTTAAAACCCTGACACAGACGCTGAGTGAAAAATCCCGCGCATTTGCCGATATCGTCAAAATTGGTCGTACCCATTTGCAGGATGCTACGCCGCTGACCCTGGGGCAGGAGATTTCCGGCTGGGTAGCAATGCTTGAGCATAATCTCAAACATATCGAATACAGCCTGCCTCACGTGGCGGAACTGGCTCTGGGCGGTACAGCGGTGGGTACTGGACTAAACACCCATCCGGAATATGCCCGTCGCGTGGCGGACGAGCTTTCGGTCATTACCTGTGCGCCGTTTGTTACCGCACCGAACAAATTTGAAGCACTGGCGACCTGTGATGCGCTGGTTCAGGCGCACGGTGCGTTAAAAGGATTGGCGGCGTCACTGATGAAAATTGCCAATGACGTCCGCTGGCTGGCTTCCGGTCCACGTTGCGGCATTGGCGAAATCTCAATCCCGGAAAACGAGCCGGGCAGTTCAATCATGCCGGGAAAAGTGAACCCAACGCAGTGTGAAGCGTTAACCATGCTTTGCTGCCAGGTGATGGGGAATGACGTGGCAATCAACATCGGCGGCGCTTCTGGGAACTTCGAACTGAACGTCTTCCGTCCGATGGTGATCCACAATTTCCTGCAATCGGTACGCTTGCTGGCAGATGGCATGGAAAGTTTTAACAAACACTGCGCGGTGGGAATAGAGCCGAATCGTGAGCGTATCAACCAATTACTCAATGAATCGCTGATGCTGGTGACCGCGCTAAACACCCATATTGGCTATGACAAAGCTGCGGAGATCGCCAAAAAAGCGCACAAAGAAGGGCTGACCTTAAAAGCTGCCGCCCTTGCGCTGGGCTATCTTAGCGAAGCCGAGTTTGATAGCTGGGTACGACCAGAACAGATGGTCGGCAGTATGAAAGCAGGGCGTTAATCTGCAACATACAGGTGCAGCCGTGGAATGATCAAACGAAGCGGCTGTGGCTGGGGTTTAAAACGATGCTGAACATTGTCGGCATCGTAATTTAACAGCTCACCAACGTCTGGCATGCCTGCGCCATTATCCCTATTTATCAGCGCGATAAGCGGTGTCGGGCAGGCGTGCTGAACTTGTTTTTGATCCCCCTTGTACCAGACACGGGCAATTGGCTGAACCTTCACCGGACGTTTGATTTTTAACTTCGCATCCTGTGGCAGGGCGGCAATATCCTGATACTCGCGTTCCAGTTTTCCCTGCCACTCCTCGCGCGTCCACGGTGCAACGCTACGTGGCGATTTCAGGCTCTTTTCCAACTGCGCCAGCACCTCATCACGATGCAAATTTTTAATGATATGTTTATTCGCCCAGCCAAAACGTAAAGTGGCGGGGTCGTGCAGAACGGTGAGCGTGCGATAAGCGTTAAGGGTAATCAGCCCCGGCAAATGACGATGTACCCATTCAAAACGCGCTGCCGTAGGCAGTTCTGACTCAACCGTGACGATATGCTCGAAAGTGGTTTTAAGTTGATTGATGCGCTGTATATGACTTGCCAGCGCCGTTTGTGAAAGATTATCGACCTGATAGCACAACACGCCAGGCAGACGAACAGCCGCCTTGCTGCTGCGATTTTCGGACTGTTGTTGAATAAACAAATGGCGGAAATGACGCAGTGCCAGCGCCTGCGCTTCTTTCCCGAGATGTTGCTTAACCTCAATGCGATTAAGCGGATTATGCTCATCCTCCTTTTTGACCTCCGGTAACGAGAACACGCGGGCAACCAGCAACTTGTGTTGTTCAAGTTCAGCGGCAAACGTTGCCAGTTCTTGTTCCATCTGGCGAAAAGTCGTATTGAGTCGGTCAACAAGATCGTAACGGGCCATAAAATTACCACTTTAGTTACAACATACTTTATTTATAGCACATTGACGACAACTTAACCACCGTGCGTTTGGTGTCAGGCAGAAGTAAATTGCGGGATGTTGTGCCACAGTGGCCAGCTGAACGAGAAGCGTGCGCCCCCCAGTTCGCTGGTGTCACAATTGACCGTGCCGCCCATTGCCAGAGCGATGGAGTGGACAATCGCCAGCCCCAGCCCACAGCCGCCAGTTGCACGGTCCCGGCTGGGATCGAGGCGAACAAAGGGTTCAAAGATATGCTCGCGATTTTCTGCCGCAATTCCCGGACCATCATCTTCAACAATCAATGTTGCTCTGTTTCCTGCCAGTAGCAGGCTGGTTTCAACGGTTGAATAGCAGTAGCGCAGGGCGTTGTTGAGCAAGTTATCCAGCACGCGCTCCATTAAGCGCATATCCAGTGCCGCGTAATTACCTGGCGTGATCGTTTTTATCCGTACCGTTTTGTCGGGGGTCACGGCCTGAATATCTTGCAGATGTGTTGACAGCCACAACGGCAGGTCTGGTTCGCTAAGATGCAGTTCATTTTGTGGGCGATCGAGCCGGGCATAAGTCAGCAGTTCTTCAATTAAGGCTTCCAGTTGACTGATATCGCGATTCAAGGCCTGGGACTCTATGGCGTTCAGGTTGTCGCTCATCTCCAGCCGATAACGCAGGCGCACTAATGGTGTTCGCAGTTCATGGGCAATGCCATCAATAAGCTGCTTTTTACTGGCAATCAACGCGTTGATATTGTCCGCCATCTGGTTAAACGCCACGCCAAGTCGTTCAAAGCTTGAACCATCATCAAAGTGAATACGCTCATTGAGATGCCCATCGCCGAATCGTTGCGCCGCCGCTTCCAGTTTTAACATGTCTTTCCAGTGCGGACGCATCCAGATAAACACCGGAAAGGCGAGGGAGATGGCAATAAAGGCGATCAGCACGATATCCAGCAAACGCATTTGATGGAGGAAATAAAGATAAGGAACGGGACCCACGGCGAGAACGTAGTGGCTGCGCGGGATACGCTGTAAAAAGGTGTACTGATCATCCAGAGCAACAATCTCTCCGCCACGCAATCGGTGCATGGCGTTATTATCGAGATGATATTTACTCAGCGGCTCGACGCGCAGATCGAAAGAGAGATTTAAATCCATCTCCTTCAACGTTTTTCCCCAGTCGTGTGGAGGGATCTCGCGTAATTCGCTACGCATCAGATACAGCGAGCTGTTCATCAAATCATCCAGCGACTGTTTGCCTGCACGTTCGGCGGTAAATTTGTACACCAGGCCAACCAGTAGAGACATCACCAGAAAGCAGACAAACAGCAAAAGATAAAACTGGATAAACAGTTTTTTCATCGTTTATTCCCACGCATGAGGCGCAAAAAGATAGCCTTTGTTACGCACGGTTTTAATGCGGTAGGGTTCGGCAGCGTTATCGAGCAGTTTTTTTCGTAACCGCGAAATAGCTACATCCACGCTACGATCCAGCCCGTCATAACTGACGCCGCGTAAATTCTTCAGCAGCGCATCGCGGTCCATAATTTGTCCGGCATGGGTGGCTAGTTCCCATAACAATTCAAAATCAGCCGTCGAGAGTGAAATCTCATGGTTAGCAAGTGTCACTACGCGGTTGATGGGGTCGATAGTTAACGTACCGAAATGCAATGGTTTGTAAGGTGTCAGAGACGTTTCCTGAATACCTTTGGTCAGCGTCGCTTGTTCGTTCTGACGCAAATGTAAACGTAAACGCGCCAACAGAACAGCGGGGGGCGTTGTTTTGAGAATATAGTCGCAGGCGCCCATTTCCAGCGCCAGAATGTGGTTCATATCGCTATCGAGAGAGGTCAGCAGAACAATCGGTCCGGACCACTTTGCGCGTAAATCGCGGCAGATGGACATTCCGTCTTTGCCAGGCAGCATGATATCGAGCAGCACCAGATCCGGATTTTCCCGCAGAATTGTCTCTTCGGCATGGTCGCCGCGCGGTTCCACGGTAACCTGCATATCATGCTTTGCCAGGTACGCGGCAATCAGTGAACCAACTTCAGTGTCATCTTCCACAAATACGATAGTGTTCATATTATTCACGGCAGATATAAAAACGTCACAATACACCGCGCTGATTTTACTTACTATCAATCGTTTCTAAACAAGGTTGCATCGGGTATTCTACAGATGACTTGTTATGGAAGTGTTAAGGTAAAACAATGGGGCTGGTAATCAAAGCCGCGCTTGGTGCGCTGGTGGTGGTGTTGATTGGTATATTAGCAAAAACGAAAAATTACTATATCGCCGGGCTGATCCCGCTTTTCCCGACTTTTGCGCTCATCGCGCATTATATTGTTGTCAGTGAACGTGGGATTGAAGCCTTACGCGCCACAATCGTTTTCAGTATGTGGTCGATTATTCCCTATTTTGTTTATCTGGCGTCGTTGTGGTATTTCACCGGAATCATGCGCTTGCCCGCTGCTTTTGTGGGTTCTGTTGCGTGCTGGGGGCTAAGCGCATGGGTGCTAATTATTTGCTGGATGAAACTGCATTAACGCAAATGACGACCGCCATCAAGCGGGAAACTGCGTCCGGTTACAAAGCAACTGGTGAGTAAGTAATCGACAAGATCGATAACTTCTTTCTCACCAGGCGCGGTTTTCATCAGTGATTTATTCAGCGCCTGTTGGCGATATTCGGCATCATCATGCTCGTTAAACAGGATCAGCGATGGTGCAATAGAATTCACTTTCACTTCCGGTGCCAGCTTGCGGGCAAATGAACGGGTCATATTATCCAGTGCCGCTTTGCTTGCAGCATAGGCAATATGTTTGTCGCTTCCGCGCTCCACCACATAATCGGTGAAGTGAATGATATCGCTGGCGGCGTGTCCGTGACCGCGCAGTAATCTTTCCAGCGCATGGTTGAGCAGGTAAGGGGTATTAACATGGATCTGCATCATGCAGGCCAGAACATCAGTCAGTGGCATACCTGGTTTTTCTGCCATCCACGCACTGGCGTTATGCAAAATGGCACGCAGGCCGTGGGTGGTTTTTAACACTTCATCGGCAAACGCCATCACGCCGTCGTTCGTTGAAAAATCAGCCTGAATACACTGCGCACCTGCATTAACCAGTCCATCAATGGCAGGATAGTGCGTCCGATAGCTGACAATCACCGGTTGCTTTTGATTAATGAAATGCCAGGCGAGAGCGAGGCCGATACGACGGCCTCCGCCAGTGATTAATATTGGCAAGGGCTGGGTTTTCCCCATCGTTAATCTCCTTTGCAAGCAAACGATGGGACGAAAGTTATCCCACCAGCATCCAGGTGGCCGGAACTGCGGCAATTAACAACATGCCAATCAGCACCATTTCCTGACGATTCAATACATTATCATGTGTATGCGTTTTACGCGCGTACAGGAAGACCAGTAGCCCTGGCGCATACAAAACGACGGACAACAACAGGTGCATTGGGCCTGAAGCGTATAATAACCATAAGCCATAAATGCAGGCACCGACACCTACCGCTTTATGCAGTGGACGAGTAGCGATTTTCAACAAGAACGCGCCAACCAGGAAATAGGGCACCAGAATCATCTCTGAGGCGATGGTTAGCAACGTGTTGTAATCAGAGCCGGTCAGCCAGATCAGCACCAGACAAATTTGCACGCAGATGTTGGTCAGCCACAGCGAGGCAGACGGTGCGGCTTGTGCATTCTGGCGCGCAAAAATACGCGGGAATGCCTTATGCGTCGCTGCCAGGAAGGGGACTTCTGCCGCCATAATGGTCCAGCTTAGATACGCGCCACAGACAGAAACGATCAATCCGGCAGCGATGATAATCTCGCCCCACGGCCCCATCATTTTCACCATCAGACCGGCCATAGACGGGTTACGAATCTCAGCCAGTTCAGGACGAGCAACCACCCCCAGCGAAAGCAGGGTGACCAATAAATAAACGCCCAGTGCAGAAAGCACCGCCAGAAGCGTTGCTTTGCCAACATCATGTTTATTCCGCGCCCGTGAAGAAACAACCACCGCACCTTCCACACCAATGAATACCCACAGTGTGATCAGCATGGTGTTTTTCACCTGTTCCCATACCGGCACGCCAAGCGCAAGGCCAGTAAAGTCGAGCTTGAAGGTGTCCAGTTTGAACATCATCATCGCCAGCACAATAAACAAACCAAGCGGCAATAATTTTGCCAATGTCGCCACCAGGTTAATGCTGGCGGCGGTTTGTACGCCGCGCAGGATCAAAAAGTGAACAATCCACAACAATGCCGATGCACCGACGATCGATTGCCAGGTGTTACCATCGCCAAACAGGCGTAGTTCCGGCGTATCGGTGAAGAAACTTAATGCGGAAAAGACGATAACCAGATAAGAGACGTTGGCGATAACCGCACATAGCCAGTATCCCCACGCGGAGCAGAAGCCGATTAACTCGCCAAACCCTTCCCGTGCATAGGTAAAAATACCGCCGTCAAGGTCGGGACGAATGCGTGTCAGGATCAGCATGGCAAAGGCCAGCAATAAGATGCCAGCGCCAGTAATACCCCAGCCGATGAGCAGTGCTGCCGGGCTGGCAACCGCCGCCATATTTTGCGGCAGACTGAAAACACCCGCGCCCAGCATTGAGCTTAATACCAGCGCGGTGAGTGCGCTCAGTCCCAGTTTCTTTTCCATCGATATCCAGTGTTTAAAACGTGTTCAGAAGAATAAATATTAGGGCAAAACGCATAAAAATGGTGAATGCCACTAAAGCGCGGGATTTTACGAAGAGAAGTGGCGGCATGCAATGGTTGCGGGAAAATTTGTAGCTAAAAATCTGAAAGGCGGCATAAAGCCGCCTTAATGTGATACTGAATAGTTATTTATTTATACAGGTCTGCACTGATGGTCAGGTTGTTACCACGTTCCTGCCACTGGCGGGTGATGTGGTAATACTTAGCACCTTTCTTCGCGGCACGTTTAGCAACCTGGTAGGAGACTTCGGTCATGTTGCCGTAGTTACCCGAGAACTTAATGCTATCGAACGGGACCATCATTGCTGCGGTCGCTTTGTTCAGTTCTTCTACTTTGGTGCCGTCAGGAAGCGTGACAGTGTAACGCCCGCCTTTTGAGGACTGAGTTTCAAAGAAACGACCAACTTCAGCACTTGGTGATGCAGTGGTGGCAACGCCCGGGATTTCAACTTTCTTCGCGGCTTCGCCACCTGCGGCCAGTGCCGCGCGACCAGCATCAGAATCCGCAGGGATCACATCCGGGCTCTGGACGATGCGTTTTTTAGCATCTTGTTTGTAGATGAACGCAGTAATACGCTGGTTGCCGCCCTGGTTGGCATCTATCTGGCGAACGATGTAGTAAGAGTAGGCACCTTTCGCTTTTGCTGCTTTGGTGATGGCATCGTTCACTTCCGGTTGGCTGCGGAAGAAGCCCTGGACGGTCACGGTGTCATACGGTTCGATCAAAACAGCCTGGTCTTTAGGCAGTTCAATAACGCCATTAAAAACGCGATTCTTATCAGCTTCTGCTTTTTCAGCATCGGCTTTATAAAGATCGGCAACTACACGCCAGTTACCGCTGTTACCGAAATCTGAAGTGTCGACAACATAAAAAGAGGCGGCGCCTTCTTTATCAGCGCGACGGGAAACGGCTTTAACCGCTTCACCAATGGCATTAAAACGACCGGTAACCACTACACGGTCAAAAGGTTTAACCGCTGCCGCTTGCTCCGGTGTCAGTTCTGTTGCTGCGTTAACGGAAAATGCCGTAGCAGAAAGCAGTGCCGACGCCAGGAGGGTGTTCTTAAGCTTCATAAAAATAATCCTTCGCCTTGCGCAAACCAGGTACTGGTATTGTTATTAACGAGAAACGTGGCTGATTATTGCATTTAAAGTGTGTAACTGTCTGCGTGATTTTTTCATATCAGACTTCATGATTTGATTTTAAATCTGATCGAATGAGCATCGCGCTTAAAAAATAGCCACAATAACAGAGGAATGACTGAACTGGCTGAATTGTATAAGTTAATTTAATGTTAACCGGTGGCTAGCGTCGGTGAAATCTCATGTTTTACTTGATTATCAAAGACAATTATCGCCCATTATCCTGTGTTCTATGGTGTTTATCCCGCTATCAAGGCTGAATCGTTAATATTTTGCGAGTTCACGCCGAAATACTGATTTTTGACGCTAGATCACAGGCATTATTTTCAGTACGTTATAGGCGTTTGTTACTAATTTATTTTAACGGAGTAACATTTAGCTCGTACATGAGCGGCTTGTGTATCAAAAACACAGGCAAACCATCATCAATAAAACCGATGGAAGGGAATATCATGCGAATTGGCATACCAAGAGAACGGTTAACCAATGAAACCCGTGTTGCAGCAACGCCGAAAACAGTGGAGCAGTTGCTGAAACTAGGTTTTACCGTCGCGGTAGAGAGCGGCGCAGGTCAACTGGCTAGTTTTGACGATAAAGCGTTTGTGCAAGCGGGCGCCGAAATTGTAGAAGGGAATAACGTCTGGCAGTCAGAGATCATTCTGAAGGTCAATGCGCCGTTAGATGATGAAATTGCGTTACTAAATCCGGGAACCACGCTGGTAAGCTTCATCTGGCCCGCGCAGAATCCGGAGTTAATGCAAAAACTCGCGGAGCGTAACGTAACCGTGATGGCGATGGACTCTGTACCACGTATCTCACGTGCTCAATCGCTTGATGCGTTAAGTTCGATGGCGAACATCGCTGGTTATCGCGCCATTGTTGAAGCGGCTCATGAGTTTGGGCGTTTCTTTACCGGGCAAATCACAGCAGCAGGTAAAGTGCCGCCAGCAAAAGTGATGGTGATTGGTGCGGGGGTTGCAGGTCTGGCCGCCATTGGCGCAGCAAACAGCCTCGGCGCAATTGTGCGTGCATTCGATACCCGCCCGGAAGTGAAAGAACAAGTTCAAAGTATGGGCGCGGAATTCCTCGAGCTGGATTTTAAAGAGGAAGCCGGTAGCGGCGATGGTTACGCCAAAGTGATGTCGGAAGCGTTCATCAAAGCAGAAATGGAACTCTTTGCCGCCCAGGCAAAAGAGGTCGATATCATTGTGACCACCGCGCTTATTCCAGGCAAACCAGCACCGAAACTGATTACCCGTGAAATGGTTGATTCTATGAAATCGGGTAGTGTGATTGTCGACCTTGCAGCCCAAAACGGTGGTAACTGTGAATACACCGTGCCGGGTGAAATCTTCACCACGGAGAATGGTGTCAAAGTGATTGGCTACACCGATCTTCCTGGTCGCCTGCCGACGCAATCCTCACAGCTTTACGGCACCAACCTTGTCAATCTGCTGAAACTGTTGTGCAAAGAGAAAGACGGCAATATCACGGTTGATTTTGATGATGTGGTGATTCGCGGCGTGACCGTGATCCGTTCTGGCGAAATTACCTGGCCGGCGCCGCCGATTCAGGTTTCAGTCCAACCGCAGGCAGCACAGAAAGCGGCACCTGATGTTAAAACCGAAGAAAAATGTGCCTGCTCACCGTGGCGTAAATATGCGCTGATGGCGCTGGCAATCATCCTTTTCGGCTGGTTGGCAAGCGTAGCACCGAAAGAATTCCTCGGGCACTTTACCGTTTTCGCGCTGGCCTGCGTCGTAGGTTATTACGTGGTGTGGAATGTCTCCCACGCGTTGCATACGCCGCTGATGTCGGTTACTAACGCGATTTCAGGGATTATTGTTGTCGGAGCTCTATTGCAGATTGGCCAGGGCGGCTGGGTTAGCTTCCTTAGTTTTATCGCGGTGCTTATCGCCAGCATTAATATTTTCGGTGGCTTTACCGTGACTCAGCGCATGCTGAAAATGTTTCGCAAAAACTAAGGGGTAACATATGTCTGGAGGATTAGTTACAGCTGCATACATTGTTGCCGCGATCCTGTTTATCTTCAGTCTGGCCGGGCTTTCTAAACATGAAACGTCTCGCCGTGGTAACAACTTCGGTATCGCCGGGATGGCGATTGCGTTAATTGCAACCATCTTCGGGCCGGATACTGGCAATGTTGGCTGGATCCTGGTTGCGATGGTCATTGGTGGCGCGATTGGTATCCGTCTGGCGAAGAAAGTCGAAATGACTGAAATGCCGGAACTGGTGGCAATCCTGCATAGCTTCGTGGGGCTGGCGGCGGTGCTGGTTGGCTTTAACAGCTATCTGCATCATGACGCGGGAATGGCACCGATTCTGGCCAACATTCACCTGACGGAAGTGTTCCTTGGCATCTTTATTGGTGCGGTAACCTTTACCGGTTCGGTTGTGGCGTTCGGTAAGCTGTGCGGAAAGATTTCGTCTAAACCGTTGATGCTGCCAAACCGCCATAAAATGAACCTGGCTGCATTGGTCGTTTCCTTCCTGCTGTTGATGGTGTTTGTTCGTACCGATAGTGTTGGCTTGCAGGTGCTGGCATTGCTGATAATGACCGCTATAGCGCTGGTCTTCGGTTGGCATTTGGTGGCTTCCATCGGTGGCGCTGATATGCCAGTGGTGGTGTCGATGCTGAACTCCTACTCCGGTTGGGCGGCGGCAGCGGCGGGCTTTATGCTCAGTAACGACCTGCTGATTGTGACCGGTGCGCTGGTCGGTTCGTCGGGCGCGATTCTTTCTTACATTATGTGTAAGGCGATGAACCGTTCCTTTATTAGCGTCATTGCGGGCGGTTTCGGCACTGATGGTTCCTCTACCGGCGATGACCAGGAAGTGGGCGAGCACCGCGAAATCACTGCAGAAGAGACGGCGGAGCTGCTGAAAAACTCGCATTCAGTAATCATTACTCCAGGGTATGGGATGGCGGTAGCGCAGGCACAGTATCCGGTCGCAGAAATCACCGAGAAACTGCGTGCGCGCGGTATCAATGTGCGCTTCGGTATTCACCCGGTTGCGGGGCGTTTGCCAGGGCATATGAACGTGTTGCTGGCGGAAGCGAAAGTACCGTATGACATCGTGCTGGAAATGGACGAAATCAACGATGACTTCGCTGATACCGATACCGTACTGGTGATTGGTGCCAACGATACGGTTAACCCGGCGGCACAGGACGATCCGAAGAGCCCGATTGCTGGCATGCCTGTTCTGGAAGTGTGGAAAGCGCAGAACGTGATTGTCTTTAAACGCTCGATGAACACCGGCTATGCTGGCGTGCAAAACCCGCTGTTCTTCAAGGAGAACACCCACATGCTGTTTGGTGACGCCAAAGCCAGCGTGGATGCAATCCTCAAAGCTCTGTAACCTCAACGGCCTCTACGGAGGCCGTCACTCTTTATTGAGATCGCTTAACAGAACGGCGATGCTTTGGCCTCCCGCCGTTTGCTCAAGTGCAATTTTGACAATAATCGTCAACGGCACAGAAAGCAGCATACCTACAGGTCCTAACAACCATCCCCAAAAAATTAATGACAAAAAAACCACCAGTGTGGAAAGTCCTAACCCGCGCCCCATAATGCGTGGTTCCAGAATATTGCCGAAGACCAAATTAATCAGCAGATATCCCGCCAGTACAAGTAACGCCTCGTAGAAACCATTAAACACCAGTACCTGAGCAATAGGGGGAATTGCTGCCAGAACTGAACCAATATTGGGTATGTAATTAAGCGCAAAGGCCAGCAATCCCCAGACAAAAGCAAAGCGAACATCCAGTGCAGCGAGCATCGCCCAGGCGACCAGTCCGGTGACGATGCTGATAGCCGTTTTTAGTACCAGGTAATGCGACACACTGTCAATCGCGCGCTGTATTGCCGCCATCCCTTCAACCGGACGCGCCATCATTTGCTGGAGTTTACCGGGTAGTTGTGGAACTTCGAGCAGCATAAACAACACCGTCAGCAACAATAAAAATATTGACGACATGGCATTAGATAACTGAGTCAGTAAGTTGGTGAGCAACGTCATTGCCGAGTTCGGATCAATGTAATGAGCCAGTTGGTCAACTGAGACATCAATACCCACGCGCTGTAATAAAGGTTCCAGAGCCTGCAGCGGTTTTATGATTGAGCTGCGATACTGTGGCAAAGTGCGGGTCAGTTCATTGAGTGTTGAACCGAGATAGGCCAGCATTAACACCATCGCCATCACGATAATGGTCATCAAAATTGACACCGCCAGTACGCGCGGCACTCGCCAGCGAACCATGCGTTGTACCAGAGGATTAAGTATTACCGCGATAAATAGCGAGAGGATAAAGGGGACGATGATATCGGCGGCAAACCGGATACCGCACAGAATAATGACCAGCATTCCCAACATTATGACGATTTTTAGACCATTGAGTGTGATGATCGGCTTTGCCATGCTTATCCCCGTATATTCTTCCTTCGCTAATAATATTTTATTTTTAGCGGCGGCATTATAACGAAAATCAAACCACTCAGGTAAAGAAATGAAAATGTTTTGAGTTAATTCTTAAGCTATGATACAAATCAGACGTGTTCAACTACCGAGGACAATTATCATCCGCGATGACGAGAAGCAACACTGCGGATAATTGTAATTTTATGGACAATTTGTTCAGGACGTTATTTTCTACATTTACCCATCTTCGTACCTCATCCACTATCTTGCTCGCAGGTGAGCAGCACTGGCGCAACGCGCTTTAGTCTTTTCTTCTGCCGAAGCTTGCGCTATGCGCTGGGCTTGACCTCTTTACTTTCGCTGAATTAAGCGAATATTAAAATAATTCTCTTGCAGGAGAAGGACGATGTATTTTTATTGGATTTTATTAGGTCTGGCTATTGCCACAGAAATTACCGGCACGTTATCTATGAAATGGGCTAGCGTCAGTGATGGAAACAGCGGGTTTATTTTAATGCTGGTGATGATTTCTCTGTCATATATACTTCTCTCTTTCGCCGTTAAAAAAATTGCGTTAGGCGTAGCCTATGCGCTGTGGGAAGGTATCGGTATTTTATTTATTACGCTGTTTAGCGTTCTGTTATTTGATGAAAGTTTATCGCTGATGAAAATTGTCGGGTTAACAACTCTGGTTGCCGGGATTGTCTTGATCAAATCGGGTACACGTAAAGTGCGTAAATCTACGCTGGAGCAGAATCATGGCTCAGTTTGAATGGATTCACGCCGCCTGGTTGGCACTGGCGATAGTGCTGGAAATTATTGCTAACGTCTTTTTGAAATTTTCTGATGGCTTTCGCCGTAAAGTCTATGGCTTGTTGTCGCTGGCGGCGGTACTTGCTGCTTTTAGTGCACTATCCCAGGCAGTGAAAGGGATCGACTTGTCAGTGGCGTATGCGCTGTGGGGTGGGTTTGGTATTGTCGCCACATTAGCAGCCGGTTGGGTCCTATTTGGTCAGCGGTTAAACCGCAAAGGCTGGGTTGGTCTGGTCCTGTTGTTAGCCGGAATGATCATGGTGAAACTCGCCTGATGTTTATGCTGCCCGTATTTTCGGGCAGCATTTAAACGCTATTGCCGGGATAACTCTTCCAGTTTGTCGCGAAAGCCGGTAACAGAGATAGCCCGGTTATCAGCCCGCCAGCGATCCTTAGCCGCAGGCGCCGAACTTTGCACGCCAATCAACTGCCAGCCGTCATCAGTATGCAGCATTAGCGGCGAACCGCTGTCACCCGGCAGGGTATCGCACTGATGCGACATCACCGACGTTTGCGCCCAGCCAGTCACTTCGCAATTTTTATGACTGTACAACGTATCCAGGTGATCCTCGGGATAGCCTGCCTGGGTCACTTTACGACCTGCCGTTTTTAATGCGGCGGTGAGTGCTGCTTTGTCTCCCTCGAAAAGTGGTAAGGGTGTAATGCCAGAAGGCGGATTGCGCAGCACAATCAAACCAAAATCCCACGGCGCGGCAGCAGGCGGGACAATCCAGCCATCTCCATTAGCCTTTAACCGTTTACCTAATGTCGGATCAACGCGGCCTTCAATGTTGTGGATCTCATAGCGCCATAGCCCCTTATTCGACACAAAACGCAGCGCAATTGCTTTGTCTGGTTTGCCTTTTGGCGGCGTTAATAAACAGTGCCCCGCCGTTAATGCGAGATTGGGCGCAATCAGGGTGGCCGTGCAGAGATTTCCACTGGCAGTCTCCAGTTGCCCAACCGCATCCCACGGAGATTGGGTCGTGTTAATTACTGGCACTCGATCGTCATGACCAAAAAAAAGGGTGCTGACTTCATCATTAGCCGATTCAGGACTGTCAGGTTTATCTGCAAATACCAATGCAGATGTCAAACTAATTGCACCCAGTACTACAGCAATGGTTGTACGCATATCACACTCTGGTGGGTAATTATGATTATTAAAAGCAAACCCTCATAAATACTATAGCCGGGACGGGATTAAAGTGGGAGTGAAATCAGATAACTACGATCAGAAAAGATAAAAGCGAGTGGCAATCAATGCACATAAAATAAGGATGATAAGAATGAACTCAAAGCGATAACGGCCCACCATAGTACCCTCCGCTTAAGGCGGCGCTAAACGTTATCCGTCTAGCGCCGTAATTTTCAGGCGCGAGGGGGCGCGCCATTATTGCTGCTGAAAACTTAAGCTGCTGGTTGGGCAGCTGGTTTTGCAGGTTGCTGATGGCTGTGTTTCTTGGTGTGCTTTTTCGCGGCTTGTGCTTTTTGTTCCGGAGCTTTCTGTTCGGTTTTCGCTTTTTTATGATGCTTTTTAGCCGCCTGCGCTTTTTGGGCAGGTGCTGCTTTATGCTGTTTTTTATGATGCATGGTTTTTGCAGGTGCAGCTTTGGTGACAGTAGTTGCAGGGGCAGGTGTGGTCGCAGTCTCTGCGGCAAAAGCGGCAGAAGAGAGACTCATCGCAGCGGCAACAACCAGAGCTAATACTTTTTTCATTGTCATACCCTCAATTTGGTTTTTTTATGCAACCCCACTACGGGGCCGATGTAATGACTATATCTCGGGTAATGAGAGGCTTCCGTGAGTGGTTGGTTTCGGCATGTAACGATATGTACAAAGTAAATTGGTAAATAATAACGCGATGTGACTTAAGGTAAATTCCCTACTAATATCAGTAGTCTTGATCGAGTTTACTATTTCTCTGTTCCCAAAACGGTAGAATTACTTTGCATCATCAATAAATGACACACAGTAAATGAATCCGCTAATTTGGGTATTTATTATCCTGATGACATTAGATGCGCTGCGGGAATTGGCTGGCGCTTCGTCTATTTTAGGATGGTTATTAACGTTGAGTTGAGCAGACAATAAGCCCGGGTGGGTATTTTACTCAGCCCGGGCTTATTTTTTCAGGCGTGCAATCGATGGTGCAAACGTGTACCCACTATAATCGCGGCCACCAGCATCGACGCAATAAAGGCGCCAACGCCGTTCCAGCCGTAGTTATGCCAGAAGACCCCACCTAATGTTCCGGCAATACTTGACCCCACGTAGTAACTGAACAGATACAGCGAGGAAGCCTGGCCTTTGGCGCGTTTAGCTCGGGGGCCAATCCAGCTGCTGGCGACCGAGTGAGCGGCAAAGAATCCGGCTGAGAAGAGCAGCATCCCGGCAAAAATCAGCCATATCGAACTGAACAATGTCATTAACAGGCCAACAAGCATGACACCTGTCGAAGACAGCATCACCGGACCGCGTCCGAAGCGGGTGGTCATGGTTCCGGCTTTTGGTGAACTCCAGGTACCGGTCAAATAGACCAGGGATAATAAACCCACCACCGCCTGGCTGACATGCCACGGGGAAAGCATCAAGCGATAGCCAATATAATTAAACAGGGTGACGAATGAGCCCATCAGCAAAAAACCTTCTGCGAATAATAAAGGCAATCCCTGGTCGCGCCAGTGCAGACGGAAGTTGATAAACAATGTTTTAGGGCGCAGTGAGGAAGGGCGGAAATGGCGAGATTCTGGAAGAATTTTCCAGAACATTAACGCCGAGGCCAGTGCGAAACAGCCAATCGCTGCCAGTGCAATTCGCCAGTTGAAGAAATCGGTGAAGACACCGCTAATTAAGCGTCCGCTCATGCCGCCAATCGAGTTACCGCTGATGTACAACCCCATCGAAAAGGCGACAAAACTCGGGTGGATCTCTTCGCTAAGGTAGGTCATGCCCACCGCAGCCACGCCGCTTAATGAAAGGCCAATCAAGGCGCGCATCACCAAAATGCCGTGCCAGCTGGTCATCATCGTCGAAAGTAACGTGCAGATGGAGGCCAATAACAGCGCCGTAACCATCACTGGCTTGCGACCAATGGCATCGGAAAGCGGGCCAGTAAACAGCAATCCGATAGCCAACATTGCCGTTGAAATTGACAGTGAAATACTACTGTTTGCGGGTGTTAAGCCAAACTCCTGTGAAAGAACCGGAAGGATAGGTTGCACACAATAGAGAAGTGCGAAGGTTGCCAGTCCGGCAGAAAAAAGCGCCAGGGTCACGCGCATAAATTGCGGCGTACCGCGTTTGATGAACAGGTTTGGCTGGGAAACGTTTTGCTTGTCAGTGGCGCTTGCCGGAGCGCCATCAACAGTTGTGGTACGACTCACTTGAAATCCTTACTAAATATGCGCGTTGTGTTAGCTCAGGAATAGAGTAGGAAAATCGAATTGTTATGTCTAATATATTAATAGTCTCAAATAATATGTATGAAATATGAATATCGAATTGCGTCACCTACGTTACTTCATCGCTGTTGCAGAAGAATTGCATTTTGGTCGAGCTGCTGCGCGCCTGAATATTTCTCAACCGCCACTAAGCCAACAGATTCAGGCGTTGGAGCAACAAATTGGCGCGCGCCTGCTGGCCAGAACTAATCGAAGCGTCGCGCTCACCGCTGCAGGCAAACAATTTCTTGCCGATAGTCGTCAAATTCTTTCTCTGGTAGACGATGCCGCCGCGCGAGCAGAACGACTGCATCAGGGGGAGGCGGGAGAGTTACGCATTGGTTTTACCTCATCGGCGCCATTCATTCGCGCAGTGTCAGATACCTTATCGTTATTTCGCCGCGAATTTCCTGATGTCCATTTGCAGACGCGCGAGATGAATACCCGCGAGCAAATTGCGCCCCTTATCGAAGGGACGCTCGATATGGGACTGTTACGCAATACTTTGCTGCCGGAGACGTTGAACCATGCGGTAATTGTGCATGAACCGCTTATGGCGATGATTCCGCACGATCATCCGTTAGCCGGTAAATCTGTAGTTACGTTGGCGGA
This sequence comes from Escherichia sp. E2562, assembly GCF_005781075.1. Classification (NCBI taxonomy): domain Bacteria; kingdom Pseudomonadati; phylum Pseudomonadota; class Gammaproteobacteria; order Enterobacterales; family Enterobacteriaceae; genus Escherichia; species Escherichia sp. E2562. The sequence continues at coordinate 73,300 of NZ_VATM01000012.1, read as the reverse complement.
ACTGGCAAAAGAGCCGTTTGTTTTCTTTGATCCTCACGTCGGGACCGGGCTTTATGATGACATTCTGGGCCTGATGCGACGCTACAATCTTACACCGGTTATTACCCAGGAAGTGGGCGAGGCGATGACCATCATTGGCCTTGTGTCTGCCGGTTTGGGCGTTTCGATTTTGCCCGCCTCATTTAAGCGTGTTCAGCTTAATGAAATGCGTTGGATACCTATTGCTGAAGAAGATGCGGTTTCTGAAATGTGGTTGGTCTGGCCGACGCATCATGAACAAAGTCCGGCAGCGCGAAACTTTCGTATTCAGCTGCTGAATGCTCTCAGGTGAGGTAAAATTCAGCTAAAAAACCCGAAAAGTGTGCTGTTAATCACATGGCTAAGTAAAAATTTGACGGCACGCATTGAAGTGTTTCACCATAGCCTACAGATTATTTCGGAGCGCGAAAATATAGGGAGTATAAGGTGGTTGCAGAAAACCAGCCTGGACATATTGATCAAATAAAGCAGACCAACGCGGGTGCTGTTTATCGCCTGATTGATCAGCTTGGTCCCATTTCGCGTATCGACCTTTCCCGCATGGCGCAACTGGCTCCCGCCAGTATCACCAAAATTGTCCGCGAAATGCTAGAAGCGCATCTGGTGCAAGAGTTAGAAATTAAAGAAGGGGGAAACCGTGGCCGCCCTGCGGTGGGGTTGGTGGTGGAAACAGAAGCCTGGCATTATCTTTCTCTGCGCATCAGTCGTGGTTTAATTTTTCTTGCCCTGCGTGATTTAAGCAGCAAGCTGGTGGTGGAAGAGACACAGGAGCTGGCGCTTCAGGATGAATTGCCTTTGCTGGAACGTATCATTGCGCATATTGATCAGTTTTTTATCCGTCATCAGAAAAAACTCGAACGCCTGACATCCATCGCCATTACTTTGCCGGGAATTATTGATACGGAAAATGGTATTGTGCACCGGATGCCGTTTTACGAGGATGTGAAAGAGATGCCGCTCGGCGAAGCGCTGGAGCAGCACACAGGTGTACCGGTTTACATTCAGCATGATATTAGTGCATGGACGATGGCCGAGGCATTATTTGGAGCCTCTCGCGGGGCGCGCGATGTGATTCAGGTGGTAATTGATCACAATGTTGGCGCGGGCGTGATTACCGACGGTCACTTGTTACATGCTGGAAGCAGTAGCCTGGTAGAAATTGGTCATACCCAGGTGGATCCGTATGGTAAACGCTGTTATTGCGGTAACCACGGTTGTCTGGAAACCATCGCCAGTGTGGACAGCATCCTCGAACTGGCGCAATTACGCCTTAATCAGTCAATGAGTTCGATGTTGCACGGGCAGCCTTTGAGCGTGGATTCATTATGCCATGCGGCGTTGCAGGGTGACTTGCTGGCAAAGGATATTATCACTGGCGTAGGCGCGCATGTTGGGCGCATTCTGGCCATCATGGTGAATTTATTTAACCCACAAAAAATACTGATTGGCTCGCCGTTAAGCAAAGCGGCAAATATTCTGTTCCCTGTGATTTCTGACAGCATCCGCCAGCAGGCGCTTCCAGCATACAGCCAGCATATTAGCGTTGAGAGCACTCAGTTCACCAATCAGGGGACAATGGCAGGGGCCGCGCTGGTAAAAGATGCGCTATATAATGGATCTTTGCTGATTCGTCTGTTGCAGGGTTAACATTTTTTAACTGTTCTACCAAAATTTGCGCTATCTCAAATTGAGTGCAGAAAGCATAACTTAGACTTTCCACGTTGAATTATTTTCCTGGCTTATATTAGTGAAGCATAACGGTGGAGTTAGTGATGCTGAAGCGTTTCTTTATAACAGGTACAGACACTTCTGTAGGGAAAACGGTGGTTTCCCGCGCATTGCTACAAGCGTTAGCCTCCCAGGGAAAAACAGTTGCGGGATACAAACCCGTAGCGAAGGGGAGCAAAGAGACACCTGAGGGGCTGCGTAATAAAGATGCCCTGGTGTTGCAGAGTGTTTCATCAATTGAACTGCCTTATGAAGCAGTCAATCCCATTGCGTTAAGCGAAGAAGAAAGTAGCGTGGCGCACAGTTGTCCTATCAATTACACGCTCATTTCAAATGGTCTGGCTAACCTGACAGACAAAGTTGATCATGTTGTCGTTGAGGGGACTGGCGGATGGCGCAGCCTGATGAATGATCTGCGTCCGCTCTCTGAATGGGTGGTCCAGGAGCAGCTACCAGTGTTGATGGTGGTGGGTATTCAGGAAGGCTGTATTAACCATGCGCTTCTGACCGCACAAGCGATTGCGAACGACGGTCTGCCTCTCATTGGCTGGGTGGCTAATCGTATTAACCCTGGGTTAGCGCATTATGCTGAAATCATTGATGTGCTGGGTAAAAAACTTCCGGCACCGCTCATTGGTGAACTGCCTTATCTGCCCCGAGCTGAACAGCGAGAACTGGGTCAATACATCCGCTTAGCCATGCTGCGTAGTGTGCTGTCGGTAGATAGAGTCAGGGTGTAAGGTCCGCGACATTACCGACGCGATCACGCAGGCAATCAATAAACCGGGGAGTAGCTGATACTCCCCGGTCATTTCACATATCATCAATGTCGACATAATTGGCGCATCCGTGGTCGCAGCCAGCAGAGTTGCCATCCCTGTTAGTCCGAGTAAAAGCGTCATTTCTTCGCCGCCTGGAAGCCATAACCCCAGGCTACGTCCATACAGCATGCCAATTGCAAGCCCGATAAATAGCGTTGGCGTAAACACGCCGCCAGGCGCGCCGGAACCGCTACTGGCCAGCACGGCAAAAAGTTTGCAGATGAAGATCGCAGCAATGACCGTAAACAGTGGTGGGGTGGTTAAAAAGGATTGCACCGTACTATAACCATTGCCCCATACGGCAGGCGTGAGCAGGGAAAGCAGGCCGACGATCACCCCCCCTAACGCCAACTGCCAGGGCGGCGTCAGTTTTAGGTGAACAAAACCTTGATGACTGGCGCTCATCATTTTCAACAGTAATGGTCCGCAAAGACCAGCCAGTACGCCGGTACTGATAATTAGCGCATAGTCCCGCACATGCAGCGTCACCTCGAGCTGAACGCTGTAGAGCAATGCATCGCTGTGATTAATAAGATTGCTGACAAGCAATGCCACCACGGCTGAAATCACCACAGGGCCAAGAGAGGCAAGCATCATGGTGCCAAACAGCACTTCGGCAATAAATAAACTCCCGGCAAGCGGTGCGCGATAGGCTGCAGCCATGCCTGCCGCAGCACCGCAGGCAATCCATAATTTCCACTCTTCACGCGGCGTAAAACGTTGGGCAAACCAGCATGCAGCAAGAGCCGCCAGCAGAATCATCGCCCCTTCACGGCCAATTGCGCTACCGCTTGTCACCACCAGCAGAGAGGCAAGTGATTTTACCAGGCTTGCTGCGTAATCGAACTGCCCCTCGCTCTGCAAAGCTTCCATATAATCGGTCGGCGCATGGGGTCGTTGCTGCGTAACTCTCTGCCAACCCATGAGCAATAAACCTGCCACCAGACCACCGAGCGCAGGAGTTAACAAGCGTCGCCACGGAGAAAGGTTTGTCGCAGCATTGACCAGACTCCCGGAATCATTGCTCAGGAACAACCACTCCAGCAACAGCATGGCATGACGGAATCCAGCAACGGCAAACGCCGCGAGAATACCGATTATCATTGCGATAAGCAGACGACGAAACAGGGTGCGCAGATCCGGGTAAAGGTGTAGATGATGCATGAGTAGAAATAGCAATTTAAACACGGGCATCTATTTTGAGGGAAAAGACGTCAGGCGCAAAAGCTGTGCGTGCTTTAAGTAGGGAAATGGTGTGACACTGTAACTTATTTAATATGGGATGGCGCGATATTGCCGCCATCCGGTAATGCTACGGGAACCTTAACGAAAAAGTGGCTTAACTGCGACGGGAATCAGCAATTGTGACTGCCACTCAGCCAGCGTTAAGCGAGCCAGTTCACCAAGCGTGCGATAAAAAGGGTGTTCTGCTTTTTCGATAAACACCTCGAGAAAGCGCGTCGACCACGGTAAAAGATGCCACGCCAGCAACTCTTCGCACTCTGTCTGACGACCGCTCTCCGCCAGCCAGGCCGCCATCAGTAGCAAGGAGCCAAAATGATCTTCAGGTTCGTTTTGCTTCATCTCAAACTGAATGCCTTTTTCGCGCATCCATTGACGAAGTGCCAACGTTGAATCGCCAAACAGTACCGATTCACGATCCAACCAGACCGATCCCCACGGCGGGGACGGCAACGCCCACGGGCCAACGAATAAACGCTGCCAGGCCTGTGTACGCGACTCTTCACTCTGTTGCTGAAAAGCCGTTACCAGCGGCACTAAAGAAGTTTGCGGCAGAGGCCACTGAGTTTCCCAGCCATCGCTGGTCATTGCAGAAGCCAGAGGCGCGGCTTCCTCGCTTTCTGGGGCGTAATAAAACAGCGCCCCCAGCACACGCGCCGCGACAGAAAAATTATCTTGTTGTGAAAAATGCGTCATTCTTATCATCCTGAAACGTGCGGCTTGCCCCGCACCAAGTTGTTAACCTGCGACGGCCATTCCTACCGTCATATGCAGGCCATAAAATCGCGCTCGCCCGATCATCTCACCGCCCGGTATGAGACACAAGCACGTTGCAGTATGTAGACCTGATAAGACGCGCCAGCGTCCATCATACTTTTTACTGCGGTTCGGCAGGCGCGCCATCTTGAGTCGGTTGTGCAGGGGCAGAATTGTTACCGCTGGTGGTGCGGTCATAGAGAATTTTATGAGTATCATTGGCACAATGGCCAACCACCCTGGTGTCAGGTTGATCGATCTGATCATTTGGCACAATACTTAAAGTAAAGCTACTTTCTGGCACACCGTTGTTGATAATACGCTGTGAAATATCGCTCTTTATCCGTTCACAAGAATCTGGCGCGGCCAGCACGGCGGGTGAGGCAATTGTGAGCAGTAGCGCGGCGCAATAAGTTGAGATTTTCATCATTGGCTCCTTAAATGAATATTACTCACTAAGCATAGCATTTCACGTGTAAAGCACTGTATTTACTACTATGATTGATAATAATCTCTACTGTCTGGTGACTAAAGTGAATTTCAAATTACTGCCATGTTTGCTCGCGATAATGCTTACAGGATGCGATCGCGCAGAAGTGACGTTTTCTTTTACGCCAGAGATGGCCAGCTTCTCTAATGAATTTGATTTCGATCCGCTGCGTGGTCCGGTTAAAGATTTCACCCAGACATTGATGAATGAACAAGGGGAAGTGACGAAACGTGTTTCAGGCAGCTTATCGGAAGAAGGTTGCTTTGATTCGCTTGAATTATTGGATCTGGAAAATAATACCGTGGTTGCCTTAGTGCTGGATGCGAATTATTACCGTGATGCGCAGACACTGGAGAAAAAAGTACGTTTACAGGGTAAATGCCAGTTAGCAGAATTACCTTCCGCCGGAGTGAGTTGGGAAACCGATGATAATGGCTTTGTCGTTAAAGCCAGCAGTAAACAGATGAAAGTGGATTATAGGTATGATGAACAGGGCTATCCGTTGGGTAAAACCACGGTAAGCAACGATAAAACGTTATCAGTCACTGCAACACCATCAACTGATCCGATCAAAAAACTCGATTACACGGCGGTTACTTTACTGAATAATCAACAAGTTGGTAATGTGAAGCAAAGCTGTGAATATGACAGTCACGCCAATCCGGTGGACTGCCAATTGATCATTGTTGATGAAGCGGAAAAACCCGCCATCGAACGGGTTTACACTATCAAAAATACCATTGATTATTATTAACGCTATTGCGCGGTCGGCTTCAGCATCGCCTGACCCGGCGTTTTATGTTCCGCCAGATACTGATGCTGGAATATACACATGCGAATGGCATTGCGATATTGACCATTAATAAAGAATTCATGCATCAGTTCACCTTCGACCGTAAAACCGAGCTTACGGTAAATGTGAATCGCTTTTTCATTCTCTTTATCGACAATCAGATACAGCTTATAGAGATTAAGAACAGTGAAGCCATAATCCATTGCTAATTTTGCTGCGCGTGTTGCCAGACCTTTGCCCTGGTATTCCGGGGAGATGATTATCTGAAATTCTGCGCGGCGGTGGACATGGTTAATTTCAACCAGTTCCACCAGACCCGCTTTTTCACCATCGCACTCCACCACGAAACGGCGCTCACTCTGATCGTGAATATGCTTATCGTACAGATCAGAGAGTTCAACAAAGGCTTCGTAGGGTTCCTCAAACCAGTAACGCATCACGCTGGCGTTATTGTCGAGTTGATGCACATAGCGTAAATCTTCACGCTCCAGCGGACGTAGCTTAACACTGTGGGCGCTTGTCATAACGTGTCCTTACATTCCTTATATCAATAACAGGTTAGGGGGTAATTACGCGGCCAGTACGACGGTCCAGGCAACGTAAAGTATTCGGTTCCCAGTAGGCATTAATGTTGGCACTTTGTTCGCATTTATCGCGGCTATCGAATGCGGAGTCAACTTTATCCCATTCTTTCTCGGCGCGTTTATTGACTTTTTGACGCAAATTGCGAGTTTCATTCCATTGCTCTTTTTGCATTGTCGCCTGTTGGCGACTCTGTGCGCTGTCGCCAGACTCAATCACCAGTTTATTGGTTTCTGCATGAGTAGTTGCACTAAATGCCAGTGCGCAAGGTAGCAGAAAAGCGAGCAGTCCGAGCCGTTTGCAGAAAATAAGATTCATGATTCATTCCTTACATGAATGTTTAAAGGGGATTTTACACGATCCACTGCGAACGCAAAACGTACCAGAAGGATGTATAGGGTGATGATATTATGTCGAGCCATAAATATACATGATGTCAATGAGTGACAAAGATGATTAAAACAACGTTACTGTTTTTTGCTACCGCCTTGTGTGAAATTGTCGGATGCTTCCTGCCCTGGCTATGGCTTAAACGGAACGCCAGCGTATGGCTGCTGGTTCCGGCGGGGATTTCTCTGGCGCTTTTCGTCTGGCTGTTAACATTGCATCCGGCGGCCAGTGGGCGAGTGTATGCCGCTTATGGTGGCGTTTATGTTTGCACGGCGCTGCTGTGGCTGCGGGTTGTGGATGGCGTAAAACTCAGTCTCTACGACTGGAGTGGGGCATTGGTCGCGCTATGCGGGATGTTGATTATTGTTGCTGGCTGGGGACGAGTTTGATTTTGCCTGGAATGATAAATCTCTTTTATTATTAATAAGATATGCCATACATGGCGTCCAAAATAACAGTGAAATCTGGCTGTCTTTAGATCTATTCACGGCGCAAATACGCGCTTTTTTTTGTGATCATTCTGGCTTTTTTGTGTCTTCATACTTGTATGGCAGTGGTTCAACTGCGTAGATTTCATGCATCACGAAGATCGATGCAAGGAATAAAACATGAAGATCGTAGGGGCTGAAGTTTTTGTCACCTGTCCAGGACGTAATTTTGTCACCTTAAAAATCACCACCGAGGATGGTATTACCGGTCTTGGCGATGCCACGCTTAACGGACGCGAGCTTTCGGTAGCATCTTATCTGCAAGATCATCTTTGCCCACAACTCATTGGTCGCGATGCACACCGTATCGAAGATATCTGGCAGTTTTTCTATAAAGGGGCGTACTGGCGTCGCGGTCCAGTCACCATGTCGGCCATTTCAGCTGTTGATATGGCGCTGTGGGACATTAAAGCCAAAGCCGCCAACATGCCGCTTTATCAGCTACTGGGTGGCGCGTCTCGCGAAGGGGTTATGGTTTATTGTCACACGACCGGTCACTCCATTGATGAGGCACTGGATGATTATGCTCGTCATCAGGAACTGGGATTCAAAGCCATCCGCGTACAGTGCGGCATTCCAGGCATGAAGACCACCTATGGCATGTCCAAAGGCAAAGGGCTGGCTTATGAACCTGCGACAAAAGGGCAGTGGCCGGAGGAGCAGTTGTGGTCGACGGAAAAATATCTCGACTTCATGCCAAAACTGTTCGACGCGGTACGTAACAAGTTTGGTTTTGATGAACATCTGCTGCATGACATGCACCATCGCTTAACGCCTATTGAAGCGGCGCGCTTTGGTAAAAGCATTGAAGATTATCGCATGTTCTGGATGGAAGACCCGACGCCTGCGGAAAACCAGGAGTGTTTCCGCCTCATTCGCCAACACACCGTCACGCCAATTGCGGTGGGTGAAGTCTTCAATAGCATTTGGGACTGCAAACAACTGATAGAAGAACAACTCATCGACTATATCCGCGCCACGCTGACTCATGCGGGCGGCATCACCGGTATGCGTCGGATCGCTGATTTTGCATCCCTGTATCAGGTACGCACTGGCTCACACGGTCCTTCTGATTTGTCACCTGTCTGCATGGCAGCGGCGCTGCACTTTGATCTGTGGGTACCAAATTTCGGCGTTCAGGAATATATGGGCTATTCCGAACAAATGCTCGAAGTCTTCCCGCATAACTGGACGTTTGATAACGGCTATATGCATCCGGGCGATAAACCGGGTCTTGGCATCGAGTTTGATGAAAAGCTGGCAGCGAAATATCCCTATGAACCTGCATATCTGCCAGTCGCACGCCTGGAAGATGGCACACTCTGGAACTGGTAAGGACGGAATATATGGTTAGTGTTGTGGTTGAAAAACCTGGACAAATGCATCTGATTGATAGCGTTTCTTCTGCGCCAAAAGCTGATGAAGTTTGTGTCAAAGTTGAGTATGCAGGGATATGTGGTTCAGACCTGCATATTTATCATGGCGCAAATCCTTTTGCGGTTTACCCTCGTATCGTAGGACATGAATTTGTCGGAACGATAACCAGTGTAGGGGACAATATCTCTCCGCAACGCATTGGTGAACGCGTCGTGGTTGATCCTGTCATTAGCTGCGGTCATTGTTATCCATGTTCAATTGGGCGCCCGAATGTGTGCGAAAGCTTAAACGTATTAGGCGTTCATCGCGATGGTGGCTTTACCGATTATACCTGTGTTCCAGCAACTAACATCTGGCGAGTGCCGGAATCTATACCAGCAAACCTTGCAGCGGCAATTGAACCGTATGCGGTAGCCGCCAATGTAACCAATCGTACGGGGGTTTTCCCAACGGATGTTGCACTGGTATATGGAGCAGGTCCGGCAGGTTTAACAATTATTGATGTTTTGTGTAACGTCTGGCAGATTCCAGTCATTGTGGTGGATCAACGCGAAGATCGCTTGCTTATGGCAGGACGTTGTGGTGCGACTCATACTTTTAATAACCGGAATGGTTCATTACGGGAATTTCTGCACAATAATAAACTAACACCTACGTTAATTTATGATGCGGTTTGCCATCCATCTATCCTGGAAGAAGCCGTGACGTTAATCTCTCCTGCCGGGCGAATTGGACTTTTAGGTTTTTCTGCGACACCGTCCGCAATAGCGCAACAAGAATTAACTCGTCGTGAGTTAACCCTCTATTCATCGCGTTTAAATTGTCGTATGTTCCCTACAGTTATTGAGTGGATGGTGATGGGATTAATTCATCCGGAGAATATTATAAGTCATGTTTTTGATATTCAACATGTACATGAAGCATTTAAACTCATCGAGTCTCAACAAGAAGGGCTGTGCAAAGTATTATTGAAATTCCCCGAGTCCTGAATGTCTTATATAAAAGTAACTGTACCTACAAAGGAACATTAATCATGGAAAAGAAAAAGCTATCTCTGGCACTTTGTACTCTGTTTGGTGGATTATTAAGTTTTTCAGCTATCGCCGCAGATGTTACCCTAAAATTAGGGCATCCTGTAAATGAAGAACATAGTTGGCATAAAGCCTCACTGAAGTTTGCTGAGTTGGTAAAGCAAAAAACAAATAATGCGGTAGAAGTTAAAATCTATCCTAATGAATCATTAGGTAAAGAAATGGATATTATTAACGCAATTCAGCTAGGAAGCGTTGATATGACCATTACAGGTGAGTCATTACAAAACTGGGCACCTTCTGCGGCATTGCTGGCAGTGCCTTATATGATTACTTCTTCAGAACAAATGGCAAAAATTGTTAATGGTGAAGTTGGCGCACAAATATCCAAAGATATTGAAGAGCGTGTGAAACTGAAAACTATCGCCTGGTTTGAACGCGGCCCCCGTAACCTGACGTCTAACCGTCCGATTACCAATCCGGAAGAACTTAAAGGGCTGACTCTACGTTTACCGAACGTACCAATGTTCATCAACGTTTGGAAAGATTTGGGCGCTCAACCGACACCAATGGCATTTTCTGAAGTCTTTACTGGTTTGCAGCAGGGAGTGATTGAAGGGCAGGAAAATCCACTTTCTATGATTATGAGTGGTAGTTTCTTTGAAGTACAGAAGTATCTTAACAGGACAGAACATGTTCGTAGCTGGATCTATCTGGTTATGGGGACGAAGAAGTTTAATAAGCTGAAGCCAGAATACCAGCAGGCTATTATTGATGCAGGCAAAGAGGCACAGGCCTATGAACACGAACTATATTTACAGGATGAAGCTAAATTAGTTGAAGCTCTGCAAGCGAAAGGGATGACGCTGGTTGATGTACATCAGAACGAGTTTGCTCGGATAGCAAATGAATCAGTTGAAAAATCAATTAATCCACAAATCAAACCTCTTTACGAAAAAGCTCGAGCAACAAAATAATATTAAACGGGGGGAGATATTCCCCCTTTTTGAGCTACTGAGGGGAAAATATGTTTAATAAGTTATATGGATATATAGAAAAAATTTATTTAACTATTGGTACGGTTTTATTAGTTGCGCTCATTGGTGTAGTATTGCTCCAGGTTATATCTCGGCCATTACCAATAAGTTCGCCAGCATGGACAGAGGAGGTCGCTCGCTTTCTACTGGTTTACGTTGTCGCATTTGGTTGTGCACTGGCAACGGGTAAACGTGAATTGGTGAACGTTGATTTGGTAGTAAGTCTGCTGCCATCTGGTTTGAAAAAATATCTGGTGCTACTTATTGATTTGGTTATTCTTACCTGCTCAATTACTCTAATGATCAATTCCGTAGAATATGTAGAAAGCACAATGTGGCGTATGGCTACTACACTGCCTATTTCACAGGCATGGGTGACATCCTCGGTGATTATCATTACCGGAAACATATCGCTTTTTACTTTGTTTAATTTGATTCGGGATTTTACGCCGCAAGGGCGGAAATAGAATTATCTAATGTGAGAACAGCGCATGAATCCGACTATTGGTCTGTTTGTGATATTCTTTGTTTCACTTATGCTGGGAGTTCCGGTTATTTTCTCCCTTGCGTTATCGTCAATCTTCTATCTACTGGTCACTGATATGGGACTCGCCATTATGGCGAATCAGTTCTTTAGTGGTATGGACTCTTTTGTACTGCTTTGTATCCCCGGTTTTTTGCTGGCGGGAGGATTAATGAACGGCGGCGGCATTACTGACCGAATTGTATCTTTCAGTAACGCATGGCTGGGTCACATTCGTGGCGGTTTAGCAATGGCCAACGTTAGCGGTTCAATGATCTTTGCAGGTATTTCCGGCACGGCAGTTTCCGAAGCCGCCAGCATTGGATCAGTAATGATCCCCGCAATGAAACGCAGTGGTTACGATGCACCATTTTCTGGGGCAATAACTGCAGTGGCATCGACAGTCGGTCCAATTATTCCGCCCAGTGTACCAATGATCATTGTTGGTACGTTAACCGGTTTGTCAGTGGGTAAACTTTTTATCGCTGGGGCAGTTCCTGGTTTAATGATGGGCTTAACCATGGCCAGTATCGCATGGTACCTGGCGCATAAACGGGGTTATCCAAAAGGTGAGCGGGCTACATTTCGTCAACGGTTACATGCTACGCGTGGGGCGATCTGGGCAATTCTAATGCCGGTCATGATTATCGGCGGTTTGGTTACTGGTCTGTTTACTCCGACTGAAGCATCTGTATTTGCTGTTGTGTTTTCGTTGATCGTGGGCTTTTTTGTCTATGGTGACTTGACTGTGAGCAAATTCATGGGATGTATGATGGAAAGCATCAGCGGTACGGCTGGCATTTTGATGCTGGTTGGTTTCGCCAATGTTTTTGCCTGGATCCTGACATCTGAAGGGATCCCGCAGCAAATTGCTGATGGCATGTTATCTATTACAAGCAACAAATATTTGTTAATTCTAATGATTAACCTGCTGCTGTTGTTGGTCGGCATGTTTATGGAAACCATCGCAGCACTATTGATTCTCTTTACCCCATTGCTATCAGTTGCGACAGCTATCGGTATGGATCCAATCCATTTTGCAGTAATGATGGTAATGAATCTTGTTATCGGCCTGACGACACCACCTGTTGGCGTGTGCCTCTTCGTTTCGCAGGGAATTGCCCGTGTTTCTTTAGGAGAGATCAGTAAAGCGGTAATTCCGTTTATTACAGGAAATATCATTTTGCTATTTATGGTTTCTTATATTCCGGGACTTTCGCTGTGGCTACCGGCATTGCTAGGTATGAAATAATCCATTTTTATTCGTTACCCGGTTATATTTTCCGATAGTGTGGCCGGGCTTTCGCTAATGATAAGAGAAAAAATATACCACTGCGATATTTGCAACAGATACATCGTAGTTTAATTGACAGAAACAGGTCTTCTTATGGAAAACAGACTTTTTAACGCCAGAGCGACACTCCCTGGTTATGATCGTAATAACCTGGCACCCAAAATTGTTCATTTAGGTTTTGGCGCATTTCATCGCGCGCATCAGGGTGTGTATGCCGACATCCTGGCTGCCGAGCATCACAGCGATTGGGGTTACTATGAAGTGAACCTGATCGGCGGTGAACAGCAAATAGCTGATCTAAAACAGCAAGATAATCTCTATACCGTTGCGGAAATGTCGGCCGATGCCTGGACCGCTCGTGTAGTGGGGGTAGTGAAAAAAGCGTTGCACGTGCAAATAGACGGTTTAGACGCTGTGCTTGCTGCCATGTGCGAACCGCAAATTGCAATTGTTTCTCTGACTATTACAGAGAAAGGCTATTTTCACTCTCCGGCGACCGGGCAGTTAATGCTGGATCACCCAATGATCGTTGACGATCTAAACAATCCCCACCAGCCGAAAACGGCACCAGGGGTTATTGTGGAGGCGCTGGCCCGGCGCAAGGCCGCAGGCTTACCGGCATTTACGGTAATGTCGTGCGACAATATGCCGGAAAATGGTCATGTAATGCGTGACGTTGTCACTTCTTATGCGCATGCTGTTGATGCGGAACTGGCGCAATGGATTGTCGAAAACGTGACTTTTCCTTCGACAATGGTCGATCGCATTGTCCCGGCGGTGACGGCTGAAACGCTGAATAAAATAGAGCAGCTCACCGGTGTGCGCGATCCAGCAGGTGTAGCCTGTGAACCGTTCCGTCAGTGGGTTATTGAAGATAACTTTGTTGCCGGACGTCCGGAATGGCAAAAAGCAGGTGCTGAACTGGTCAGCGATGTGCTGCCTTATGAAGAGATGAAACTGCGTATGCTCAACGGCAGTCATTCATTCCTGGCGTATCTGGGTTATCTGGCCGGATATCAGCATATTAATGACTGCATGGAAGATGAAAATTATCGCCGTGCGGCACATGCCTTGATGTTGCAGGAACAGGCGCCGACGCTGAAAGTGCAGGGCGTGGATCTGCAAAATTATGCGGATCGACTGATTGAACGCTACAGTAATCCAGCGTTACGCCATCGAACCTGGCAGATTGCGATGGATGGCAGTCAGAAACTCCCGCAGCGAATGCTGGATTCCATTCGCTGGCATCTGAAACAGGGCAGCGCGTTCGATCTGTTGGCGCTTGGCGTCGCCGGTTGGATGCGGTATGTCGGCGGTGTTGATGAGCAGGGTAATCCCATCGAAATTAGTGACCCGTTATTACCGGTCATTCAGGAGGCCGTGCAAAGTAGTGCAGAAGGGCAAGTGCGCGTGCAGTCCTTGATGGCGATTAATGCGATATTTGGTGATGATTTGCCGAACAATGCGTTGTTCACAGCAAAGGTGACGGAAGCGTATTTGTCTTTATTAGCGCATGGCGCGAAAGCGACCGTGGCGAAATATGCGGTGAAGTGATAAGTGACAGCAATGCCGCCATCGGCGGCATTCACACGCTTAGTTCATGCCGAGACGAATCAGGTCCAGAGGCGCGAGTTTTTCATCACAACCTTCAACTACTACGGTTTTACCGCGGCGGATTTGCTCTGCGGTCAGACCTTCAGTATCAATCGACAGGATCTTGCCAGTGTGACCGGTGCCGCTAACCATAACACGGCTGCCAGTAGTGATTGCGTTACGGTTACGATCGTAGGTCGTCATAGGTGTTTTCTCCTTTCTGATTTACAGTCGAAGCCCACGTAACGGGCGCAATATAAATACTCCTGTCGAGTGAATATTTTTTTGTTTATGATCAAGTTCACATCTTTTTTGATGCTTGCATAAACCAGAAGAAGGGGGATGAACTCTCACCCCGAATGGGATGAGAGGTAAAGAATTACTCTTCGCTGAACCAGTCGCTATTTTCCTGGCGGATTTGGCGCACAGATTCGCTGATTTCATGCAAATGTTGCGACATTGCACGTTCTACGGCATCGCCATCACGTTTTTGCAGAGCAGAGAAAATATCGAGATGTTGGCGTAACAGCATTTCTGGTGGGGAGACGCGGTCGAAACTCATATAGCGTACGCGATCAACGGTCGCTTTCAGATTCTCAATGGTATCCCACGCGAGTTGACAGTCAGCAATCTGAGTCAGGAGCTGATGGAAGTTGTCATCAAGTTCAAAAAAATCATCCAGTTGCTTGCGCTCAATGGCAATGCGTTGCTGATGAAGATTTTGCTCAAGTTGGTAGCACTGGCTTTCAGTGATCATGCTCGCTGCCCGCCGTGCCACCGCGCACTCAATGGCCTGTCGAATAAAACTGCCATTGCGAACCTGGGTCATGGAGATTTTATTGACGTAGCTGCCACGCTGCGGGCGAATTTGAATCAGGCCGTTTTCAGCCAGTTTAATGAAGGCTTCGCGAACCGGCTGACGTGACACATTGAAACGAACAGAAACTTCTTTTTCCGACAACGGCGTACCTGGTGCAATCAGGCAATGCACAATGTCGCGACGAAGAATACGATAAATTTGCTGATTGACAGGCTGTGTGGGATTAAGTTGTGTTTCGACGGTCATTCGTTATTGCTTTTGAGTGGGTTAACCGCAAGAGTCTACCACTTTTTTGTGACAAGCAATAACCCGGCGGTGAGGCCGGGTATAAAAATTAATGCCGATGGACATTCAACCCGGCATAGCTTTGGGTAACCGGCATCATTTCCAGGGTGTTGATGTTAACGTGAGCGGGAAGAGTGGCTACCCACCAGACGGCTTCGCTGACATCTTCTGGCGTCAGCGCAACGGTATTTTGATAGGTTTTTTCTGCTTTGCCGTCATCGCCTTTAAAACGGACATTGGAAAATTCGGTGCCGCCTACCAGTCCCGGTTCGATGTCTGTGACACGTACTGCCGTACCGTGCAGATCTGTGCGTAGATTCAGGCTGAACTGACGAACAAAGGCTTTTGTCGCACCGTAGACGTTGCCACCTGCATATGGCCAGCTACCCGCCGTTGAACCAATGTTAATAATGTGACCACGATTGCGCTCAACCATGCCCGGCAGGACTGCCCGCGTCATATACACGAGGCCCTTATTGTTGGTATCAATCATGGTTTCCCAGTCTTCAACGCTCGCTTTATGTGCAGGTTCCATACCCAGCGCCAGTCCAGCATTGTTCACCAGAATATCAATCTCACTCCACTCGGCAGGAAGTGATGCCAGCATTTCTTCAATGGCGGCGCGGTTACGGACGTCCAGTTGGGCGATATACAAATTATCTCCCAGCTCGTCTTTTAACTCCTGCAACCGCTCCTGACGGCGACCAGTAGCGATAACTTTATGCCCTTGTTGAATAAAACGACGAGTAATGCATTCACCAAAACCTGCCGTTGCTCCAGTTACTAATACGATCATCTCACTGTTCCTCAACGCTTTTGTGTGTCACTAACATAGCACGTGATGCTTAAGAGCGGGTAATACTGGTTTGCAACATTGCACTCCGTTATCAGTAAGCCTACGCTATGGAACACCTCGTTTTCAGGAGTAGAAAATGTCAACGACGAATCCTTTTCTTACGCAGAGCACGCTGCCTTATATGGCGCCCCATTTTGATCAGATTGCAAATCATCACTATCGCCCGGCATTCGACGAGGGGATGCGGCAAAAGCGGGCTGAGATAGAAGCGATAGCGTTAAACCCGCAGACGCCCGATTTTACTAACACTATTCTGGCTCTTGAAAAGAGCGGGGAATTACTCACACGTGTAACCAGCGTCTTCTTCGCTATGACCTCGGCGCATACCAACGATGAATTACAGCGTCTTGATGAACAATTCTCGGCAGAACTTGCGGAACTGGCTAATGACATTTACCTGAACGGCGAATTGTTCGCTCGGGTCGATGCCATCTGGCAGCGCCGTGAATCTCTGAGTCTTGATAGCGAATCCATTCGACTGGTCGAGGTGATTCATCAACGTTTTGTTCTTGCCGGGGCCAGACTTGCAGAGGCCGATAAGGCAAAATTAAAAGTGCTGAATACAGAGGCTGCGACCCTCATCAGTCAGTTTAACCAGCGGTTATTAGCGGCGAACAAATCCGGTGGGCTGGTGGTTGACGATATTGAGCAACTGGCGGGGATGAGTGAGCAAGATATTGCCCTGGCGGCGGATGCAGCGCGCGAGAAAGGTCTGGATAACAAGTGGCTTATCCCACTACTGAATACCACCCAGCAACCGGCGCTTGCCGAACTGCGCGATCGCGCGACGCGTGAAAAACTGTTTACTGCGGGCTGGACGCGGGCAGAAAAAAATGACGCTAACGATACCCGTGCCATTATTCAACGGCTGGTGGAGATCCGCGCGCAGCAGGCGAAACTGCTTGGTTTCCCTCATTATGCTGCGTGGAAAATCGCCGACCAGATGGCAAAAACCCCCGAAGCAGCACTTAACTTCATGCGTGAAATTGTCCCGGCCGCGCGTAAGCGAGCAGACGATGAACTGTCGTCTATTCAGGCGGTTATCGAAAAGCAGCAAGGCGGATTTAGCGTCCAGCCGTGGGACTGGGCATTTTATGCCGAGCAGGTAAGACGCGAGAAATTCTGTCTCGATGAAGCGCAGCTCAAACCTTATTTCGAATTGAACACGGTGTTGAATGAGGGAGTATTCTGGACTGCCAACCAGCTTTTCGGCATTAAATTTGTCGAGCGCTTTGATATACCTGTCTATCACCCGGATGTGCGCGTATGGGAAATATTTGACCATAATGGAGTCGGGCTTGCGCTATTTTACGGTGATTTCTTTGCCCGTGATTCCAAAAGCGGCGGCGCGTGGATGGGGAATTTTGTTGAGCAATCCACGCTCAATGACACACGTCCCGTTATTTACAATGTTTGCAATTATCAGAAACCAGCGACAGGCGAACCTGCATTGTTATTGTGGGACGATGTTATAACCTTATTCCATGAATTTGGTCATACGCTGCACGGCCTGTTTGCCAGCCAACGTTATGCGACGCTTTCTGGCACCAACACGCCGCGTGATTTCGTCGAGTTCCCTTCACAAATAAACGAACACTGGGCGACAAATCCGCAGGTATTCTCTCGCTATGCGAGGCATTACCAAACCGGAGAAACCATGCCGGAAGAGTTACAACAGAAAATGCGCAATGCCAGCCTGTTTAATAAGGGCTACGAGATGAGCGAGTTACTTAGCGCAGCACTTCTTGATATGCGCTGGCATTGTCTGGAGGAGAATGAAGCACGCCACGACGTGGACGATTTCGAACTTCGGGCGCAGGCGGCGGAAAACATGGAGCTTCCCGCTGTACCGCCGCGTTATCGCAGCAGTTATTTCGCTCACATTTTTGGTGGCGGATATGCGGCGGGTTACTACGCGTATCTGTGGACGCAAATGCTGGCAGACGATGGTTATCAATGGTTTGTCGAGGAGGGTGGTTTAACGCGTGAAAATGGGCAACGTTTTCGCGACGCTATCCTTTCCAAAGGTAATAGCGAAGATTTAGAACACCTGTATCGCCAATGGCGAGGTAAGGCACCACAGATTACACCGATGCTGCAACATCGCGGCTTGAACGTATAATTCCCCCATATAGCACCGGGCTACATCCAGTCCGGTGCTATATTATAATATGCTGTTCATTTCTTTTTTAGTTATCCGGGATCTGCGTACATTTGCAGAAATAATTGGATTTATAATACTGCCAAAAGCCCTAATCTTTCAGGCCATTACCTTCTTCCCTTTGGCATAATCGGTATTATATCTTCTGGCTTGAATTTAACGTGTTCTGACAGATTTAATCACTTTTTTCTGTTTATTTTGTTTTAAATCACGCCGTTATATTTTTATCCATTAATTAATGTTTTTTCTATGGAATTGTTGACATAAATTTTCTTTTCTCTCGTTATAATAGAGCGCACAAGGAATTGTGAAAAAGGAGTGGCAATGATCAAGAAGACAACGGAAATCGATGCTATCTTGTTAGATCTCAATAAGGCTATCGATGCCCATTACCAGTGGCTGGTGAGTATGTTTCATAGCGTGGTAGCGAGGGATACCAGTCAGCCAGAAATTACGGATAACCATTCTTATGAACTGTGCCAGTTTGGTCGGTGGCTTGATCATCATGGACCACTCGATAGTGATGAATTACCCTACGTTCGGATAATAGATTCTACCCATCAGCATATGCATAACTGTGGCCGGGAATTAATGCTGGCTATTGTCGAAAATCGCTGGCAGGAAGTTCATTTTGACGAATTTCAGGAAGGGTTGCTTTCTTTTACCGCAGCATTAACAGATTACAAAATTTATTTGCTGACTATTCGTAGCAATATGGATGTATTGACGGGATTACCTGGCCGTCGGGTACTTGATGAATCCTTTGAGCATCAATTACGTAATGCTGAACCATTAAATCTTTATTTAATGCTGCTGGATATAGACCGATTTAAACTGGTTAATGATACCTACGGACATTTAATCGGTGATGTGGTATTACGAACCCTGGCGACTTACTTAGCCGGTTGGACGCGTGACTACGATACGGTTTATCGCTATGGTGGTGAAGAGTTTATTATTATCATCAAAGCGCAAAATGATGCTGAGGCGTGTCGTGCTGGGGTACGTATTTGTCAGTTAGTCGATAACCATGCCATAGCGCATCCTGGCGGACATATCCCAATCACAGTGACCGCTGGCGTGAGCCGCGCGTTTCCTGAAGAACCGTTGGATGTGGTTATTGGAAGGGCTGACAGAGCAATGTACGAAGGCAAGCAGACCGGAAGAAATCGCTGCATGTTTATTGACGAGCAGAGTGTGATAGCCCGAGTTTAAGCTCTGTTTAACATTCATTGAGAAAAATAATGCTACTGTGTCAAAGAACCGTTACCAGCGCAGAGAAATGCCTGATAGCGTAAAAGCAAAACACAAATCGATCCATGCAAGCATTCACCGCCGGTTTACTGGCGGTTTTTTTTGCCGTCAGAAAATCAGGCCCCTTGCACACAACTGTAACAAGGGGCCGGTTAGGTGAGGGATTATCTCCGTTCATTAGTCATCCCATTTGTAGCTGAAATATGCGGCCAGAAAGCCAGAAAATAAAATTATTCCCAGAACAGCTATAAAAACATTCATATTACCCAACATTATTTTCCTCCGTTTATTGTGTGGTGTGTTTCCTCGCTTGCCTTAATTTTCATCTCAATGAGAAAGATATTAGCAGAGATTACCTAAACAAAGGCTGAATCAGGCGGTTATTGTGATGGGGAATGGATGTTTTTACGATATTGCGAAGGGGATAATAAAAAACGTTGGTGAAAGTGATGACGCAATAACGCTGAATTGCCAAAACCCGTCAGCTCGGCAATTTTATCGATGTTAAAAGCCGAATTTTGCAGATAATCCTGTACTCGTATTAATCGTTCATTGAGTAGCCAGCGGGCGGGCGTCATGCCGGTTAACGCCTCAAAACGTCTCAAAAAAGTGCGCTGACTCATATTTACCCGCTCGGCGAGGGAAGACACAGTATGTGTTTGTGCCAGATTCTGCTGCAAAAAGTCGAATAATGCACCTAACGTCTGGCTTTCACGCGGTGAGGCCATTGGGCGCGTCAGATTTTGTGGTTGATCCCCCTGGCGATGTGGCTGTATGACCAGCCGTCGGGCGACATTATTAGCAATCTCATGGCCAAAATCTTTGCGCACGATATGTAAACACAGATCGATCCCCGCGGCGCTTCCGGCGGAGGTCATCACTTGTCCTTCATCCTGATATAACACATTGTCACTTACGCTGATTGAAGGGTAACGGTGCTGGAGTTGTTCAGTGTAGCGCCAGTGGGTGGTCGCTTTTCGCTGGTGAAGAAGGCCCGCAGCGGCAAGGACAAACACGCCAGAGCATATCGATACCAGGCGGGTACCGCGCTGGTGTGCTTCGCGCAATGACTGACATAGCATCTCTGGCACTTTTGCATCTATTCCACGCCAGCCAGGAATAATAACCATATCGGCGTTGGGCAATAATTCCAGCCCTCCATCTGCCACCACGTGGATCCCCCCGGTGGCTTGCAGCGCACCAGGCTCTACCGCAGCAACGGCAAAACGATACCAGTTATCGCCCAGTTCCGGTCGTGGCAGGCCGAATATTTCAACGGCTACGCCAAATTCGAAAGTACATAGCCCGTCATAAGCCAATGCAACGACCAGCGGGCGTTGTAACGTTGTCATCATTTTGC
The DNA here is from genome assembly GCF_005781075.1 of Escherichia sp. E2562. Taxonomy (NCBI): domain Bacteria; kingdom Pseudomonadati; phylum Pseudomonadota; class Gammaproteobacteria; order Enterobacterales; family Enterobacteriaceae; genus Escherichia; species Escherichia sp. E2562. Next base: position 52,380 of record NZ_VATM01000012.1, on the reverse strand, counting down.
TCTTTTCTGGCATATCGGGAGGCGGTCAGTGAAAAGTAGATTGGTTACATTATTGTTAACACAACAAACCAAAAGGAAAAAGCACTATGCGTTATGTCACTGAATTTACCACAGCGAAGCCAGAAGTTGCTGAGGCGCATTTTCTCGCGCGCTTGAGTGTCGAAACAGATTGTGCCGATGTTCATGACTCTCTGGCTTATATTGGCGATGATTTCGTTTTACTTCATGTGGTTGGTCGTGAAGAGGACTTCGCTCGTCGGCATATCCCAGGCGCTCTCCATTTACCCCATAAGCAAATGACCGCAGAAAGAATGGCCGAATGGCCGGACGATACGCTATTTGTGGTGTATTGCGCGGGGCCACATTGTAATGGTGCAGACCGTGCGGCACTCAAACTGGCTCGACTCGGAAAGCCGGTTAAAATCATGCTCGGCGGGATAACCGGTTGGGAAGATGAAGGCTATGCCTTTGCCTCAGAATAATGATTAGCAAAGCCGTGCCAGTAGTGGCACGGCACGAATGTCAACAGAGTGCTGGCTGCCCCTGGGGTCTGGCGTTAATACCTTTTAACATCAGCGCCCACGCGGCAATGATGACTACCGCCAGGATGATAAACAGCGAGGAAGACGGGAGAGTGGTAAGTACAACACCACTCACTAATGGATTTACCGCTGCCCCCAACCAGCCTAATGACTGGGCGGAAAAATAGCTGGCTTTCATTCCTGGCGGCGCAATATGGTCAATCAACATATACTCACCGGGAGCATAAATAATTTCACCAACAGTAAATACCGCGGCTGAAATTCCCCACAATAGCAGGCTGTTTCCGGAAAAAATAAAACCGACCAGACCGACGACAAAACAGAGTGTGCCTACCGTCATCAGCGCGCGTATGTTGGTCGGGTTAATACGCCGCCCAACGGAATACTGCAACGTAACCACCATCGCGGCATTAACAGGCAGGACCACTGCGACCACTTTTTCAGCAAAACCACTATCCGCTATGACCATCACATATTGCGAGATACAAGAGGCAAAGGCACCGCTCACGAAAGAAGCCAGAAAGGCAGAGCAGGTGAACCACAGCAGCGCTTTATCCCGTAACAAAACCTTTGGCGACCAGACGCTGCCTGTTTCTGTGGCGATGATTTTCTCGCTGCGCTTTACCCAAATTTTAATGAAAACCATGGGAAACGCAGAGCAGATAGCTGCAAGCCAAAAGGGCAGATTGATGCTCTGCATGACCAACAGCGTGCCGAGTGGTGGGCCGACGGTCCAGCCAATATTGAGCATGGTGTAGTTGATCGAGAAGATCTTCGTTTTGCTGGTGGATGAAAGATTGTCGGCAAACCAGGCTTTCAATACAGTGGCAAAAACGGAATAGGCACAGTTGATGAGTGCGAAAAAAAGTACCACCAGCGTGACGCTGTCCACCAGGGGAATGGCAATAAAACCGCTGGCGAAGGCCGTAATTGCCAGTAACATATAGCGTTTCTTGTCGAACTTATCCGCCAGGATACCAAAACCGAGGCTAAAAACGACACCAATAGTGAGCGCAATTGTCATCGCATAACCAATGAGATCGACACCCAGACTGTACTGGCGACTCAAGTAAATAGTCATAAATGGCAGCGTGGCGCCGCGTCCGATAGTTAATAACAACGACGAGGCGAGAAGGGCGCAAGTAGAGCGTCTCAGAGATAAGTTCATTTGGCTGTCCGACAATGCATTTCGTTATGTTTTGTTTTTGAGATGTAAAGAAATAGCATGGCAAAAATCCGAAGTATAGCGACTTATTTGCCATTAATGCCGTGGTAAACGGTGATTAACGAATGAACTGTTAAAGAAAAGTAAATTCAGCTAAGTTGATTGCTGACAAAAAATGAAAATTCAGAGGCGGGAAAATGTCGCGGAAAGATGGGTTGTTGGCGCTATTAGTCGTCGTTGTATGGGGGCTTAATTTTGTGGTCATCAAAGTGGGGCTCCATAACATGCCACCGCTAATGCTGGCCGGTTTACGCTTTATGCTGGTCGCCTTCCCGGCAATCTTTTTCGTGGCGCGACCAAAAGTACCGCTGAATTTACTGCTGGGGTATGGTTTAACCATCAGTTTTGCGCAGTTTGCCTTTCTCTTTTGCGCCATTAACTTCGGTATGCCGGCAGGGCTAGCCTCGCTGGTCTTACAGGCTCAGGCGTTTTTTACTATCGTGCTCGGTGCTTTTACTTTTGGCGAACGGCTGCACGGTAAGCAACTGGCGGGGATTGCGTTAGCGATTTTTGGTGTACTGGTGTTAATCGAAGATAGCTTTAACGGTCAGCATGTGGCGATGCTCGGTTTTATTTTGACCCTGGCGGCGGCATTTAGTTGGGCGAGTGGCAATATCTTCAATAAAAAGATCATGTCTCATTCATCCCGTCCGGCAGTGATGTCTCTGGTCGTCTGGAGCGCATTAATCCCGATAATCCCGTTTTTTGTCGCCTCGCTCATTCTCGATGGCGCCGAAAAAATGATTCACAGTCTGGTCACTATCGACATGACCACCATTCTGGCGTTGATGTATCTGGCATTTGTGGCGACGATAGTTGGTTACGGGATCTGGGGTACGCTGCTTGGACGCTATGAGACATGGCGTGTCGCACCCTTATCATTACTGGTGCCGGTAGTCGGTCTGGCAAGTGCAGCGTTACTGCTGGATGAACGCCTAACAGGTCTGCAATTCTTAGGGGCCGTGCTTATTATGACCGGACTGTATATCAATGTGTTTGGTTTGCAGTGGCGTAAAGCGGTGAAGATGAGAGGCTAACAAGCCCCGATATGCCGGGGCCTGAATAAACTACATGGCGTGTTGGTTGTAATAGGGCACGCCCAGCGCATCCGATTTGTCACTGCCTGTACCCATGTGATTTAAATCGAACGGTGGTTGTTCCTGCGATGGGGGAACAATCACCACATCGCCACAGGAAGTAACGACCGGTTGCGAGGTTTGCTCCGCAAAGCTCTGCGCGGAAAAGAGAATAAGCGCGGTTACCATTGCGGATAAAAGTGGTTTCATGATTGCCTCAGTGACGTTGTCACATTTTTATTAACTGTTGTAATGGTTCAATGGATGCAAATACCGCGACTCGCACTGCATATTGGTCATCCGATATTTATGCGGTGGAACATCAAAGTAATTTTTGAAGGTGCGAGTCAGCGTTTGCTGTGACTCGAAACCATAACGTTCTGCCAGATAGAGGATTGGCTCGTTGCTTTCTTTCAGCTTTTGCGCGATTTCTGTCATCTTACGGCTGCGGATGTATTGGCCTAATGAATGGCCGGTTTCTTTTTTAAACATCCGTTGCAGGTGCCATTTGGAATAACCTGAACGCTCTGACACTTTTTCCAGTGACAGTGGTGATTCCAGGTTGTCCTCGATCCAGTCCAAAATGCTATGAATGGTAATAGCGTCAGTATTGCGTCTGGACATCGTCATACCTCTTTTTTTGTTTACGGCAGGACTTTCTTAAGCAAATGCTCAAGCGTTGCCACTTCGTCCGCCGTCAGGTTTTTTGTTAATTCTTGATGCAGGTCCTGGCCAACTAATTGATGGCATTGTTCACATATTGCCGCGCCACTGCTGGTGAGTTTCACCAACACGCCGCGCTTGTCATTCGGGTTCGGCAACCGCTCAATCCAGCCTTTGCAAACCAGGCGATCCAACATGCGGGTCAGCGCGCCAAGGTCAACCGAAAGGACTTTTTTCAGCTCAACGGGAGTAATGCATGCTGCGCAGCGGATAGAGCAGAGCACCTTAAACTGTGCCGCGGTGATATCGAGCGGTGACAGATAATCGTTAAGCAGACGGTCTTTCTTCTGATTAACCATATGGATTAAGCGACCTAATGGGATGATTTCATTGAACAGGTCGCTGGTACTTTTCACAATGGTTGCCCTGGCAAGTAATTAGTTGCAGGGGATAATATTGCCCAGGCAAGTATAAGTCAAACGAATGAATCCCTCGATGCCACGATTTGCTAAATCGGTTCAAGTATTGCGCAGTGTGCTGCAAGATTAGTTAAAGAGTGAAACTTTCTCCTTGTTTACCCTTTATACTTTTCGCAGATAACTAGCGACACAGGATGACAACCACCAATGTTAGATTTGTTTAAAGCGATAGGCCTGGGGCTGGTGGTGTTATTGCCGTTAGCTAACCCGTTAACCACCGTAGCGTTGTTTCTCGGGCTTGCGGGTAACATGAACACCGCCGAACGTAATCGTCAGTCATTAATGGCCTCGGTATATGTTTTTGCCATCTTGATGGTGGCGTACTATGCCGGACAACTGGTGATGGACACATTCGGGATTTCGATTCCCGGTCTGCGTATTGCTGGCGGCTTAATTGTCGCTTTTATTGGTTTCCGTATGCTCTTCCCCCAGCAAAAAGCGATTGACTCACCGGAGGCGAAAAGCAAATCCGAAGAGCTGGAAGATGAACCCAGTGCCAACATCGCCTTTGTTCCACTGGCAATGCCAAGTACCGCTGGACCGGGGACCATTGCGATGATCATCAGTTCGGCGTCCACAGTACGTCAGAGTTCAACCTTCGCAGACTGGGTACTGATGGTTGCGCCGCCGCTGATCTTTTTTCTGGTTGCGGTCATTTTGTGGGGAAGCCTACGTAGCTCTGGCGCAATTATGCGGCTGGTGGGCAAGGGGGGAATTGAAGCGATCTCCCGCCTGATGGGCTTCTTACTGGTGTGTATGGGAGTGCAGTTTATTATTAACGGCATCCTGGAAATCATTAAAACGTACCATTAAAAAAGGCCCGAATGGGCCTTTCAACTATTGTGTCTGTTCTTCGAGTTTCACTGGCCAGCGGCGGAATATGACGATTGACCATATTAACGCAGCGAGAGCAGGCACCGCGCCAACATAGCCAATCATCGACATCGACCAGTGAAGACTCACCTGATTACCCACCAGCGCCCCGGCGCCGATACCAATATTAAATATCCCCGAAAATAGCGCCATCGCAACGTCGGTAGCATCCGGTGCCAGCGCCAGCACTTTTACCTGCATCCCAAGGCCGATGATCATCATCGCAATCCCCCAGAAAACGCTCAGTACGCCGAGGTGCATCTCACTGTTCGCCGCAGGTAACAGTAGCGCCAGGCACACCAGCAATAACGCAATTGCCGCACTCACCAGCGTAGACGCATACTGATTGCCGAGTTTGCCGAAAATCACGCTACCAATAATGCCTGCGCCTCCGAGCATTAACAGCAATGCTGTGGCAAAATTGGCGCTGAACCCAGCTACGTTTTGCACAAAAGGCTCGATATAGCTGTATGCCGTGTAATGCGCGGTAACCACCACTACCGTCAACAAATAAATGCTCATCAATGCCGGGCGGCGGAACAGTTGCGGAAGACTTTTCAACGACCCGGAATGCTCGCTGGGGAGTAATGGAAGTAACTTAATCAGGCATAGCAGGGTGATAAGCGCTCCAATACCAATGGCAAAAAACGTCGTTCGCCAGCCGAAATATTGCCCCACAATTCGACCAATGGGTAAACCTAATACCATTGCCAGTGCTGTACCGGTAGCGATTAAACTCAACGCCTGCGCTCGTTTACCTGCTGGCGCCATGCGAATCGCCAGAGACGCCGTTATCGACCAGAAAATAGCATGTGCGAAAGCAACGCCGATTCGACTGATCACCAGAACGGTAAAGCTCCACGATAAAAATGACAGCACATGGCTGGCAATAAATACCACAAACAGGCAGATCAGCAATTTGCGGCGTTCAACCTGACTGGTCATTAGCATAAAAGGCAATGACATTAGCGCTACTACCCATGCATAAATGGTCAACATGATGCCGACCTGAGCAGTTTGCATGTGAAAACTTTGCGCAATGTCAGAAAGCAGGCCAACAGGGACAAATTCGGTAGTATTGAAGATGAAGGCGGCTACTGCCAGCGTAACTACCCGTAGCCACGCCACTTTGCGGGAAACAGTGTTTGTTGTCATAACAGATTATCGGGTGAGTTGCGAAAAGGTGATGAAATGATCTTAAAACGGTTAATGATGTGAATACAATGACTTTGTGATCCACATCTCATTTTGCCGCTTCTTGCTGTTCCAGCGATGTGTCAAGCAGTTCAATAAACGCCTCAAGCTGACGAGTCTTCGCGCCACGACGCCAGACCAGCCATGTCGTTAACCAACGCCATTGCTCACCTAATGGCCAGGCTTCAACCTGATGATGCCCCGGCATACTTTCCAGCATGGAACGAGGAATAAGCGCAATTCCCGCTCCGGCGATTACACAGGCCAGCATACCGTGATATGACTCCATCTCATGAATTGTCCCCGGCGCTGCGCCGTCGGCATGAAACCAGCTCTCAAAGTGGCGGCGATACGAGCAGTTAGCGCGGAAGGCATAGATATTACAACCATTAACCTGACTGGCGCGGGTAACGGAAGTATGTCCTTGCGGCGTAACGATCATCAACTCCTCGCGATACACCGGCATCCCGTCAATGGCTGTATGGTTAATCGGACCATCAATAAATGCCGCATTCAGTTTTCCCTCAAGTACACCGTCCAGCATAGTTCCGGAAGGGCCAGTGGAAAGGGAAAACTGAATTTTAGGATAACGACGGTTAAATTCTGCCAGTGTAGCTGGGATGCGTACCGCTGCGGTGCTTTCCAGCGAACCGAGAGAAAACAAGCCTTGTGGCTCATCGCCAGCAACAACATTTCGCGCTTCGTCGACCAACGCGAGAATTTGTTGGCTATAGCGCAAAAAATTATGCCCGGCAGGAGAGAGACGTAAACGCTGATTCTCGCGAATAAACAGTTCCACGCCGAGTTCTGTTTCCAGCTGGCGGATACGGGTAGTCAGGTTAGATGGCACACGATGCACTTTTGCTGCCGCCTGGGTAATGCTGCCTGCCTCGGCAACGGCGTTAAACATCTCCAGCTGGGTCAGATCCATAGCATTCTCGATTCGTGAACAAGTGACTTAATATTATTCATTTTAACGAAAGAGTAAATCTGCGTATCTTCACACCATAACTCACGAAGGAGATACCCGAATGACCATTACTCCGCTTACCCATGCTATTTCAATAAATCCAGCCAATGGAGAACAACTTTCTGCACTGCCGTGGGCTGGCGCTGACGATATTGAACACGCACTTCGGCTCGCGGCGGCAGGCTTTCGCGACTGGCGCGTAACAAACGTAGATTATCGCGCAGAAAAACTGCGTGATCTCGGTAAGGCTTTGCGCGCCCGTAGCGAAGAAATGGCGCAAATGATCACTCGAGAAATGGGGAAACCGATCAAACAGGCGCGTGCCGAAGTGGCGAAATCAGCAAACTTGTGCGACTGGTATGCAGAGCATGGTCCGGCAATGCTGAAGAGCGAACCTACGCAGGTAGAAAATCAGCAAGCGGTTATTGAATATCGTCCTATGGGGACGATCCTGGCGATTATGCCGTGGAACTTTCCGTTATGGCAGGTGATGCGAGGGGCTGTTCCCATTATCCTGGCAGGTAACGGTTATTTGCTTAAGCATGCGCCAAATGTAATGGGCTGTGCACAGTTAATTGCTCAGATCTTTAACGATGCAGGTATCCCACAAGGCGTCTATGGCTGGTTGAATGCCGACAATGACGGTGTAAGCCAGATGATTAAAGACCCGCGCATTGCTGCGGTTACAGTCACCGGAAGTGTCCGTGCGGGAGCAGCCATTGGCGCGCAGGCTGGGGCGGCGCTGAAAAAATGTGTGCTTGAATTGGGCGGTTCCGACCCATTTATTGTGCTTAACGATGCCGATCTGGACCTGGCCGTGAAAGCCGCGGTTGCCGGACGTTATCAGAATACCGGGCAGGTTTGTGCAGCAGCAAAACGCTTTATCATCGAAGAGGGGATTGCCTCTGCATTTACCGAACGTTTTGTGGCGGCGGTATCGGCGTTGAAAATGGGCGATCCGAGTCATGAGGATAACGACCTCGGGCCGATGGCGCGTTTCGATTTGCGTGATGAGCTACATCATCAGGTTGAAAAATCACTGACACAGGGCGCCCGTCTGTTACTCGGAGGGGAAAAGGTAGCTGGCGCAGGAAACTACTATCCGGCAACGGTTCTCGCAGACGTCACGCCAGAAATGACCGCGTTTCGTGAAGAGTTGTTTGGACCCGTCGCGGCAATCACCATTGCGAAAGATGCTGAACATGCGCTTAAACTGGCTAATGACAGCGAGTTTGGACTTTCTGCAACCATTATTACCTCTGATGAAGCACTGGCGAAACAAATGGCAGCACGTCTGGAATGTGGAGGGGTGTTTATCAATGGTTTCAGCGCCAGTGATGCACGGGTAGCGTTTGGCGGTGTGAAGAAGAGCGGCTTTGGTCGTGAGCTTTCCCATTTTGGGTTACATGAGTTCTGTAATATCCAGACGGTATGGAAAGACCGGATCTGACGTCACATATTTAGCTCTGTTATACTCGCAGGTCTTTTCAGACCTGCGAGCAAGGAGCAGAGAGTGGCAGTCGCCATGGATAATGCAATTTTAGAAAACATCTTGCGGCAAGTACGACCGCTAATTGGTCGGGGGAAAGTCGCGGATTATATTCCGGCACTGGCAACGGTAGAGGGTTCCCGACTGGGCATTGCTATCTGTACCGTTGACGGGCAGCTTTTTCAGGCCGGAGACGCGCAAGAGCGTTTTTCAATTCAGTCTATTTCCAAAGTGCTCAGTCTCGTTGTTGCAATGCGTCATTACTCCGAAGAAGAAATTTGGCAACGTGTGGGCAAGGATCCGTCGGGATCGCCATTCAATTCCCTGGTGCAACTGGAAATGGAGCAGGGTATTCCACGAAATCCTTTTATTAATGCCGGTGCGTTGGTGGTCTGCGACATGTTGCAAGGGCGATTAAGCGCCCCACGGCAACGTATGCTGGAAGTGGTGCGTGGACTAAGCGGCGTGTCTGATATTGCCTACGATACGGTGGTAGCGCGTTCAGAGTTCGAGCATTCTGCGAGAAATGCGGCGATAGCCTGGCTGATGAAGTCGTTTGGCAATTTCCATCATGATGTGACAACAGTACTGCAAAACTACTTTCACTACTGTGCACTAAAAATGAGCTGCGTTGAGCTGGCCCGAACGTTTGTCTTTCTGGCAAATCAGGGGAAGGCTATTCATATCGATGAGCCGGTGGTAACGCCAATGCAGGCGCGACAAATTAACGCGCTGATGGCAACCAGTGGTATGTACCAGAACGCGGGCGAGTTTGCCTGGCGGGTGGGACTTCCGGCGAAATCTGGCGTTGGTGGCGGTATTGTGGCGATCGTCCCACATGAAATGGCCATTGCGGTCTGGAGTCCGGAACTGGATGACGCAGGTAACTCTCTTGCCGGTATTGCAGTACTTGAACAATTGACGAAACAATTAGGACGCTCGGTTTACTAATGCAGTCTATTGATCCACTCTTCGCGCGTTTATCCCGTTCAAAATTTCGCTCCCGCTTTCGTTTAGGTATGAAGGAGCGTCAGTATTGTCTGGAGAAGGGCGCGCCGGTTATCGAACAACATGCGGCGGATTTTGTCGCTAAACGTCTTGCCCCGGCCTTACCTGCGAACGATGGCAAGCAAACTCCCATGCGCGGGCATCCGGTATTTATTGCCCAGCATGCTACAGCAACATGTTGTCGCGGCTGTCTGGCCAAGTGGCACAACATTCCGCAGGGTGTTTCGTTAAGTGAGGAACAACAACGTTATATTGTGACGGTTATCTACCACTGGCTGGTTATTCAGATGAATCAGCCATAAGAATGTCAGATTTCGACAAAGCCGTATCGGATTAATATCTTTATTTGTCACCGCTGCCAGTGAACATGCTATCCTTTATGAGAATTTACTTATTGCGTTAAAATAATTGCAGCCTGCAATTGTATGGACAGATAATTAATGCGTGTACACCCCATCTCAACTTTCCATTTGTTCCTGGAAGGCCATTTGCTACGTAATAGCATCGCGATTTTTGCGCTAACCACGCTGTTCTATTTTGTTGGTGCAGAGTTACGTCTGGTTCATGAACTCTCTCTCTTCTGGCCGCTGAATGGTGTGATGGCAGGGGTTTTTGCCCGGTATGTCTGGCTCAATCGGCTGCATTACTATGCAATCAGTTACGTGGCGATGATGGCTTATGATGCGATGACTACCGAATGGGGTTTAGTTTCACTGGTCATCAACTTGTCCAATATGATGTTTATTGTGACCGTGGCTCGGTTAGTGCTGAGGGATAAGCGACTGGGGAAAAATAAGTATGAGCCAGTAAGTGCCTTACGCTTGTTTAATTATTGCCTTATAGCCGCATTATTATGCGCAATTGTCGGGGCGGTTGGTTCAGTAAGTATTGATAGTCTGGATTTCTGGCCCTTACTTGCTGACTGGTTTAGCGAACAGTTTTCGACGGGCGTGTTAATTGTTCCGTGTATGTTGACGCTGGCGATCCCCAGGGCGTTGCCACGCTTTAAAGCAGAACAGATGATGCCGTTTATTGCGCTCATTGTATCGGTGATTGCCTCTGTGGTGATTGGCGGGGCGGGGAGTCTGGCGTTCCCACTGCCTGCATTGATCTGGTGTGCGGTACGCTATACCCCGCAGGTAACGTGTTTGCTGACTTTTTTGACGGGAGCGGTGGAAATCGTACTGGTGGCAAATTCGGTGATAGATATCGCCGTCGGTTCGCCGTTCTCTATCCCACAAATGTTCTCCGCTCGTCTGGGGATTGCTACCATGGCAATTTGCCCAATCATGGTTTCCTTTAGCGTGGCGGCAATTAATTCGCTGGTTAAGCAAGTTTCTCTGCGTGCCGATTTTGATTTTCTCACCCAGGTTTACTCGCGCTCAGGTCTTTTTGAGGCATTAAAAAATCCGTCACTACAACAGACACAACATCTGACGGTGATGCTGCTTGATATCGACTATTTCAAAAGCATAAACGACAACTATGGTCATGAATGTGGCGATAAAGTTTTAAGCGTGTTTGCCCGGCATATACAGAAGATAGTTGGTGATAAAGGGCTGGTGGCGCGGATGGGCGGCGAAGAATTTGCTGTTGCAGTGCCTTCGGTGAATCCTGTGGATGGTCTGCTGATGGCGGAAAAAATCCGTAAAGGCGTAGAAATGCAACCGTTTATCTGGCAACAAAAAACGCTTTATTTGACGGTTAGCATTGGTGTCGGAAGTGGGAGTGCAACATTTCGTACGTTAATCGATGATTTCAATAAGCTGATGGTAGAAGCTGATACTTGCCTTTATCGCTCGAAAAAAGACGGGCGAAATCGTACCAGCACTATGCATTATGGCGAGGAAGTTGTCTGACAGGTTGTGATTTTTTGGTGGTGAACATCTAATTTGTTCTACCAATTTTGTCATTTCCCATTTTTACCGGGAATCATGACTACAAGCTTTCACTTTCCGGAACCTTGACCAACAGCACATTTTTCGCCAAAAAACGTGAATTGTTCGCCGCGAGTTGATCAAAACAGGGGTTCAGTGTATCAAAGTTTGCTAACCTGTCGTACCAATTCAAACAGGTTGTATGACTAATCAAAAGGGAACCCATTGTGAAAACACTAAATCGTCGCGATTTTCCCGGTGCACAGTATCCAGAACGTATCATTCAGTTTGGTGAAGGTAACTTCCTGCGTGCCTTTGTCGACTGGCAAATTGATCTCCTGAATGAGCACACCGATCTGAATTCTGGTGTGGTCGTAGTTCGTCCGATTGAAACTTCATTCCCGCCGTCACTGAGCACTCAGGATGGTCTGTACACCACCATCATTCGTGGTTTGAATGAGAAGGGCGAGGCGGTCAGCGATGCGCGTCTGATTCGTTCTGTTAATCGTGAAATCAGCGTCTACAGTGAATACGATGAATTCCTGAAACTGGCGCACAACCCGGAAATGCGCTTTGTTTTCTCTAACACCACCGAAGCAGGTATCAGCTACCATGCAGGCGACAAATTTGATGACGCGCCAGCGGTAAGCTATCCGGCAAAACTGACTCGCCTGTTGTTCGAACGTTTTAACCATTTCAACGGTGCGCTGGATAAAGGTTGGATTATCATCCCGTGTGAACTGATCGACTATAACGGCGATGCGCTGCGTGAACTGGTTCTGCGCTACGCGCAGGAGTGGGCACTACCAGAAGCATTTATTCAATGGCTGGATCAGGCTAATAGCTTCTGTTCAACGCTGGTGGACCGTATCGTTACCGGTTATCCGCGTGATGAAGTGGCGAAACTGGAAGAAGAACTGGGGTATCACGATGGTTTCCTCGATACCGCTGAACACTTTTACCTGTTTGTAATTCAGGGGCCGAAATCCTTAGCGACTGAACTGCGTCTGGACAAATATCCGCTCAACGTGCTGATTGTTGACGATATTAAACCGTATAAAGAGCGCAAAGTGGCAATCCTCAACGGTGCACACACCGCGCTGGTGCCGGTGGCGTTCCAGGCAGGGCTGGATACTGTAGGCGAAGCGATGAACGATGCTGAAATTTGCGCATTCGTTGAAAAAGCCATCTACGAAGAAATTATTCCAGTACTGGATTTGCCACGTGATGAACTGGAATCTTTCGCCAGTGCGGTAACCGGGCGTTTCCGTAACCCGTATATCAAACATCAGCTGCTTTCCATTGCGCTCAACGGTATGACCAAGTTCCGTACCCGAATTTTGCCTCAGTTGCTGGCAGGGCAGAAGGTGAACGGTAAACTTCCGGCCCGACTGACCTTCGCGTTAGCCGCATTGATTGCATTCTATCGTGGAGAACGTAACGGGGAAGCGTATCCGGTACAGGATGATGCCCACTGGCTGGAACGTTATCAGCAACTCTGGAGCCAGCATCGTGACCGTATCATCGACACCCAGGAGCTGGTCGCTACTGTGCTGGCAGAAAAAGACCACTGGGAACAGGACCTGACGCAAGTGCCTGGCCTGGTCGAACTGGTTGCTAATGACCTGGATTCCATTCTGGAAAAAGGGATGCGCGAAGCTGTACGTCCGTTGTGCTAATACTCTGAACCCGGTTTCGACCGGGTTTCTTATTCCACCATATTAGTTACAACATCCTATATGCCATTTATCACAACTAGGTGCCATATGTCACACCTGTTCATGTTGTAAGCTTGTTGGTAATTTGTAAGTAGCGTCTTGAGAATGTGACCGTAATCACGTTTAATAGGGCGACTTTTCCACGCCTGAAGATAACCATGATTGTTCGTCCACAACAACACTGGCTGCGCCGTATTTTTGTCTGGCACGGTTCAGTATTATCCAAGATATCCTCGCGCTTACTACTCAATTTTCTCTTTTCTATCTTCTATCGCTGTTATTTTCATGCTGCCCTGGTACACGCATCTGGGCATCAAATTCACCCTTGCACCGTTCAGCATTCTCGGTGTCGCCATCGCCATCTTTTTGGGTTTTCGTAATAACGCGGGGTATGCCCGTTATGTTGAAGCGCGCAAACTTTGGGGGCAGTTGATGATTGCTTCACGGTCGTTACTGCGTGAGGTAAAAACGACATTGCCAGATTCGGCAAGTGTAAGGGAGTTTGCCCGACTGCAAATCGCCTTCGCCCACTGTTTACGCATGACGTTACGCAAACAACCACAGGCGGAAGTGCTGGCACATTATCTCAATGCCGAAGATCTTCAGCGTGTACTGGCTTCAAACACTCCAGCTAACCGTATCTTGTTGATAATGGGGGAGTGGTTGGCGGTTCAGCGACGCAATGGACAACTTTCAGATATCCTGTTTATTAGCCTCAACGATCGGCTTAATGATATTTCAGCGGTTCTGGCAGGCTGCGAGCGCATTGCCTATACGCCAATTCCCTTTGCCTACACCCTGATTTTGCATCGTACCGTTTATCTGTTTTGTATCATGCTGCCGTTCGCGCTGGTCGTGGATCTGCATTACATGACGCCTTTTATCTCTGTGCTGATTTCCTACACCTTTATTTCGCTGGATTGTCTGGCGGAAGAACTTGAAGATCCGTTCGGTACAGAAAACAACGATTTACCACTGGATGCCATCTGCAACGCTATTGAAATTGACCTGTTACAGATGAACGATGAAGCAGAAATTCCAGCGAAAATTCTTCCCGATCGCCATTACCAGCTGACGTGATAATTACTCCGTACGTCGGGCAACAATAAAAAGTCGCGGGAATGCCAGCAGTATCTGCCCGTTCTCCTGGAGTGGATACTGCTCTTCCAGCATCTGATGGTAGCGCGTAAGAAAATGCTGCTGTTCGCTCTCAGTCAGATCCTGCAACCATGGGCGTAATCCGGTTGCGGTCACCCAGTCAATAATCGCCTGGTGCGACGGCATCTGGTGATAGTAAGTGGTTCGCCAGATATCAATCTCGCATCCGGCTTCGCTCAAAATATCGTAATAAGCATGAACGCCAGCCAGCGGCTCACGCCCGCGATCTGGATAATTTTGTTCCCAGGCGACTTCGCGCATCAGCACATGGGTCGGCTCCAGCCAGTTATCTGGCATCTGTACTGCCAACACACCATGGAGATTAAGTAACGAAACCAGATGAGGAAACAATTCGTAGTGGTCGGGCAGCCATTGCAGTGAGGCATTAGCAAAAATCAGATCAAGTGCCTGTTCCGGTTGCCAGTTGCGGATGTCTGCTTCCACAAACTGACACTTTGGAAGAGCACTGCGCGCTTCGGCAATCATCGCCGGAGACGAGTCGATGCCCGTTATCATGGCCGCAGGCCAACGTTGATGCAGCAGGGCGGTGCTGTTACCTGGGCCACAGCCAAGATCGGCAACGTATTCGACATTCTCCAGCGGCACTCTGGCAAGCAGCTCCATCGCCGGACGCGATCGTTCAGCGGCAAAGTGCAGATATAAAGAGGGGCTCCAGTCAGACATTTTTTTACTCCCGTCAGCGCGTTACCCCAATTGTAGATAAAATTGATGAATTCGCCTCACGGCATCAACCCATTGAACACACGTTTTTTACGCGGCCCGGTCATTAGCGCTTCCAGTTTCGCGACACAGGTTTTGTAGTGGGGCGTGGTTTTATGGAACGCCACTGCGTCTTCATCTTTATAGGCTTCGTAAATATAAAAGCGCGAATTCACTTCCGGGTCCTGTAAGACATCGAAGCGCAAATTACCTTCTTCCTGTACCGAGCCCAGGTGGTTCTGGCGAAAGACCTCGATAAACTCGTCAACCTTGTCTTCATGAACGTTAATTTCAACCAGTGTGACGTGCATGATTCTTCTCCTTAAATCCGCAGTTACTGTTTTTCACTCAGATAGAGTTCATATGCCCGATCAGCCGTTTCGTTATGGTGAACCACCGCCTGTACGGCTTTCATCATCGCCACCGGATGGTCTGACTGGAAAATATTTCGCCCCATATCCACACCAGAAGCGCCCTGATCGATAGCCTGCCAGCACATTTCCAGCGCTTCGCGCTCCGGTAATTTTTTACCGCCAGCAATAACAATAGGTACCGGACATCCGGCAACAATCCGTTCAAAACCTTTATCGACATAATAGGTTTTGATAATTTGCGCCCCCATTTCAGCGGCGATTCGAGTCGCGAGCGAGAAATAACGCTGATCGCGCACCATATCTTTGCCCACGCCAGTGACTGCCATGGTCGGCATTCCCACTTTCATTCCAGCATCGACCAGCTGAATAATATTTTTGATCGACTGATGTTCATATTCGCTGCCGATATAAACCTGCGCCGCCACCGCACAACTGTTCAGGCGCACGGCGTCATCCATCGATAACGCCACTGCTTCATTACTTAATTCCGCAAGGATAGAGTTCGCACCTGACGCCCGCAGTACCACTGGCTTATTGGTCGCGGGTGGCACCACGCTGCGCAAAATACCGCGTGTACACATTAATACATCGGCATGTTCAAACAGTGGGGCGATATTTATATCAATGCGTTCAAGTCCGGTAGTCGGCCCCTGAAAATAACCATGATCAAAGGCCAGCATCACGGTTTTACCCGTTTTCGGATTAAATATCCGCGATAAACGAGACTGCATTCCCCAGTCCAGAGCACCGCAACCTTTGAGGGTAAAAGGGATATTTTGTTGCGGTTGATCGGTGCGAAAATCTTTACCATCTTTAATATCGTCTAAATCTGCCATAACTTACTCCGGTTAAGTAATGCACATCAGAAATCGTATTTGCCGATATTTTCTTTATTGAAAACCACGCGCTCCGGTAACAGTACAATGCCATTACCATCCGCTTCGTAGTCATAGCCCTGAACGCTGTTTGGCGAGACTTCCACCTGACCTACGCCCTGAATATCCAGCTTGTCGCCCGTTTTCATTGCACCTTTTTTCAATAATGCATCTGCGACATAGACCGAAATTTTGCCTTGCTGAACCACATCCCACAGGCCAAACTCTTTCACCGTGCCGCGCTCTACATACGGACGCATCACATTTGGCGTACTGAATCCGACAATCGCAACTTTGTCATTTTTCAGGTTTTCTGCGGCTTGTGCGGCAGCGGGCAGGGCGTTGGCATCGGGGGCGATAATGACATCGAGATCGCTATAGGCTTTTAATATGCCTTCCGCAGTTTGTAACGATTTAGTGGCATCGTTATAGCCAAACTGCGTAGTGACAATTTCCCAGCCTGGATGTTCTTTGGCGATTTTCGCTTTCGCTTCTTTCACCCATTGGTTTTGGTCGGTAACCGTGGGGCTGGAGTAGAAAAACGCGACTTTGGCTTTGTCTTTATTTACCTGGCGCGCCGCCATATCCACCAACATACCTCCCAACTGGGCGGGCGTTCCCTGGTTAATGTAGTAAGAACGGCACTCCGGTTTGGTGTCAGAATCCCAGGTAAGTACTTTCACCCCACGTTGCATGGCGCGTTTCAGTGCCGGGCATAAACCATCTGGCGAAACCGCAGAAACGATAATGGCGTTATATCCCTGATTGACGAAGTTATTAATCAACTGTACCTGACCAGAAACACTGGGTTCTGTCGGCCCGTCGTAGGTCACATCAACGCCCAACTCTTTACCAGCTTGTTGTGCGCCGTTGCCACCGCTGGTAAAAAATCCCACGCCAACCAGTTTGGGAATAAATGCAATACGCTCTGCGGCCTGCACATTCATAGAGATTGCGGCAATGCCAAGGGCGCTAAGTAAGGCGATTTTCTTAAAGCGATGAAGTGTCATGAAGATATCCTTTATGGCAATGGGTTATTGGCCCGACGCGCCAGCCACTCTTTAATTTGCTGGCGATGCAGGCTAACGGAACGACCAACGACAACGACGATAAGCAGCGCACCGGAAAGGGCGCTGGACACCTGATTTGGCACTCCTGCCATTTGCAAACCTTGTTGCAAATATCCCACTAATAAAACCGCAATGGCGGTGCCGATAATGGAACCGGAGCCACCATAAATATTGGCACCGCCGAGCACCACTGCGGTGATGGCGGGCATCAGAAACGACGCACCGAGATCGGAACGCGCGGAACCAAAATACGACACTAGCAGCACAGCGGCGACCGCAGACGCCAGCCCTGTCATGGCATAGAGCGCACATAAGGTACGGTTAACTGGAATCGCGCTATAAACCGCCACGCGCGGGCTTTGCCCAATCAAAAACACGTTACGTCCGGCATGGGTTTTATGCAGCCACAGCCAGAAAACGAGGAGACATATCAGGAAGATAATCAGCGGAACGGGGAGTCCCAGCACATCCAGGTTAGCGAAATCAGTAAACGCCATCGGGAATCCACCAATACCTTCGTACCCTGTCGCTCCGGCCATCCCGGAAAGCAGCAGAGCGCTTCCGGCAAACAGATACAGTGTGCCAAGCGTAATCACCAGCGGGTTAACTTTGGTATAGATGATTAATCCGGCGTTGATCAGCCCGCACAATGCGCCGAGCAGTAATGTCAGAAGAATCGCCAGTGGCATCGGCACACCACTTTGAAACAGTACGCCCAATGCAATGGCGCAGAGGCCGATGGTCGAACCAAACGAAATATCGATCCCGCCACTGACAATCACCATCGTCAGCGGTAGGGCGACAATGCCAATGCAGATAAAGTCACTGGTGCTGAACAGCAACATATTGAGATCTAACATCCGCGAGTTAATTGCACCAAATGCGACGATCTCAATAACGAGCAGTGCGGCAAGGGCCAGTTCCCAACCGTAGCGAATACGCATTACGCGGCCTCCCGTTTTTTACCTGACGAAGCGGGTTTAACGGATGGCGGTTGCGTCATAAAGCGGGCATATTTTTGCCGCCGCAGATTACGTTCCAGCGCGCAACGCAGGCGTCCATCAAACACCAGCACCGCCAGCAGAACCAGGCCCGCGATAAAATCATTCCACCATGCCGGAATGCGCAACAGCACCAGTACGCTATCGATCTGCGTCAGGAACCAGGCGCCGAGCACCGCTCCGATAATCGCGCCGGAACCGCCGAGCAAACTAATGCCGCCCAGCACGCAGGCAGCGATAGCTTTCATTTCCAGCCCGGTGCCGGTCTGATTAGGGATAAACCCAATCTGCGAAGCAAACACAATCCCCGCCAGTGCCGCCATGCAGCCGTTCAACGAAAATGCCACAATCCGAATGGCTTCTGTACGAACGCCCAATTGACGAGCGCCCTGTAAATTATCGCCCGTGGCATAAAAACTGCGTCCAAACGCCGTCTTCGCCAGCAGCCAGGCCATAAATGCCACCAGAATTATCGTCAACCAACCAATCGCGGAAACGCCAAACAGTAGCGGGGCGGAGAGTTGTTTCAGTTCGGCGGGTAACCCTTCAATCCATTTACCGCCAGTCCACAGCAGCATGATGCCTCTGTACAATCCTAATGTACCGAGCGTAGCGACAATGGCAGGGATCTTTAGCCACGCGACCAGTACACCGTTGAAAAATCCCGCGAGCAAGCCGAGCAGTAACGTCGCGACACAAGCAACAGGCAGTGAATACCCCGCGTTCAGTAATATCCCCAACAGCACCGCGCACATACCCGTAATTGAGCCTACCGAAACATCAATATTGCGCGTCAGCATCACCAGCGTCGCGCCCATCGCCAGCAGGATCAAGATTTGTGCGCTGCTATAAACCATGGTCAGCGTTTGCAGACTTAAATACTGACGGTCGAGAAAACCTGGCAACAAAAACAGCAGCACCACCGCCAGCAGTGCCGTGATTTCACGGTTGTTCTGAATAAACTTCAGCATGACGCCTCCTGACGCTGACTATCGCCGAAGGCAACGCGCATAATGGTCTCGACATTAATATCGCGCCCGGTCAGTGCCGAGTGGGTAATTTCACCCTGATGCATCACATACACGCGGTCAGCCATCAGTTCGATCTCTTCCAGATCGGAGGAAATAAGCAGCACGGCCACATTTTGTGCGGCGATGCTGCGCAACAGCTGGTAGATATCATTACGCGCCGAGACATCCACGCCGCGCGTCGGCTCATCAACAATCAATACTTGCGGCGAAGCTTCCAGACATTTGGCAATCAGGATTTTTTGCTGGTTGCCACCGGATAAAGTTCGTGCAGCTTGTTCCGATTCGTTAAATTTAATATTCAGCGCGCGACGATATCGTTCCAGTGTGGCGTTATCTTTCGCGGTTTTTGCCCAGAATCCGCGTTGATTATGGGTGAGGGCGCAGACGTTCCACGCCAGCGAAGCATCGAGATTCAATCCTGAGGACTGGCGATCTTCTGGTAGATAAACCAGACCGCAATGCAAACGTTCTCCGGTAGATAATTTATTGATCTCTTTACCATTCAACATGATGCACCCGCCACGCAAAGGCCGCAGACCATATAACGTTTCTGCCAGTTCAGTGCGCCCGGCCCCCACTAGCCCAGCCAGGCCAAGAATTTCTCCGGCATTCAGCGTAAAACTGACATTCATAAAACCTTCGCCAGTCAGATTTTCCAGCGCCAGTACCGATGTTCCAGCTGCATGTTGTGGGCGATTACCGGGCAACTCCAGCCATAACTTTTGACTGGCTGAGAGAGATTTTTCCCGCGTTGCTGGCGTAATGGCCTGAATGATGTCGTCGGTAGACAGCTCACTGGTTTTGCCACTTAACGCGATAGTTCCGTCGCGCATCACGCTAATCCGATCGGCAATCTGGCGAATTTCCGGCAGCTTATGTGAGATAAAAACAATACCCACGCCAGTGGCGAGTAGTTCCCGCAAACGGCCAAACAAGCGTTCGGTTTCCGCAGGGGTAAGCGACGCTGTAGGTTCATCGAGAATAAGAATTTGCGAATCGCGCATCAGACCGCGCAGGATTTCCACCATTTGGCGGTCGGCAACATCCAGTGAGCCCGCCAGACTATGCAGATCAAACTGGCAGCCCAGCGCCGCCAGCAAGTTCTTCATTTTCTGCATAGAAAGCTGTTTTTTTGCCAGCCCATACAGGATGTTTTCTTTTATCGACAGACTTGGGAAAAGCAGCGGTTCTTGGGGAACGAGATAAATACCCAACTGATGAGCATGAACTGGCGTTAATCTGGTGTAGTTGTTGCCCCCAATCTCCAGCGTACCGCTATCAGCGGGGGTAATACCGGCGATGATTTTCATTAGCGTCGATTTACCCGCGCCGTTACCGCCGAGCAGGGCGTGGACTTCCCCCTGATGCAACGTAAAATCGATGCCTTTCAGGACATTAACCCCTGAATACTTTTTATAAACCGAGCGGGCGCAAAGTAGCGGTAACGCGCGGGTATCACTCGTTTGCATATTTCCCCCATTCAGTTTTGCAGGTGAGTTTTGAACAAATGTATTTTTACTTTTAATTTGTTCATAACCTTAGGTGGCTATTGCGCATAATTCCGACGAATAGATCACAATTTATGCTATTTTGATTTTTATGGTTGCGTTTGTTCATTGCTGTTTGACCAAACTGTGGTGGTTATCACAGATATAAGCGCGCAATAACTGAACAATTGCATTAAAGATTTAAATATGTTCAAAGTGAAGAATGAATTATGACAATCAACGATTCGGCAATTTCAGAACAGGGAATGTGCGAAGAAGAACAGGTCGCGCGGATCGCGTGGTTTTACTATCACGACGGGCTGACCCAGAGCGAGATTAGCGATCGCCTAGGGCTAACGCGTTTGAAAGTGTCGCGGTTACTGGAGAAAGGGCATCAGTCCGGCATTATTCGCGTGCAGATTAATTCTCGCTTTGAAGGCTGTCTGGAATATGAAACGCAATTACGTCGCCAGTTTTCATTACAGCATGTGCGGGTGATCCCTGGACTCGCAGATGCAGATGTCGGCGGGCGCTTAGGAATCGGCGCAGCGCATATGTTGATGGGATTGCTCCAGCCACAGCAAATGCTGGCGATTGGCTTTGGCGAGGCAACGATGAACACGCTGCAACGCTTAAGTGGGTTTATTTCGTCACAGCAAATCCGCCTGGTCACGCTCTCCGGTGGCGTCGGCTCTTATATGACAGGCATCGGGCAACTTAACGCAGCGTGCAGCGTCAACATCATTCCGGCGCCATTACGAGCATCTTCGGCTGAAATTGCCCGAACGCTGAAAAATGAAAACTGCGTCAAAGATGTCCTGTTAGCCGCACAAGCTGCGGATGTGGCCATTGTCGGCATTGGCGCCGTGAATCAAAAAGAGGATGCGACGATTATTCGCTCCGGTTATATCAGCCAGGGCGAACAGTTAATGATTGGTCGAAAAGGGGCCATTGGCGATATTTTAGGTTACTTTTTTGACGCTAAAGGTGACGTTGTCACGGATATCAAAATACATAACGAACTGATTGGCTTACCTTTAACCGCGATGACAACCATTCCAATTAGAGTAGGTGTCGCAGGGGGCGAAAATAAAGCCGAAGCGATCGCCGCTGCGATGAAAGGCGGCTACATCAACGCGCTGGTTACCGACCAGGATACTGCCGCTGCGATTTTACGTGGTTAATTTAGCATCACCTTATTACCGGGAACGATGGAGAACGTATAGAGGAACAGACAGAACGCTTAAGCCGAGGACAATCTAATGGCTCGACTCTTTACCCCTTCAGAATCAAAGCATTACCTGATGGCGCTGGACGCAGGCACCGGAAGTATTCGGGCTGTGATTTTCGACCTGGAAGGCAATCAAATCGCGGTAGGACAGGCGGAGTGGCGGCATCTGGCAGTACCTGACGTTCCCGGTTCAATGGAATTTGATCTGAATAAGAACTGGCAACTGGCGTGCGAATGTATGCGCCAGGCGTTACATAATTCTGGTATCGCGCCGGAATATATTGCAGCCGTTTCGGCATGTTCGATGCGCGAAGGTATTGTTTTATATAACAATGAAGGAACACCGATCTGGGCCTGCGCCAATGTGGATGCCAGAGCGGCGCGGGAAGTCAGCGAACTTAAAGAACTGCATAACAATACCTTTGAAAACGAAGTTTATCGCGCGACCGGACAAACGTTGGCTTTAAGCGCCATTCCCAGATTACTTTGGCTGGCGCATCATCGTTCTGATATCTACCGACAAGCGTCGACCATCACCATGATCAGCGACTGGCTGGCCTATATGTTAAGTGGGGAACTGGCGGTCGATCCGTCTAACGCAGGCACCACGGGACTTCTCGATCTAACCACCCGTGACTGGAAACCTGCATTGCTGGATATGGCCGGACTGCGGGCTGATATTCTTTCTCCTGTCAAAGAAACCGGCACATTGCTGGGCGTGGTAAGTTCACAAGCTGCGAAACTTTGCGGCTTGAAGGCTGGCACTCCGGTGGTCGTGGGAGGAGGGGACGTACAGCTTGGTTGCCTGGGATTAGGTGTAGTGCGTCCGGCACAAACTGCCGTACTTGGCGGCACATTCTGGCAGCAAGTTGTCAACTTAGCCGCGCCGATGACAGACCCAGAAATGAACGTGCGCGTTAATCCCCATGTTATTCCTGGCATGGTACAAGCTGAATCTATAAGCTTTTTTACCGGACTCACCATGCGCTGGTTCCGCGATGCTTTCTGTGCCGAAGAAAAACTGATTGCCGAACGTTTAGGTATCGACACTTACACGCTGCTTGAAGAAATGGCCAGCCGGGTGCCGCCTGGGTCGTGGGGCGTGATGCCGATATTCTCCGACAGAATGCGCTTTAAAACCTGGTATCACGCTGCGCCTTCTTTTATTAACTTATCCATTGACCCGGATAAATGTAACAAAGCGACGTTGTTCCGTGCTCTGGAAGAAAATGCGGCGATTGTATCGGCGTGTAACTTGCAGCAAATTGCTGATTTCTCGAATATTCATCCTACATCGCTGGTCTTTGCAGGCGGAGGTTCAAAAGGGAAATTATGGAGTCAAATTCTCGCTGATGTCGCGGGATTACCCGTTAATATTCCGGTGGTCAAAGAAGCCACCGCATTAGGATGTGCCATTGCAGCTGGCGTCGGTGCCGGGATTTATTCATCAATGGCAGAAACTGGAGAACGTCTTGTACGCTGGGAACGGACGCATACACCAGACCCGGAAAAGCATGAACTTTATCAAGATTCACGCGATAAGTGGCAGGCTGTATATCAGGATCAACTGGGGCTGGTTGATCACGGACTGACGACATCGTTATGGAAAGCGCCTGGGTTATAGTTTTATTGACAGCCACATCCTGATAACCGTGGCTGTTAATTTTTGAGTATCGGTATTCCTATTTCTTTTCTTTATTAGGATTAGGTGATAACGGCTGGGCATGCCGGGAGTGAAATATATCTGCTAAACCGTATCAAGCCGCATACCGAAGATGGTATGCGGTTTAGTATTGACGACTTTAGTCAGCAACCTCAAATGGCACATCAGCGCCGTTTTTTAATCCTCCATTTTATCCGCGATCGCGGATATCGCAGCGTTTATCCCGTAGAGCGGATAAAATGCGTTTACAGATTGACTTTATCCTCACTAAGGGATAAAACTGACAATATCCCCTTGAGCGGATAAACTTCTTGTGGACGTATGGCATGATGAGCTTTCCGATGATCTATAGCCCAACGCAATTAGCGAATGCAATGAAACTGGTTCGTCAGCAAAATGGCTGGACGCAGAGCGAGCTGGCGAAAAAAATCGGCATTAAGCAGGCGACGATTTCGAATTTCGAGAATAATCCCGATAACACTACGCTGACGACATTTTTTAAGATATTACAGTCACTTGAACTCTCAATGACGCTATGCGACACGAAAAACGCTGCGCCAGAATCAACACAACAGCAAGATCTGGAGTGGTAATGCCTAAACTTGTCACTTGGATGAACAACCAGCGGGTAGGCGAGTTAACGAAGTTGGCCAATGGCGCGCACACTTTTAGGTATGCGCCGGAGTGGTTAGCCAACCGTTATGCCAGGCCGTTGTCGCTATCGCTGCCATTGCAGAGGGGGAATATCACCTCTGATGCCGTGTTTAACTTCTTCGATAACCTGTTACCCGATAGCCCGGTTGTACGCGACCGGATCGTTAAACGTTATCATGCTAAATCCAGACAACCGTTTGATTTATTGTCAGAAATAGGGCGAGACAGCGTTGGCGCCGTGACGTTATTACCAGAAGATGAAACCGTAACGCACCCGATAATGGCATGGGAAAAGCTTACTGACGCCAGACTTGAAGAAGTATTAACGGCTTATAAAGCAGATATTCCGCTAGGCATGATAAGAGAAGAAAATGACTTTCGCATCTCAGTTGCTGGCGCGCAGGAAAAGACCGCGCTGCTCAGAATGGGCAATGACTGGTGCATTCCGAAAGGAATAACGCCGACGACGCATATCATTAAATTACCGATTGGTGAAATCAGGCAGCCCAACGCGACGCTCGATCTCAGTCAAAGCGTGGATAATGAATATTACTGTCTGCTGCTGGCGAAAGAACTCGGGTTGAATGTTCCGGACGCAGAAATCATAAAAGCGGGTAGAGTGCGCGCGTTAGCAGTCGAACGCTTTGACAGGCGCTGGAATACTGAACGAACGATTTTACTTCGCTTGCCACAGGAGGATATGTGTCAGACATTCGGTTTACCTTCATCGGTGAAATATGAATCTGACGGAGGCCCAGGCATCGCGCGGATCATGGCGTTTTTAATGGGGTCCAGCGAGGCGCTTCGCGATCGTTATGATTTTATGAAATTCCAGGTATTCCAGTGGTTGATTGGCGCGACGGACGGCCATGCGAAAAATTTTTCGGTTTTTATCCAGGCCGGTGGCAGTTATCGACTCACGCCATTTTACGACATCATTTCAGCATTTCCGGTATTGGGTGGCGCGGGAATACACATCAGCGATCTCAAACTGGCAATGGGGCTTAACGCATCCAAAGGCAGAAAAACGGCAATCGATAAAATTTATCCGCGACATTTTTTGGCGACAGCAAAGGCGCTGAAATTCCCGGAAGTGCAGATGCAAGAAATCCTGAGTGACTTTGCCAGAATGATTCCCGCAGCACTGGATAACGTGAAGACTTCATTACCGGCAGATTTTCCGGAGAATGTGGTGACAGCAATTGAAACCAATGTGTTGAGGTTGCACGGTCGGTTAAGCCGAGAATACGGAATTAAGTGAGATGTGGGGTTTGGTCGTTGCTAATGAGCAGGACAATCATGACCGCTAAAGACTAGATTTTTCCTTTGTTTATGTTGGTGCGCATAATGTATATTTAGGTTAAAGAAATCAACCACTTACATAATTATATTAGATCGATACGATCGAAGATGTCAATCAAAGACGAATGCCACCACGCATCGAACGGGCTTTAAAGTTTCGCTTATGCGTCTTTGCGTACTTACGGAACGAACGGCGGGAAGAACGCTTGGACATACGACGGCGAGAACGAGCCATATTACCTCCGATAGTTGTTAATCAATTGCTGTTGGAACTGGTTAGGGGGGAGGCGTCCCCCCTTGTTTACCGCTTTCGCAGAATTCGAAGAACCGAAACCACGAAACCTATCGAGATAAGAGCTAGCAGCGTTAATAAGGCCAACGCTACCACCAGTTTTGTTATCGAAACCAACTCTAAAACTCTCCTGTCCAACTGGCGTATTCAAATAATCAGCCAGAACCTTGTCCTGTACAGTCTGATACTGTGTTCTAATCCGCTGCGCAGAACTGAGGCCTGTCTGTGCTTCAATATTGGCACGGCGGGAGGCCTCGGTCAAAACCTGCTGATTAATCAGATTCGACTGCGATCGCATGTTATCGGCACTCTGAATGGCTTGCGCAGCCTGAGCCTCTTTGAGCTTCACATCAGCCGCGCTATTCGCAATCTGGTTACGTTGTAACGCAATCTGAGACTCAATACCTTCACGGGCTGCTTCTTGCTGCTCACGCTTCGTTAAGGCGTCAAATACGCTGACCGCAGAATTAACCACACCGGAAAAATCGGCAGGCTGGGCGGCCTGAATACCTGACGAACTGACGGAACCAAGACCACCGGAACCAGTAACGGCCAGAATGGGGTTAAGGCCAGCTTTCCGTAAATCCTGCACACGGTACTGGATGCCGTTTTTGGCCAAATCCATCGTTAATTTATTGGCACGGTTAGCGGAATCCTTCGCAGAGTTCGCGCCAAGCAGGGAACCAGCAATGGAACCAGCGGCACCAACGGCAGATGATAAAAAGCCCATAATTTCACCTCATGAAAAAAAGGCCTCCGCAGAGGCCAAAAGTGACAATGTAACTTAGAAATGGTCGATAAGACCTGGTACTGAGTAAACAGGCATAGGCCGCACACACTTCAAGTCGAAGAACGCATCCATGATGAACTGAGGCTCGTCCTGTACGGCGAGGACGCGCTTCATCGGTGGATTCTCCTCGATAAACTCCTGATTCAGTGCGGGCAGAGAGTCGAACCGCTGGGCCAAATGCCACACGTCGAGGGATTGCGGGTCGGTAGAACGCAATTTACCAGTAATCTGGGACGGTCGATAGCGGTACTCCGCATAACGTTCCTGGTAGCCAAAGACCTCATCATCCTTGGCGTTGCCTTGCGCATAAATCTCTTTATTCAGAATAGCTTGTTCGCCCAGGTGGGCCAGTGCAGGCCAATAGAAATCAAAGCGGGTCTGGCGGGAGAACATACGCGGGATGCCTTGCTGGTAGGTCAGGTCGGCACGAACGCTGACAAGGCCAATCACAAAGCAATGCTCAACAAACGAATGCGAAAAACCACGGTTAACACCACCGGAAACGCCATAAGCGGCAAGGTTACCTTGCGGGCTGGCGTCGGTAGTCGCAGAGTTCTGAAGCACGGGATTAATATTTATATCGAACGAACCAGAGCCAAGATACTCAGGACGCTGAACACGGGCATCAGGAGAAATAACGCCAAAATGACTGCGAATAATCTCAATGTATCGCGTACCACCGCGAGCATCACGCTCAAGCAGCCGCTGGAGCTGGAACGCCTGACGCAGCGAGTTAATCGTGAGGTTATCAACAACTTCACCACCTTCCTTATTCAACGTAACCGGAGGCTGATTGCGGCTAAATCCACCAATAACATCAATGCGACCAGTGGAGGGCGACATAGGAGGCCATTCCAGCGGATTGCTGGGATTCCTGCCGTCACTCATATAAACCGCATTACCATAAGAATTAGATGATGCACTTTCATTGCCAACGTTATTACGGGCAAGATAAGTCGGATTGTGCGGAGTCATATCCCCATCAACACCAACGCCATAAGAAACAAACGGCAGGCCATCAGGATAAGTAGGGAAATCGAGCGTATACGACGGCGGAACGCCTAAACCAATCTCAACACCTTCGCCTTTCTGAGGCCACGGCAGGGCACTTGTGAAGTAATCGTGACGCTTGGCACGCTTACGCAGCGGGAAATTTGCGAGGCCTGTTTCTTCCTCATCGCCAAGCGGAAGCGGGGCGGAATTAATCAGGTTTTCATCACGATACCACTCGTTATAAATCAGGTTATAAGCGCGGAACGGCAGGGCGCTTACGCTGATACCTTCAACACCTGTGGGAACGCCAAAATAATCGGCAAGGGAGCCAACAGGGAAGCCGCCAGCAGGGGCTTTAATCTGCGGGATTAAATAATCCGTAGAATCACCAGGGTTCTTCTGTTCTCCGTTGAATTTCTGCCAGTTATCCCAGACGAGGCGATAAGGTACAGAAAAATACTGAATATCCAGACGTAGATTATCCATGAAAGGAACCACGGGCGTGGAAAGACGCGCGAGAACACTCGTTTTAAGGTGGAACGTATCACCCGGCAAAGCCTCATCCAGAAACACGGGAATCAAATAACCAGCGTCAAAAGTGGTTTTATAACCAGAGCTGCGGTTAAAGACCGAACGCTGAATATTGGCACTCGGGATTACTGAAAAATTATGCTGACTTTTTGCATTACTAGGTACTTTACGACCGAATTTACTCATAAACCCCCCTCGGGAATTTCGAACAAATACTATACAAACTACTGTATAAACTGACACCTTTTTCAAGGCTTCGTGGGAGCCGCCTGTGAATTTCGGTGTCACCTGGCACAGTTACATCAAGTAAGGCGCTGTGCCAGGCTGAAGGGCCGGAGCCGTCTTCAGGTTTTGGCAGGTTCGGAACCTGCATCTGGTGCTTTATTCATTTCAGCACCGGAACGCTCCCGCGGGGACGCCGGAGCAGGTTCCGACTCGCGAACCTTCGGTTCGGTCGCCGAAACCTCTCCGCCGCTCAACAATCCAAGCTCACGCGCTTGATTCCAGTTTGCTGGATTACTCATCCACTCAACGTACTGTTTAACGTTATTACCAAACATCGAGCGAATCGTGGACGGCAGGCTCTTAAAGTCGTCGTGAACGTCGTCAATTAAAGCCATTGCGTCCACGTAATCAGTAATCGCGGATGCATCGTAGAATTCAGCACGTTGAGCACTGGTAAAGACTGTCGTGTCTCCCGTTCTTATCGCACGCTCAACAATCTTGTTAATGTCGCACTCGTCGCGAAAATGCTGCTGGGTCATCGTCGGTTCTTCAAACACGATGCCGGGCGACGGTGGCGGGTTATAGCGGGTATGGAACTTAGGCTTCGATGTACGCATCTTCAGAATCCTTCAGGAACGCCGGAGTAGCTTCACAAACATAAACACGGTCAATATCGACCGGAACCAGCTGCTGATCAGCAAAGTCATAAGCAGTCACGCGGTGCAACGAAAAATCAGTGCGCTGCATACGGTTACAGAACGCGTGCAAATGTCCTTTCGCAATACCGTCATGCTGGGCCATAAACATAAAAACATCAGCATTAATCAGCTTGTCGTGAATTACATAAACTGCATCAGAGTGAGCCATTTTCTAATTTCCTCATCATTCGCTGGAATTTAACCAGATTAAATTTATCCAAATCCTGCAAACGCCACGGGTCTAATACCTGGGCATTTAACTGTCGTCGTTCTTTATTTTGCTGCAACTTCTCAAAATCACAGCCTGATAATAACTTGTCATAATAGCGGGGCGGTTTTATCTGACGACCGCCGCGACCAATACACGCATCTGAATTAACTATGTCATCGTAATATTCCATAAAAAAATCATAGCCAATACCAGGCCTGTTGCTCATAGCCGAAAACTCGGGTATGCGATGTCCATAATGCTCATCTGCACGGGAACCGGTGACTTTTTTAACACAGTATCGCGCCACGTAAGCAGCCGACTCAAAACTAAAAGCAGCAACAACAGACCAACCAAAAGTCCAACATCTTTCAAGAAGCGAAGACCTATATAAATTAAATCTTCCAGCCTTGTGTAATGTCTTATCCGGAAAGTCATATCCAAAAATAATCGCATGATAATGCGGACGCTCTAATTTAGAGCCATATTCACCACAGCCAAAAAAACGAATCGAAATATCATCAACAGCCAAAGCCTTACGTAAACGCTTCATAAAATCGGTGAAATGTTTACGAACGAGAGTACCGCCTTCAGGTAAATTCTCAGGCGAATAAGTCAGAGTGATAAAACAATTGTGATCGTGCATGTGGGCTTCATGAACGCAGCGGGTCGCCCAGTCACGAGAGTGAGCAAGACGGCAACCGATGCACTGACCGCAGGGCAACTGAATAAATTTAGCGCCACGTGACGGCGTGAAAAAAATCTTCCCCGATGGCATCTGGTACGCGTTCAAAGGACGGGTACAAGCCATGACACACCTCCAGAAATCACGTATGCGCACCTTAGTGCGCATAATGTATATTATGTTAAATGACGAATTGGATTGGATAAGCAACGTCTTACACCCACGTCTCGCCTCGTGGAGTCAGCAAATGACTACCCTATTGTCGGAATCTTGATTCCCCAGGATGATGGAGCTCTCTTTCAATTTTCTAACTACCCCGCCAACTTGTTTTTTTAAAGTGGAAAATGGCTACAGTTGATGGATGTCCCCCAGCCTGTACGGCTGGGGATCCCCTGGAGGGTAACTAGATATTCTTATGGAAGAAAACGTCTAACTTTTGCGTCGCCTGGTCAACGTATTCTGGCACCCAATATGTCTCAATGTGGGTAGCACCATCGATCAGGAAGAGCTCTTTGTCCTTCGTACCGGTAGCTTTAGCGAACGCATCTTTAGTCATATAGAGCGTATCCGCTTTGGAACCGGCAATCATTAGCAGAGGTTTATTGATCAGGTTGATATGGTCCGTCACGTCAAAGTTCATCAAGTCTAACAGACTGCTCGTGGTGTATTTAAACGTTGAGTTTGGATGTGCGTGGGTTTTCCAGTAGTACTCGTAGCCCTGGCGATATAACGCAAAAGGTAATTTAGCGATCTGTTCATCAGTCAGGTTGGCATCACCAGGGTAAAGCACTTCGCCACCGGCCACTTCCTGAGCTCGTGCATCTGAAGCCTGCTGAAGACGTTGTTGAATAGTATCCAACTGTGAATCCTGCATACCATTGCGCCGTACAAGTCCTGAATTGAACATGCTAATGGTTGCAATCGATTTGAATCGTTTGTCCGTCTCGGCGGCAGCAAGTGAATACCCTCCTCCCCCGCAAATCCCCAACAAACCAATACGGGAGCTATCAACACCGGGATACTGGCTGATGAAATCAGCCATACCGTGGATATCTTCAATACGATTCGCAGGTTTGTCTACGTTACGTGGCAGCCCTCCGCTGGCCCCCTGATAAGCAGCATCGGCGGCGATGGTAATATATCCGTGTTCAGCCAAGCGTTGGGCATATAATCCGGCGACCTGCTCTTTTACGCCACCATTAGGGTGAGCCACCACTATTGCCGGATATTTTTTCGCAGGGTCATAGTTAGCAGGTGTATACACATTCGCTGCAATCTGAATGCCATGCAGATCATATTTCACAGGATGGATATTGACCTTGCCTGCGACATTTTCGGTGATAGCCCCGTCATAGACGAGAGTAAACGGGTTCTTTTTGTAATCTGCTGCATTTGCTGAAGTGATACCGACGACTGCCGTCATCAGCATTGCACTTAAAAGTGTCAATTTCATGGTTTCTCCCGATAAAAATGCGTGTTCATAAGGCAACCGAGATGGAACATTCAGACACAGAGTAGAGAGAAAAAGCTGTCAGTATCATGACCGCTAAATAACATTTTTGTCAGGAAGCCCCAGCTCATCGTGTTTTCCGTTGAGGACGGTTGAAATACGCTTTCCCGGATCTGATTTATGAATCAGGCTGATTAACCCTATCGGTAAAGCTCTCTCAAATGAACATAAATATGTTGCTATACTCTAAATAATTCGAGTTGCAGGAAGGCGACAAGCGAGTGAATCCCCAGGAGCTTACATAAGTAAGTGACTGGGGTGAGCGAACGCAGACGCAGCACATGCAACTTGAAGTATGACGAGTATATACTCATTCTGACTTAAGCGGCCGTGATATACCCCGTATAAAATAAGTCACTCATAACATTTCGACGAATAAAATTCGCAGCGTCCTGGTTGATAACTATCATATATACCATGGCAAGGATATTAATATGGCGACACTTGAGCAACTTATTATTTTCTTTCTTCTTATTGGTATTGGCGTTATAGCACGTAAAGTGGGAGTTATTACACCGGGAAACACGCCCCAACTCACATCTCTTGTTTTTAATTTTGCGATGCCAGCTATTATACTTTCCGGGGTTACGACTGACCAGCCACATATTTCCGGAAAGGAACTTTCCATCGTACTGGCATCCGCATTCACTACACTTATTTTACTGATTATTTGCAGTCGTATGCTGGTAAGAGTTTTACGCTACGAAAGAGAATGCTATGGTGTGATTACTGTCATGACAACATTTACTAATGTTTCCATGATGGGGATCCCAATGATATATTCTTTATATGGCGCCAAAGCCATGATTTATATCACTGTCTTTTTACTCCCATATAACTTATTGTTCTTTTCATATGGTTATTACTGCATGAAAGACCAGAGTGGTAATGCTGAAACCCTTAGCTTGAAAAATATGTTAAACGTTATCAATCCGGGGATTGTTGCCTGTATTCTTGCTTTGCTTTTATATATTTCAAATGTGCATATTCCTTACATCATTGCACAACCAATAAAAATGCTGGGCGCAATAACCGGCCCGGTTTCAATGCTACTGATAGGTTCATTCCTGTTAGACATCGAATGGAAATCTGTTTTTAAAGATGTGAAAGTATGGATATTCACTTTTTTTAAAATGGTCATCATTCCGCTTGTTATTATATTAATAATGAAGTTATTCATTAACGATGGGCTACTGTTGGGCGTCCTGCTTGCTGCAGTAGCAACGCCAGCTGGTGCAGGAACGCCCTTATTGGCTCAGATGTTAAATAAAAAAGTTTATCCGTTAGCTCTTAAAGGTGCGACATTAACCACACTGGTGTCACTTATTACGATGCCTCTCGTGGCAATGATGACGGGTATTGGATAAACCAGGAACGCTATTTTAAACCATCAGAGATAATATATGAACCATAACACTCCTTTCAAAAAAACGGTCGGTAATATCTTGTTGTCCGGACTAATATTTGCCGTTTCTGGTTGCGCAACGCACAGCATTCAGAGCCAAAGTACAGAACCGCATATTGTATTACAAACTCAGGGAAGCTTTGCTGTGGGAGGCACAACAGTCAAGCATTCAGGAACATTTTCAGAACAAAATTTTCTCTCTCCTGATGGTCAAACCGCTTATGGCGATCATGCTTATGTCTTCTACCAAATTCCGGTAAATGCACATAAATATCCGCTGGTCTTCCAGCATGGCGGTGCTCAAACAAAAAGAACATGGGAAAGTACACCAGATGGACGCGATGGATTTCAGAATATTTTTCTGAAAAAAAATTATAGTGTTTATCTCGTTGATCAACCACGCATGGGTGAAGCCGGTTTATCGACCAAAGATGATGCGGGTAAAAATCCCTGGGCGGGCAATCCTATGTATGCCGACAAGACGTTTTTTCTGTTGTCCCGTGTTGGCAATGAACAGGGTGTTTTTAAAAATTCGCAGTTCCCTGACAACCCTGCAAGTATTGAAGCATTCCAGCGCTCCTGGAATCCCTATTCAGGAGAACTTGATAATGACCTGAATG
Organism: Escherichia sp. E2562; assembly: GCF_005781075.1. Taxonomy (NCBI): domain Bacteria; kingdom Pseudomonadati; phylum Pseudomonadota; class Gammaproteobacteria; order Enterobacterales; family Enterobacteriaceae; genus Escherichia; species Escherichia sp. E2562. The sequence goes on along the minus strand of NZ_VATM01000012.1, from coordinate 18,743 downwards.
CGAAAACACTTGCACAGTTATTTGAAAAAATTGGTCAGGGTATTTTAATCACTCACTCGATGGGCGGCACTATTGGCTGGAGAACGCCCTTTTATACCGACAATGTAAAAGCCATTGTTGCTTATGAGCCAGGCGGAACACCATTTATCTTCCCGGAAAATGAGATGCCAGCACCGGTGAAGACGACATTTGCACCATTGAGCGCTTCCGCGATGGGAGTTCCCATGAACGATTTTCTCAAACTCACGCGAATCCCAATCGTTATCTATTATGGCGATTTTATTGCTGAAAAACCGGATGCTGCCGTTGGCCCGGATAAATGGAGAAGTGAATATGAAATGGCAAAGCAATTTGTCAAGACAGTTAATCGTCACGGTGGAGACGCCACCCTTGTCCATCTTTCTGATATTGGCATCAAAGGCAATTCTCATTTCCTGATGGCGGAAAAGAATAATCAGGAGATTGCCGGAATACTGGCATCGTGGTTACACGATAAAGGACTCGATAAATAAATCAGCACCCTAAAGCCATAGGTGTAGAGGGATGAATATTATGCGCCTTTTAATTATAGAAGATGAAGAGAAAACATCGACGTATATCAGTCGTGCATTAAAAGAATCGGGGTTCATCGTTGATATTTCAGCCGATGGCGCTGAAGGGCTTCATTACGCGCTGGAATTAGACTACGACGCGATAATTCTTGATGTGATGCTACCGGGAATGGATGGTTATCAAGTGCTGGAAGGCGTCCGGGCCAGAAAACAGACACCCGTGCTGATGCTGTCAGCTCGGGGCTCGGTCGACGAACGCGTCAAAGGGCTTCGTATGGGCGCGGATGATTATCTCCCTAAACCCTTCTCACTCATTGAATTGGTGGCGCGTATTCAGGCGTTGGTGCGTCGCCGCCCTACTGATGGCGCAGACATCACTCAACTTCACATTCAGGATTTGCATCTGGACTTACTGGCGCGCAGGGTATTTCGCGGTGGAACGAGACTGGAACTAACCGCAAAAGAATTTTCCCTGCTGAGTCTGCTCGCTCGTCATCAGGGAGAGATTTTGTCAAAGATGATGATTGCCGAACAAATCTGGGACATGAATTTTGATAGTGATGCCAATGTAGTTGAAGTCGCCATTAAACGTTTACGCGCCAAAGTTGATGCCCCATTCGACGTTAAGCTACTTCATACCGTGCGCGGCATGGGGTATGTCCTCGAAGTCCGGCCTGAGTAAATAAAGAGGATAAGCATGGTTAAGCGTTCTATCTCTGTCCACCTGGCGCTGATGTTTGCTTTATCTGCGCTGCTGATTGTTTCCGTAATTGGCATCCTGCTCAGAAGCTCTTTGCATGATTCCTTGCAAAAGCAGATGCACAACGAACTGTTGTTCAGGGAATCATTGATGAGCCCGTGGATCACCGCGCGAACCTCGGCCGATGGTTGGTCCACGCTTGCCAATAAATTCACCGTATTAGCCAACTCCGAAGGTGAGCGTGTTCGCTACTGGATTGTCAGCGATAACCCGCGTTTTAGCGTGGGAGGAATGCCGCCGGTGGGAGTTCAGTGGTCTTCTTTACGGGAGGGATTTAATAAAGTACCCGGCACATCAGAGAGCGCATGTTCACTGTTTTTGTTAGTGAAAACGATCCCGGCAAACGGTGAAAGACCTGAGTTACGTTATGTGGTCGCCATTGATTCCACGCCGTACATGGGAACGCTCAATGCCTTTACGCGGACACTGCTGATCATTGCGGCTCTGGGCGTAGCGATCGTTGCCCTGCTGGGCTACGTTGTTTCAAAGATTGGCCTGCGTCCGGTGGGTATGCTCAGTAAGCAGGCGCAACATCTCGCCCCTGGGGACCATAGACAGCGACTGGACGCCAGAGCCTTACCCGAAGAGTTACAACAACTGGCCTCATCATTTAATGGCGTGCTGGAGCGCCAGGAAATCGCCTGGCGGCAACTCGAAAGTTTTAATGCCGATGTTGCTCATGAACTCCGCACGCCGCTGACTAACCTGATTGGCCAGACGCAACTGGGGCTATCACGACGACGCTCTCATGAGGAACTGGAAGAATTACTGGGCTCGAATCTGGAAGAACTTGAACGTATGACGTCCATCGTCAATGACATGCTGTTCCTGTCTCATGCCCACGCGGGAGAACATGCTTCTCAGCTTACACAAGTCTCCTTGCGAGAAGAAACCCTTAAGACAGCAGAATATGTCGAGCCCTCATTTACTGAAAAACAGCTTTCGTTGGATGTTGAAGGCGATGTTACTGCGTTTATCGATCGGCGGCTGTTCCACCGCTCACTGGCCAATTTACTGGAAAATAGCGCAAGACATTCCCTTTCCAATAGCACTATTACTGTGCGCTTAAGCGAAAGGGATAATCAGGCCTGTGTTGAAGTTTCCAATCCAGGCAATCCGATAGCACCAGAACACTTACATCGGCTTTTTGAGCGGTTTTATCGCATCGACACTTCACGAGCAAGGAGTGATGCCCATCATGGGTTGGGGCTGTCGATCGTGCGTGCCGTCGCTATTATGCACCAGGGTGATGTCTTTGCCCGTAGTGAAGGCGGCATCAATACATTTGGCCTCACTTTTGCGCTGAAAGCGGATAAAACGGTGAGCAATGCGCCTTCAGGCACTGAGTCTGGAGCAACGTTAACTGACAAAATTGTCAGCGAGGCGTCAGCCTGACGACATGTCCGTCTGAATAGAATCATTGTCTCCCCTCCTGTCACCGTAGATAAGGACGCGTTGTATGATCAGACAGTTACATTACCTTGGGCTACTACTGCCTCTCTTCACAACTTCATCATGGGCTGCGGAGCAAAATTCCACTGTCCATATCGCCCCCGCCGGAAGCCAGACTGCGGTGTATGGCTCGGCGGAGAATTTTACCGGTCGTGTCCGGGTTGATCCTCTGTTCAACGCTGACAACGACATCCGTGTTTCCGCAGCTTATGTCACCTTTGAACCTGGTGCCCGCTCCGCCTGGCATACGCATCCAGCAGGTCAGCGACTGATTGTGACCTCTGGTGTTGGACTCACCCAACAAGAAGGCAAGCCGGTGCAGGTGATCCGTGCTGGCGATGTTGTCTCTTGTCCGGCGGACGTTAAACACTGGCATGGGGCGGCCCCCGGTAGTGCGATGACACATCTGGCAATAACCGGCGTGGTGGATGGCAAAAGCGTTAACTGGAAGGAGTTAGTGACAGATGAACAATACCACGCCCATTAAGATATTAACGGCAGCGGTACTGCTCACCTTTGGTTTTGCGCTTACCGCAAATGCTGCGCTCATCAATAAAGGAGTTACCGAAATGAATCATGAATATACGGTTTCAGATACGCTGTCAGCTCGCCAGCAGGCCATTCCGTTGATTGCCGCATCAATGGCCAGCAGTCAGATGGATAAGCTGAATGCAGCGCTTAATCAAGGACTTGATACAGGACTCACGATAAACGAAGCTAAAGAAATTCTCATCCAGCTCTATGCCTATACGGGATTCCCCCGCAGCCTGAATGCACTGAATGAGCTGATGAAAGTCGTCGAAACACGTAAACAACGTGGCATCGAAGACATTGAAGGTAAAGCGCCGATCGCCCCTATTCCCGTCGGGGATGAGCTTCGCCGTGTCGGTACCGCAAACCAGACGAAAATCTCAGGCGCGCCTGTTCAGGGGCCACTGTTTGATTTTGCGCCAACAATAAATCAATTCCTGCAAACACATCTGTTCGGCGATATTTTCGCTCGCGATAACCTCGACTGGCAAAGCCGTGAACTGGCAACAGTTGGCGCATTAGCCGCTACGCCAGGCGTTGAAGCCCAGTTACTGTCACATACGCGAGCAAGTATGCGAGTCGGTCTGACGGCAGCGCAGTTACGACAGTTAGCACAGGTTCTGCGTGAACATGGCGACAATGATGCAGCCACAAGAGCTGAAGAGGCACTGCAAAAAGCGCTTGAGAACAAATAGAGACGGTCGTCATGCAGACTCTCCCCCTGGTCAGTGCACATACGTGATTCATCCTCTGCATTTATGAATCCGCCAAATAAAGGCAATCAAGGGGGCGAAATAATTAACGCTGGCAACTCAGATATGATTAAACGGCAACCATAACAGAGGATGTAATTTTGAAAACGGTCTTAAAAATGCTGGCCATCTGCATGATGGCAGGAGGCCTGGGGGCGCAGTCTGTATACGCCGAACCATTGGTCATTCAGGAGCAAGGAAGTTTTTCTGCCGGAGGCACCATCATCACCGCCCCGGGAACATTTGACGCGAAAAAGCCGCTGGACTCTGCAGGTCAAACTTATCATGGCGATCATGCGTCGGTGTTCTATCAAATACCGGAGAATCCGCATAAATATCCCATAGTTATGCTACATGGCGCGGGCCAGTCTTCTCGTACCTGGGAAAGTACGCCGGATGGTCGAGAAGGGTTCCAGAACATATTCCTGCGCCGCGGATTCTCCACGTATATTGTCGATCAGCCGCGTCGGGGTGATGCCGGACGTACCACTGTAGAAGGTACGGTTACACCAAAACCTGATGAGCAGATGTGGTTTAACCAGTTCCGTGTTGGCGTGTGGCCAGAGTATTTTAAAGGCGTCCAGTTTTCCCACGACAAAGAGGCACTAAATCAGTATTTCCGCCAGATGACTCCGAATACAGGGCCATTTGATGTCAATGTCATCTCTGATGCGATGTCTGCCGTAGTGGATAAATCAGGCCCGGCAATCCTCTTTACCCACTCTCAGGGTGGTGGACCAGGCTGGTATACCGCGATGAAAAACAACAAGGTCAAAGCCATTGTCGCCTTCGAGCCAGGCAGCGGTTTTGTGTTCCCGGAAAAAGAACTCCCTGCCCCTATGCCTAGTGCGTTCGACACGCTGAAGGGTGAATCCGTGCCAATGGAACAGTTTATGGCGCTGACTAAAATCCCGATTTTGATTATTTACGGCGATAACATACCGGATAAACCTGTAGCTATGCCCGCACAGGACAGCTGGCGAGTACGGCTGGCAATGGCGCGTAAGTGGCGTGACGTGGTTAACAAGCATGGTGGGGATGTGACGGTGACGCATCTGCCTGAGGCTGGAATCAGAGGTAATACCCACTTCCCGTTTTCCGACCTGAATAATGTGCAGATCGCTGATTTGGTGAGTCGGTTTTTGAAAGAGAAAAATCTGCAATAGCCATTTTAGAAGATCACCTTAAACGTTTAATAGAGCGCCTAACCTTCAGTGGGCGCTCATCGTATTGTGTAGCTTTTTCTGATGGAGATTCACAGCCTCGAAGATGTTTGCTCTGTTCACTGCTGTATCAAGCTTTCAACGTTACTGAAGCGCTGGCCTTCGCCGTATTAAAGCGCACTGACCTACAGGCGTGCAGTGAAAAAGGTCATTATGCCCGCGCAAGGCCCACAGCAAAATGTGGACCCGTTATTCCGCGTAGCGAAGTGCATCAATCAACAGCGCAAAAGCAGGCGGATGCTGCTTACGGCTGGGATAGTAAAGGTAATATCCGGGAAAAGTTGGACACCACTCCTGTAAAACCTGAATAAGCTCGCCTGACGTTACATAATCCTGAATCGCGTCTTCGGGAACACAGGCGATACCAAATCCTGATAATGCGGCATCAATTCTTTCTGGCAGCAAATTAAACGTCAGTTGCCCATCAACTCTGACCCGTAACGGTTTCCCTTCGCGTTCAAACTCCCAGTGATAAAGTCCACCGGCCGTTGGCAGACGCATATTGATGCAGCGATGATTTTGTAGTTCGTGAGGCGTTTCAGGCGCAGGGTTTGCAGCAAAATACGCCGGCGATCCCACCATGGCCATCCGCATATCCGGCCCAATTCGCACTGCAATCATATCCTTATCCACACTTTCACCCAGCCGTATCCCGGCATCAAAGCGGCCTTCAACAATATCGACAAAACCGTTATCCACCACCAGTTCGACATTGATTTCGGGATATTCCCTGAGGAACGGTTTTAGCTTCGGCCAGACCAGACTGCGCGCAGCGTGTTCCCCGGCTGATAAACGAATATTCCCGGTGGGCGTGCCATTCAGTTGGATAAGTGATTCCAGCTCGCGCTCAAGCTCATCTATACGTGGCTCAAGACAGGCAATTATTCTCTCCCCTGCTTCCGTGGGGGCCACGCTACGGGTAGTTCGGGTTAAGAGACGGATATTTAACCTTTCCTCCAGTGCCTTCATTGCATGGCTAAGTGCAGACTGAGAGACGCCGAGTTTGCTCGCTGCTTTGGTAAAACTTCGCTCTCTTGCCACCACAAGAAAGATTTGCAGTTCGTTGAAGTTTTCTTTAAGCATTGACGATTTCCTTGTAGAAGCATTCCCTTCAAAGCGCATTCATGAAGGGCGTTCATAGACACAATCATTTTAGCCTCATTACTGGCAATAATGATAATTGATATTCTGGCTGTATCAAAAATAAGGCTGAATTATCAGAAGGTTTATCATGAAAATACTCGTTGCTGGCGCAACAGGAAGCATTGGTATTCATGTTGTGAATACTACTATTGCAATGGGCCATCAGCCAGTGGCTCTGATCAGGAATCGGCGGAAAATCAAGTTACTCCCTCCTGGAACAGATATTTTCTATGGCGATGTTTCAATACCTGAAACACTCACCGATTTACCGAAAGATATTGATGCCATCATTTTTACACTCGGCTCCGATGGTCAGGGACGTATTGGTGCCAGAGCGATAGATTACGGCGGTGTACGTAACATTTTGCGAATATTCATGGATACACCTGTTCGCATCGCCCTGATGACAACGATTGGCGTTACTGAGCGGCTCAGTAGCTGGAATCAACGTACTGAAGTTCATGACTGGAAGAGAAGATCTGAACGCCTGGTCAGAGCCAGCGGGCATATCTACACTATCGTCAGACCCGGCTGGTTTGATTACAACAATGATGATGAGCACAGAATCGTCATGCTTCAGGGGGATAAACGCCATGCGGGAACGCCGGAAGATGGTGTTATTTCCCGGGAACAAATCGCCCGGGTACTGGTAACGGCCTTGAGCAATGATGCGGCAAAAAATAAAACGTTCGAACTGATCGCAGAGCGAGGAGAAGCACAGCAGGATCTCACTCCTCTGTTTGCAGAGCTGCAGAGTGATAATCCCCAAAAAAATGATGGGGTTTTCGATATAGACAATATGCCCCTTACTGAAGAACCTGAGTGCGTTATTAACGACCTGAATCTGTATTCGAAAAATTCAAAAATCTGACAACGTTGTCATATGACAGTCAGTCTTATGACAGCTTAGAACTGTATATTTACAGATCAAGAAGGAGGAAGCTCCTTCTGATATTTGTCAACTTCCAAATATATCGTTTAAAACAGGTATCAGATATGAAAGCACTACTAATTACTACATTATTCATGGGATTCATTTCGGTAAATACTGCATCTGCTGCTGAGGAGATTCGTCATGCAGATGGCAAAGAAAAGATTGGTGTAGTCTCAGCCAGTAATGCCCTGACGCTTGATGAATTATCGAATGCGCTTTCTCGTAAAGCTGATGCTCAAGGAGCAACATCATTCAAAATTCTGTCAACCACGGGGAATAACCGATTGCACGGGGTTGCTGAAATCTATAAGTAAGTAATTAGCATTTTGAACAATATATGTCACAGCCCTCTTATAGTTAGCGTCGCCTTATGTCCAGAACAGAAGATATTATCGATGAGGTAACTCGATGGATTGATTCAAACATACATAAACCGCTGAAGCTAGACGATGTTGCTACGCGGGCTGGATATTCTAAGTGGCATCTTCAGCGGATTTTTGTACAGATAAAAAAAGTTAGCCTTGGGAAATATATTAAAGATAAAAAACTTAGTCTTGCAGCTAAAGATCTTGTCGAGACTAATGAGTCTGTGATGAGCATCGCCTATAAATATGGGTTTGATTCACAACAGACCTTTACTCGGATTTTCTCTAAAAAATACAAATTGCCACCATTAAAATATAGAAACACCGAAAGGATAAAAAACATTAACATTTTAAATAATTTCACACTTACGTAGTATCACTTAAATGGTAATTTATTCTGCATCGAGAGATGAATACCTTTTGAGCCAATAGTTCTAATGGACATGGAAACCTGTTTACCCTTGTTGTATCCCCTCAGATATTACATTGACCATCTGGCTTAGCTTCATTGTCCACACAGTTTGCATCGCTACAGGCCGTGAATTTTTTTTACGAATTCTGGCAGCAAGTATTTAAACGCGGGCGGAAGCCTTTTAACTTCCGCCCGCAGCGCATGGTTTAATCCCTGCGGTGTTCAGGGTATGACTCAGAAATTAAAACGGAACCCGACACTGCCCGTGACCGGAGACTCGGTATGCTTACCGTTTTCATAACGAGCCTCAGCCCAGACGCCAGCATTTGGGGTCAGTTGCGCACTGACACCCAGTCCGTATTTCCCGGTCGTCCCGGAGATGTCGTTCCTGAAGTCGTAGGTGTCATTGATACGGACTTTGTTGTTGTCCGAAAATTCATGATTCACCGCCGCCGACAGGTACGGCTTGACTTCTTTTCCTGCAACGTCAAGGGTCATCCCCAGCTTCACGCCAGCCTCAGCCTGCAGAGATTTGGTTGCGCCGATATTGGCTTTCATACCGTTATTCAGGCTGATATCTTTCGCATCCGCCCTGAATGCCGTTGTCCGCACGTATGGCTGCGCCCATGCATTCTCATTCAGACTGAAGGTTCTGCCCGCTTCGAGACTACCGCCGAAACCGTTCTGGCTGTAATCCCCTTTCACCGCCGTACCGTCACTCATCCAGGTACGCAGCTCATTATTAAAGCGGTTGTATTTCAGCACACCGTCCACGTAGTAACCGTCATTATCAAACCAGGTCGCGTACAGACCACCGCCAGTGCTGTCTACCGCACTCTTTCCTCCACGGGCATGCTTGATGCTGTTGTCGGAGTAAGAGAAGAAGGTACCTAGAGCTAAACTGCTGTCACCCAGGTCAAAGACCATATCGGCACCGGTTTCGAAACCGTTCTGAGTCAGGGTATAGCCCGAGCTGGCCCCGCCGCTGATGCGGTTGTCTGACCCTGTATAACGGCCCCATACGCCCCCTGGTGCACGGGTATTCTGCATCACATCACCATGACGGAAACGCAGATTATCCAGCTCGCTGTTGAAGACGTATGCCGGTGCTGTCGCCATACCCAGTAACGCGTCGGCCGATTTGGTTGTGCGACGCACTAGAGACGACGATGTACCTGCATCTGGCTTACCTGCGCCCGGATTACCAGCATCCGGATTGTTACCAGCATCCGGGTTAGTCGGCGGAGTCACCGGAGGCGGAGTGTCAGCCTTCAGATACCAGTTGGTATTTTCCTTGCTCAGGCCGTATTCCCAGGTACCGGCATCGACTTTCCCGCCTTTCAGGGTAAACGCGGCATCACCGCCACCGGTTTGCACCACCTGAAGCGGCGCACCAGCAGATGCTGGCTCCAGACCGGTGTTTTTGATATCCAGCACAAAGTTACCGCTGGCATTGCCCACGACATTCAGCATATCTCCGGTATGTGATGCAATATCCGTGTTCATCCGGAACGTCCCGCTACCCGATAGGCTCCCGAGCGCCAGCGATACCGCCTGGAAGGCTGGCGTCATGCGTGTGGTTGTTGACGGACGGAAATCAACGGTCCCGTTATCCAGCGTTAATGCGCCAACAGTGGAGTCACCATCGAGATGCCAGACAGAAGCACCTTTAACCGCCATATCACCTGCACCGGTGCTGTCTCCCGCAACATTCCCCGTCAGGATGGCCCCGTTATCCAGCGTCAGGGTGGTGCCTGACTGTGCCGTCACATTAGCGTTCGCCTGAAGGGCATCCATCGTCATGGCACCGCCACTCTGAAGGAAAATCCCACCGTCCTGAGACAACAGGCCGCTGAAACGGGTGCTACCACCTTCCTGCGTCAGGGTACCGGTACCCGTCAGGGTGCCTGCGAAGGTCGCAGCACTGTTGTTGAGGAAATACAGGTTCCCTTCATTTGTGACAACGTCACCGACGAGAGTCCCTTTATCAGTCAAGGTGGTGGTACCAAGGAGCACACCGCCGCTGCGGACATCCAGCGTACCGTCACTGCCAACCATCGTATCGCTGGCCTGATGACCGTCAAACACCGTCAGGTATCCACCGTTTTCCAGCAGCATATTGGCTGCATTGCCGCCAGCGATACTGAAACTGCCTTTATCGTTGATACCACTCAGGAATGCACTGGTATTGGTGACTACTGCCCCGCCAATGTTCTGGGTAACCTTAGAGGCTGAACCACCGGCCTCAACCTGCAGCATGCCACCGCTTGTAATAATCGTTTCTGTGACATTACCGTCGATGTAAACATGCTGACGTCCACCACTGTTAACGATTGTGTCAGTGGCACTGCCGCCACTGGAGACGTACTGGCGTCCGCCGTTGTTAACTGTAGTTTTCGTGGCATTTCCGCCGTAGAGATACTGCCCCCCACCGGAATTAATTGTAGTGTTAGTGGTACTGCCGCCGCTGGAGATAAACTGGCGCCCAGTATTGTTAATTACGGTGTCCGTGGCACTGCCGCCGATACGGACATACTGGCGACCGCCGCTATTAATAGAAGTAGCAATGGCGATACCGCCTTTGGAGACAAACTGACGCCCACCGTCATTAACAGAGGCGTTCAACGCATTGCCGCCGCTGTAGACATATTGGCTCCCTCCGTTGTTAACGAGGGTGCTCGTGGCAACACCGCCACCGGAGACAGCCTGGACACCACCACTGTTAAGGGTCGTGCTCGTGGCACTGCCGCCTGAATTGATATTCTCGCGGCCACCGTTATTAACGATGGTGCCAGTGACACTACCGCCGCTGGAGACATGCAGTAAGCCATTGCTGTTAATGGTTGTGTCAGTAGCGATGCCCTCGACTATCACATCTCCACCACTGTTAATAGTGGTACCTGTGGCCTGATGCCCATTGAGTACAACGAGAGAACCACCATTCTCAAGCAACATATTGCTGGCACTGCCTGCGGCAATACTGAAGCTGCCGTTCTGGTTAGTCCCGTCCATAACAGCGCTTGTATTGGTCACGATAGCCCCACCGCTGTTCTGGGTAACCAGCGAGGCAGAACCACCGGCGTTCACCTGAAGCACACCGCCGCGGTGGACCGTGGTACTGGTGGCACTACCACCAGAATTTACAATCTGAACCCCACCACTGTTGATGATGGTATCTTGTGCTTTTCCGTTCGAACCTACATACAGACTCCCACTATCATTGATGGTAGTCTGCGTCAGTACAGATTCTTTCAACGCTCCAGCAACACTTACCCGCCCACCACTGTTGATGGTGGTGTTAGTAGCAGAGCCTCCGGAGTCCAAGTTCATCACACCACTGTTGATAGTGGTACCGGTAGCAGTTGCAGCTTTATAACCGGCATAATTTTCGCCCTTGATGTCAAGGCGACCACCATTTTGGATGACCGTGTCAATAAAGCTGGGAGCTTTATTGCCTGCGAAACCTGTCGCCCAGCCCCCATCAACGATGGTACTGGTCACGACGGAATCGGCATGTGCATTTAGCCTCCCGCCACTGTTAACAGTGGCACCGGATACATCCCCTGATGTATGTAGCGAGCCACCACTGTTAACAGTGGTATTGATTGCGGTAGCTCCGGCATAGACAACCTGCATACCACCATTTACAACGGTGTCTGTTGCTGTGCCGCCCGCATCGACAAACTCCCTGCCCTCATTAAGTATGGTGCCAATGGAATCGCCCCCCCCGGAGATTTTCTGCTCCCCACCGTTAATAGTGGTGTTCGTGGCACTACCGCCATTCTCGATAAACAGACTCCCTCCGCTGTTGAGGGTGGTTTCTTTAGCCTGATGTCCATTTAATACCCTGAGATATCCGCCGTTCTCCAGTAACATATTGCTGGCACTGCCCGCGGCAATACTGAAACCACCATTCTGGTTCGTTCCGTTCATACTGGCGCTGGTATTGGTCTGGATAATACCGCCACTGCTTTGGGATAAATTTGAGACAGAAGCCCCCCCAAATACCACAATAGTCCCGCCACTATTGAGTGTGATGTTATCGGCATTGCCACCGTTATCTACATTCTGTACTCCACCGCTGTTAATGGTGATGTCCGCAGCACTTCCGCCGTAATGAACAGTCTGTTGCCCACCATTGTTAATGATGGTGTTCGTGGCAACGCCTCCACTAGAGACATACTGATTTCCACCGTTGCCAATAGTTGTGCTGGTTGCATTACCGTGTACACGCTGGGCGCCACCACCGTCAATAGTTGTATTCGTGGCGCTGCCACTGCTACTGACCGTCTGAGTTCCTTTACTGTTAATGATGGTGTTCGTGGCACTTCCACCGCAGAGGTGTTGGTACCCATAGTTAATTGTGGTACTCGTGGCACTGCCTCCGCTGGAGACATAAAGAGATCCTGGGTTCCTGCTGCCGTAGTTAATAGTCGTGCTCGTAACACTAGCTCCGCTGGAGACATGCAGGATACCACCGTTTATTGTGGTATTCGTTGCCGTGTCGCCCGGACGCAAGTACGTGGCTCCGCTTCCGTTATCCACCACTGTCATATTGTCATAGGCTGCAGCCAGCGCGGGTGCTGACGGCATAAGCAAACCAGCAATCAGCCCTGCCAGCACGGTACGCTTGATTTGCCGGGGACGCCGGCCTCCTTTACGGGTCAGTTCTGAAGTGACCACCCACATCCCGGAGGATTCATTCCAGACAGTGTTATAAACCTTATTCATTGCTTACTCCTTTCTCCAGAGTGTCCTCAACACCCTGCTCAGTTAAAGAACGGTGAAGTTTATTGATGACGCCCTTGACCTGGGCGCCGGTTATCAGCCGGGTACATTCAAATTGCCGGTCAGTATTCTTATGTCTCGGGCACCACAAAAAATCGTGGTGGTCAAAATTCAGCGATGTATCGTCCCAGCATCCATAACAGCCATGGGAGTTGAATACCCGCCACGGGGTATAAAATTCGCTGTTGGGCAGGCTGAAGCCACTTATCAGCACCACCGGAATACGGGTAGCCCAGGCCAGCCATGACAGACCGCTTGGCAGGCCGATGAAGAAACTGGCATGCCGCAGCAGGTTCACCCTCTCCTGCAGCGGTAGCTTGCCGGTAAAGTCTTCGGCTCCCCACGGGATGTGATTCCAGACAAAGCCCTGGCCATAGTGGGCGTCCCGGTCAATGCACAGCACCCGGTAACCCAGTGATTTCAGGTGTGCGATGACCTCACTCCAGCCGGTACCGTTGTTCCAGTACTTCGCCTGGCAGGTGGACTGTGTGGCGATGCACACATAAGGCTCCTGGATAACCCGGGGCGCGGACAGGTCAAGCCGGACGGGGGCTTCACGCGGGTCAACGCCCAGAATGTAGCCTGCAGAGCGGTGGAAACCGACCTTGCGGAAATCCACCGGCTGATTGTTTGTATCGCCACCGAAATAAAGCCCCACGCGATAGGTGGCATAAGGCGCCACCGTGCGCGGCTTATCCGGCGTGGAAAACTGTATCTGCGGATACTGAGGCGCCAGCAGATCAATAATGTCCTGCGCCATCGTGCATTCCAGACGGCACTTATGCAGGGACTGGAAGCGTTCCGTATAAGGAAACCAGCCGAGCAAATCGCCCAGCGTCCCGGTCGGGAATGAAATCAGTACAGGCCGGTCTTTTAATTTCAGGGTTTCATCCAGCAGAGGCGTTTCTTCCCCCTGACGGAATACCTGAATACGAAAGCGCACGAAATATTTCTTACTGCTGGTTACCCAGCCTTTATCCACATCGCAGCAGAAAAGAATATTTTCTGAATCCGCATCCAGCAGACGCACGTGCCATTTCCCTTCAGGAAGCAATACACGTGCACCATCATTAAAATCATAAAAAATATTTTCAGGCCCTACCTGCGTTGGCGTATCAGGCGGAGGGATAAAAAATGTATTCTTCAGCGTTGACATATTTTCACCTTCAAAAATATATAAGCGTTGAAAAGCACGATGAGTACGCTAACAATATAACTGAGTTGTCTTTCTTATAATGAGCAATACCCATCGCTCAGTTATGATATTCTTCTGTGATAGCAGAGATGAGTTCACATATGACATTCTCACGATGTCACACCTCGCGCATTCCATTATAGTTAAAACGACTTTAGTCGTTGCCGATGAAATGCTCTCTGCATTACTTCCGGTTACGCGCAGGAGTTAGTTTACAGTTTACGTGCAGAAAGACTTATCAATTTCGGAAGTGTATCCGCTCAGCATGTGCCGTTACAGCGCTTACAAAAACGTCCTGTTCATAATCCATGCAATATCATTCCGGTTTCTCAAACCGATTTTAAATATCGCCTTTTGTCGGTAGTAACACACATTGCTGTAATGTATTTCCATGCGCTTTGCAATATCACTTACAGTTTCCCCACTAAGAAGTGCATTTATCACATGTCGCTCATTAGCACTTAAACGCTGAAATTTATACCCACTACTTATATAGCGAGAAGGCACGGCCAGAATGCGCAGAAAAATATTTTTCAATTGATGAAAGCTTTGTGACGGAGAAATCCAGGTAAAAGGATATCTGATATTATTCTGCCCTCCCTGATGGCCAAATAAAATGCATGGAGTCCCTCTCAGTTCGTGGCGTTCAGAATAAAGGACTGACAGATTCCACAAAAACCACAGCGCCCTCACAGTCACTGATGACTCATAGCAGGTGAGATCTACCACAATGACACGCTGTTTCCCGGGGAGGTGTCTATCAGACAGAATATGCGACACAATCTGGTCCGGTGTTTCCACGGAAATAACCTGAACAGCATGTTGCCCGGCACTTTCCATCACTGCAAAAAGCCCGAGGCGGGTGTACTGACACTGACTCATCAAAAATATCTGTTTCATCCGTATTCTGTCAGCTCCTGAGGAGCCTGTTCATTCTGTTTTCTCGATACCATCCACTGACGTAGTTTCTGAAATTTTGTCTGTGGCCTGAGTGACTGCTTTGCTGCGGGGGCAACAGGTTCCAACAGAACATCCAGTTCTGCTCCTGAACTGGCCGGGATTTCCTGCGGATCCTGTATATCCAGGATCCGAAGAGCGCGTCTTCGTCCCGTTGTCGGTTCGTTCTGTATGAAGCGCCTGCTGCGGATATGGTTTCGTCCCTCGTGCTCAATGTAATACAGAATATCTTTTGCTGTTCTCTGGGGAATATGAAACTCCCGGCTGACCGCCTCAACTGTCAGTAACCTGCCGGTTCGCATCCCCCAGAAGGTCACGATGATATACAGTGGTCGAGCCTGCATGTCCTGAACACACTCAGGACAGAAAAAATGTCTCTTTATTCGTCTGCGTCTCTCAGGCATACCCGCCACCTGAATATCTCTCCGTCAGAAATATGAATTAAGAAGCACTGACATCCCTCCCCCCAATAATGACAACAGACATCTGTTGCCGCTTGTGTCGGGTTATCAGTGCTGAGTAACGCGCAATACAGGTGCACAAGAAGAGGATCTGTTGTTGTCAAAATGACCCATTTTGACAACATTGGATTAAAAAACTAAATTTTTGTTTTTATCTGGTTTTATTTTCTTAGTTATGTGATGTTTTTGGCTATTTATACTATTGATGGAGTTTTGGAAAATTTAGAAAACTGACAGACATCAATGCCATATTGTTACAGAAGGGAATTGATACGGGGGTTTTATTGATTTAAATCAAATGATCTTTAATTAATTGTTGTTTGCATAACATGTGTTTTTTAACATTTGCAGCCGCAATACAGGCAGTTTACAGTTTGGGTCAAAAAGTTGCTTTTTCGCCCTTTTTGACGGCTTCCATAACCGTTCAAAGCGGGCCGAATTTGAAGCTGTATAAATCACCGTATGCCGGATATTCCGGTGTCCCAGGTAATCCTGAATCAGGCGTGTATCGATGCCGTTATCAGCCAACGCGTAACCACACCCATGTCTCAGCATATGTGGATGGACAGCAACAGCCAGCCCGGCATTTCTTCCTGCTTCAGCCAGCAAGTTATAAAATCGTTGACGGGTAAGCGGACGCCCTGATCTGGAAATAAACAGCCAGTCCCTCTCTTCTTCTGTTGTAGGTAATTTCATAGTTTCCCGGGCTTTGAGCCAGTTCCTGATACATTGTACTTCTTCAGTCAGTAAGGGATGCACGGTGCTGAAGCCGTTTTTCAGGCGCTGGACGCACAGTTTTCGGGACTCGAGCTCAAGGTCAGCAAGACGTAACGAAAGCATTTCGCTGACCCTGAGTCCGTGGATAAAGGCAAGAAGTATCATGCAGGCATCACGTTCCGGGTGGCGCCCCTTCAGCACCGCCTGTAGCAAAAGGCTGACTTCATGGTGAGTAAGAAATTTTCGGGAAGACATTAATGGCTCCGGTCAGATGAAACAGAGCATTCAAGAGTGACACGATGACCCCATCAGGCTATGGCTAAACGTGCTAAAGTCAGGAAAGCAGAATAAAACACCGATTGCTCTTAAGAACAGTCAACTGGCATGGACCCACAGGTATAGCAAATGAATTTAATCCAGCAACTGGCGGGAATTATCGAAGGGAACCTGAACAGCTCACTGTCAGTAAAAGTTCTTGCTGAACGTTCAGGCTATTCAGAACGCTGGTTGTACAAACTGTTTCAGGATGTAACGGGGATCAGTGTGGCGCAGTACATACGTCGCAGAAAACTAACACTTGCCGCTTTACTTTTGCGTCATACCAGTCGCCGGATAACAGATATATCACTAATGTATGAATTCAGTTCGCCCCAGGCTTTTTCCCGTGCTTTCAGGCAACAGTTCAAGGTGTCACCAGTACAGTATCGCAATGCGGATGCCTGGGATATGCAGTATGCCCAGCCCGTATTGTACAGAACCACACCGTGCACAAAATTCAGAATGATTGAGATAGCTGATGGCAATCATCCTTCTGTTCCAAACCTTAAAATGCCTGTGAATCTGGGAATGGACTTTATCCATACCCAGAGCGGCGATCATTTTATTTATAACCGTAACCTTTTTCAGTCCATAGTATCAATTTATGATCCTGTTAATGAAATGTCTGATTTTATGATTTCAGGTGAAATGATACCCTCCAGAGAAACAGATTCTGAATTAATTTATACTTTTAAAGAAATAAACAGTTTTTCCCTGCCAGAGACACTTCTTCCTGATGGTTTATATGCCAGCCAGGAATTTACTGGGACATACAAAGAGATTTTTGATTTTCATATATATGATGCCATGGGGGCGCTGTGTATTAATAAATGTGTTTTAAAAAGAGGACCTATATATACACTATTTCACAGAACAGATAATAAAAATATTATGGATATGCAATTCCTCACTCCTTGCGTAAAAATTTAACTGCGCCAGACCCGATGAAAACGACCTGGATTACTGGCCGTATACAGTACAGTATGATGAATGTTCCTGTGACCCAGATAATCCTGAATCAGACGGGTATCCAGTCCCTGATTAGCAAGAGCATAACCACAGGCATGACGCAACATGTGCGGATGAACCTTAATTCTCAGACCCGCACGCTGACTATATCGTGCGCAGAGTTTATAAATCCATTGTCTGGAAATTTTTTTTCCATGGCTTGACAGAAAAAGATAATCATCCTGACTACCTTTAGCGTATCTTTTTCTAATCAGGAACCAGCGTTGCAATAATTCTATTGTTTCTGGCTGTAATGGATGTGAAGTTGATAATCCATTTTTCAGACGCCTAATAAAAACAATTTTTTCAGTCATATCAAGATCTCCCAGTCTAAGGTCTATCAACTCACTGACGCGAAGTCCATGAATGTAAGTTATATGTAGCAATGCTTTATCACGGATTTCATTTCGCGTACCCGTTATAGCATTAAAGAAAAGCGCCCATTCGCTGCTGGTGATGTATTTACGCATATTTCCTCCTGTCAGAGTTATACCTGAATTTTACACTATTAATTAAAAGGAAGACTTATCAGTTTCGGAAGTTGGCGTGTAAACGATCCCCAACGCCGTATTGACGTTATCTTGCCTGGCCTTCAAAGATAATAAGTGAACGTCCATATGACACGTAGGGTAAAAATCAGTTTACATCCAGGGCAACAACTCCTTCACGCAGTTACCTATATCGTAGTATTACTGCCGAAATAACAACTTACCCCACGAACAATGTTGGCGGGGATTCTGGTAATTATATCTTTTTTATTCGATAATCTTTAAAAACGTTCAAAAAAAATTAACCACTAACTAATAATGATATTTTATTGGCTAATTTTTACGTGATAATAACGGCAGGTAAAAAAACACATTAAAATAACGTTAAAAAGATCGAAATTATCATTAGTATATTACCCATCCTTTTGTTTTTACTTAAAAAAACATAATGCAATTATTGTCAAAAACCAAACAAGATTAGGATTTTGTTATTTAAAACCTAGACCATTGAGCTTGCTTACTTTATCGATAAATCCTACTTTTTTATTGCGATCCAATCATTTTAAGGAGTTTGAAATGGATAAGAAGCAAGTAACGGATTTAAGGTCGGAACTACTCGATTCACGTTTTGGTACAAAATCTATTTCCACCATCGCTGAATCAAAACATTTTCCGCTGCATGAAATGC
>NZ_VATM01000011.1:0-114321 GCF_005781075.1 Escherichia sp. E2562 | reverse complement strand
CTATTACTTCATCAAATTTTAATTGGTTGCGGGGGCCGGATTTGAACCGACGACCTTCGGGTTATGAGCCCGACGAGCTACCAGGCTGCTCCACCCCGCGTCCGTGGATGCGCACTATACTCCGCTCGCGTTTTCATGCAACCTTTTTTTTACTCTGATCACGGATTTGGCATGATTTTGAACAAAAACAAAGCATTGAAGTCTATTTTTTGTACAAAATTTGCATCAGGGAATACTACGGATTTCATTAAAGGCGACGGTTTGTTATCTTCATTAACGCCTTATTTTTTAACCTGAAGAAGAGAACAATGAAAGGACGTTGGGTAAAGTACCTTCTTATGGGCGCGGTTGCGACGATACTGGCCGCCTGCTCCTCCAAACCAACCGATCGCGGACAACAATATAAAGACGGGAAATTTACCCAGCCTTTCTCTCTGGTGAACCAACCAGATGCTGTTGGCGCGCCGATTAACGCCGGTGATTTTGCCGAACAAATTAACCATATCCGCAACGCGTCGCCGCGTCTGTATGGCAACCAGAGTAGCGTTTATAACGCCGTGCAGGAGTGGCTGCGTGCAGGCGGTGATACCCGCAATATGCGCCAGTTCGGCATTGACGCCTGGCAGATGGAAGGTACGGATAATTACGGTAACGTACAGTTTACGGGCTATTACACGCCGGTGATTCAGGCGCGCCATACTCGTCAGGGCGAGTTCCAGTATCCTATTTATCGAATGCCGCCAAAACGTGGGCGTTTGCCGTCTCGCGCGGAGATCTACGCGGGAGCATTGAGCGATAAATACATCCTCGCTTACAGCAACTCTCTGATGGATAACTTCATTATGGATGTGCAGGGTAGTGGGTATATCGACTTTGGTGATGGCAGTCCGCTTAACTTCTTCAGCTATGCCGGAAAGAATGGTCATGCCTATCGCAGTATTGGCAAGGTGTTGATCGATCGTGGCGAAGTGAAAAAAGAAGATATGTCGATGCAGGCGATTCGTCACTGGGGTGAAACACACAGTGAAGCCGAAGTTCGCGAGCTGCTGGAACAGAACCCGTCTTTCGTCTTCTTTAAACCGCAGTCTTTTGCACCGGTGAAAGGGGCAAGTGCGGTGCCGCTGGTTGGTCGCGCTTCAGTTGCCTCCGATCGTTCCATTATCCCGCCAGGTACAACCTTGCTGGCAGAAGTGCCGCTGCTGGATAATAACGGCAAATTTAACGGTCAGTACGAACTGCGTTTGATGGTGGCGTTAGATGTCGGTGGTGCAATCAAAGGCCAACACTTCGATATCTACCAGGGGATTGGACCGGAAGCCGGACATCGCGCAGGTTGGTACAACCACTATGGACGTGTCTGGGTGCTGAAAACCGCCCCGGGCGCAGGTAACGTCTTTAGCGGCTGATGTGATATTCTGTATGCCGTTTTTACGGATAAGGCAGGGTGAGGGATAATCTCACCTCCTGATTGTTGACTAAGTGCGCGTTGTTCATGCCGGATGCGGCGTGAACGCCTTATCCGGCCTACAAATCATGCAAATTCAATATATTGCAGGAGTTATGTAGGCCTGATAAGCGTAGCGCATCAGGCATTTATGCGTTTAGGGTGAGGGATAACCTCGCCCTTTTTAATTCTGAGGTGCTATGTCTGTTGTAATTAGAGATGCATGGCGTCAGCGTTTTGGTGGCACAGCGCGTCTGTATGGTGAAAAAGCGTTGCAACTGTTCGCTGATGCGCATATTTGTGTGGTGGGTATCGGTGGTGTCGGTTCCTGGGCTGCGGAAGCGCTGGCGCGCACGGGGATTGGCGCAATCACGCTTATTGATATGGATGATGTGTGCGTCACCAATACCAATCGGCAAATTCATGCGCTGCGCGATAACGTCGGGCTGGCAAAAGCGGAAGTGATGGCGGAGCGCATTCGCCAGATTAACCCTGAGTGCCGTGTAACAGTAGTAGATGACTTCGTGACGCCGGATAACGTAGCGCAATACATGAGTGCAGGTTATTCGTATGTAATTGATGCCATTGATAGCGTGCGACCCAAAGCGGCGCTGATTGCTTATTGTCGGCGCAATAAAATTCCGCTAGTCACGACCGGTGGCGCTGGTGGGCAGATTGATCCGACGCAGATTCAGGTTACCGATCTGGCGAAGACGATTCAGGATCCGCTGGCGGCGAAGCTGCGCGAGCGCCTGAAAAGCGATTTCGGCGTGGTGAAAAACAGTAAAGGTAAGCTCGGCGTGGATTGCGTGTTCTCTACCGAAGCACTGGTGTACCCGCAGTCAGACGGCACGGTCTGTGCAATGAAAGCCACGGCGGAAGGGCCAAAGCGGATGGATTGCGCATCTGGATTTGGCGCCGCGACGATGGTAACCGCCACCTTTGGGTTTGTTGCGGTTTCTCATGCGCTAAAGAAGATGATGGCGAAAGCGGCGCGTCAGGGGTAAACATTAGGTCGGATGCGACGTCTGGTGTGTCTTATCCGACCAGAAACTGTGTAGCATCAAGCTTGCTTTGCCGCAGCGAGAATTGCCTCGCTTAACGCATTCAACCCCTGACTGCGAGAGGCGCTAAGTTGCGCACGTAATCCCAGCTCATCAAACAATGCCAGCGGCGACAGTGCTTGTAACTCGGCGGCAGTTTTGCCCTCAACGGCAGTCAGCAATACGGCCAGCAGACCGCGCACAATGCGCCCTTCGCTATCACCAAAGAAATGCATCCTGCCGTTTTCTGCGACGTTAAATCCAAGCCAGACGCGGTTTTCACATCCGGCAATTTCTTTGGCCTGTGCTTTTAATTCGTCTGGCAACGCAGGAAGCTGTTTCCCCAACATAATCAGCTGGCGATATTTGTCTTCCCATTGCGTCAATGGCGCGAAAGTATCGCGTAACGTCTCTACGGTAACGGTTGTGCCGAACGGATGTCCGGCGAGTTGCGGGTTCGTCATTAATCCACCAATAATTCCAGCGCGCGGTCAACGGCATTCACCAGCGCATCCACATCACTCTTTGTATTATATGGCGCAAAAGAGGCGCGCAGAGTGCCGGTTACGCCTAATTCTGCCAACAGCGGTTGAGCACAGTGCTGCCCGGCGCGCAGGGCAATACCATATTCCGCCAGTAGCGTCACCATATCGCTGTGATGAACACCCGCGAAATCAAAGGCCAGCAGGCTGGAGTCCTGACAGCGGAATGAACGAAAGCCTGGACGTTTTGCCAGAGCGTCTTCTGCAAGCGTCGCCAGGCTACGGCTCCAGCTTTCTGCCTGGTCGATATCATAATCGGCCAGCCATTCCAGCGCCGCGCTTAATCCTATGACACCAGCGACATTTGGCGTTCCGGCTTCCAGTTTCCACGGCGCGGATTGAGTAGTGAAGCCGTCAAAACTCACTTCGTGAATCATTTTGCCGCCGCCCAGCCAGGGTGCCATCGCTTCCAGCAGTTCTGGTTTGCCGTAAAGCACGCCGATACCCGTCGGGCCATACAGTTTGTGACCAGAGAAAGCATAGAAATCGATATCCAGTTGCTGAACATCGGCAGGGAAATGCACTGCGCCCTGAGCACCATCAACCATCACCACCATCCCGGCTGAATGAGCAAAGGTAATCGCTCGCGCCAGATCCGGGCAACCGCCAGTGACGTTCGACATCTGGCCCAACGCCAGAATTCGACTACGGGGAGTAATTAACTCCGGCAATAAATCGACATCCGGCGACCGCTGCGCATTAAGCGGCAGTTTCACTACTTTGGCTCCGGTTTGTTGGGCAACCATTAGCCAGGGAACGAGGTTAGCGTGATGCTCTGCCACGCTGACAATAATCTCATCGCCCGGTTGCAGACGCGGACGGGCATAGCATTGTGCCACCATGTTGATGGATTCGGTGGTGCCGCGCGTCCAGACGATAGTTTTATCATCCGGTGCATTTAGCAATTGCGCTACTTTTTCCCGTGCAGCTTCATAACGTGCGGTCAGGCGTTGGGCTTCGGCAAACTGGCTGCGATGGACGTTTCCGGCGCTCAGGCTATAGAACTGCCGGGTTGCTTCAACCACAGCTTCGGGTTTGAGTGCGGTCGCTGCACTATCGAGATAAACGCCCGCATCCTGTAGCGCGGGAAACTGGGCGCGAAATTGCGCGGGATTAAAAACGTTCATGAGACTCCTCGGCTTGATTCGCCGATCGTGACGCAAAATTCACTTTGAAACAAGGTGAGTGCTAACCATCGGAATCGTCTGGATATCCTGTCGAAGCCGCGTCAGTAACATATGCTGAATAGTGTTAGGCGTTAATTTTAGCCTGTTAATCAATATTATTAAGATTTAGTAATCGCTTTAAGGAGAAGAAGATGAAAAAGACTGCCGCCATTATCTCTGCCTGTATGCTGACTTTTGCCCTTAGCGCCTGCTCCGGTTCGAACTATGTGATGCACACCAACGACGGACGTACCATTGTATCTGATGGTAAACCGATGACGGATGATGAAACCGGTATGATTTCTTATAAAGACGCTAATGGCAACAAACAGCAGATCAACCGTACCGACGTGAAAGAGATGGTCGAACTGGATCAGTAATTCGCGATCGCAAGGTAAAAAAAAGCACCGCAATTAGGCGGTGCTACATTAATCACTATGGACAGACAGGGTAAATGTACAGGAAGTGAAAAAAGGTAGCTTTGCTACCATGGTCTGAATCGCAGACCAATTGCAAACACAACAACACAACATCACAACCGTAAGCCAAAAGTTCACCAGAACACGCATTCCGATAAAACTTTTCGTTCCGGCTCAGGAAGTGCCGCCACTATAGGTATTTGCTGGTAGAAGCTCAACGGACAATTTATAATGGCTCAGATTAAAAAAACTAATAGGTTACACAGTGTGATCTAATTGTTAAATTCATTTAACATCAAAGTTTAAAAGCCATGTCTAAACGATTACCACCGCTAAATGCCTTACGAGTTTTTGATGCCGCAGCCCGCCATTTAAGCTTCACGCGTGCAGCAGAAGAGCTTTTTGTGACCCAGGCCGCAGTAAGTCATCAAATCAAGTCCCTTGAGGATTTTTTGGGGCTAAAACTGTTCCGCCGCCGTAATCGTTCACTTCTATTGACCGAGGAAGGGCAAAGCTATTTTCTCGATATCAAAGAGATATTTTCGCAATTAACCGAAGCGACGCGTAAACTCCAAGCCCGTAGCGCCAAAGGGGCATTGACGGTCAGCTTACTCCCCAGTTTTGCCATCCACTGGCTGGTACCGCGACTTTCCAGCTTTAATTCAGCTTATCCGGGAATCGACGTTCGAATCCAGGCGGTCGACCGACAGGAAGATAAACTGGCGGATGATGTCGATGTGGCGATATTTTATGGCCGAGGCAACTGGCCGGGGCTGCGGGTGGAAAAGCTTTACGCCGAATACCTGTTGCCAGTGTGTTCGCCTTTACTATTAACCGGTGAGAAATCCTTGAAGACGCCGGAAGATCTGGCTAAACATACGTTATTACACGATGCATCCCGGCGAGACTGGCAGACATATACCCGCCAGTTGGGGCTGACCCATATTAACGTTCAGCAAGGGCCTATCTTCAGCCATAGCGCCATGGTGCTACAAGCAGCTATTCACGGGCAGGGTGTGGCGCTGGCAAATAACGTGATGGCGCAATCTGAAATCGAGGCCGGACGCCTTGTTTGCCCGTTTAATGACGTATTGGTCAGTAAAAATGCTTTTTATCTGGTATGTCATGACAGCCAGGCAGAACTGGGTAAAATAGCCGCCTTTCGCCAATGGATCCTGGCGAAAGCCGCTGCTGAACAAGAAAAATTCCGCTTTCGTTATGAACAATAATTTATGTAGGGTACGACCATGACCAGCCGTTTTATGCTGATTTTCGCCGCCATTAGCGGCTTCATTTTTGTCGCTCTGGGGGCTTTTGGTGCGCATGTTTTAAGTAAAACCATGGGTGCCGTTGAAATGGGCTGGATCCAGACCGGCCTCGAATACCAGGCATTTCATACGCTGGCAATTTTAGGTCTGGCGGTGGCAATGCAACGTCGCATCAGTATCTGGTTTTACTGGAGTAGCGTCTTTCTGGCGCTAGGTACGGTGCTGTTCAGCGGCAGCCTTTATTGCCTGGCGCTGTCTCATCTGCGTTTGTGGGCGTTTGTCACTCCGGTCGGCGGTGTGAGTTTTCTCGCGGGCTGGGCGTTAATGTTAGTTGGTGCTATCCGTTTAAAGCGCAAGGGCGTAAGTCATGAATAAAGTTGTATTGTTGTGCCGTCCGGGCTTTGAAAAAGAGTGCGCCGCAGAAATTACCGATAAAGCCGGGCAGCGGGAAATATTCGGTTTTGCCCGTGTAAAAGAGAATGCGGGTTATGTGATTTATGAATGTTATCAAGCGGAAGATGGCGATAAGTTAATCCGTGAACTGCCATTTAGTTCATTAATTTTTGCCCGCCAGTGGTTTGTGGTGGGAGAACTGCTCCAGCATTTGCCGCAGGAAGACCGCATTACGCCAATAGTTGGCATGTTGCAGGGTGTGGTAGAGAAGGGCGGCGAACTTCGCGTTGAAGTCGCGGACACCAACGAAAGTAAAGAGTTACTGAAATTCTGCCGCAAATTTACTGTGCCGTTACGGGCTGCCTTGCGTGATGCGGGCGTCCTGGCGAGCTATGAAACGCCGAAGCGTCCGGTTGTGCATGTGTTCTTTATCGCACCAGGCTGCTGTTATACCGGCTACTCCTACAGCAATAATAACTCGCCGTTCTATATGGGCATTCCGCGCCTGAAGTTTCCGGCAGATGCGCCAAGTCGTTCCACGCTCAAGCTGGAAGAGGCATTTCATGTGTTTATTCCTGCGGATGAATGGGATGAACGCCTGGCGAACGGGATGTGGGCGGTGGATTTGGGCGCTTGCCCGGGCGGCTGGACCTACCAACTGGTGAAGCGCAACATGTGGGTTTATTCCGTCGACAACGGCCCGATGGCGCAAAGTCTGATGGATACCGGACAAGTAACGTGGCTGCGGGAAGATGGTTTTAAATTCCGCCCGACACGTAGCAATATCTCGTGGATGGTGTGTGACATGGTGGAAAAACCGGCGAAGGTCGCGGCTTTGATGGCGCAGTGGCTGGTTAATGGCTGGTGTCGTGAAACTATCTTCAACCTTAAATTGCCGATGAAAAAACGCTACGAAGAAGTATCACACAATCTGGCGTACATTCAGGCACAGCTTGATGAACATGGCATTAACGCCCAGATTCAGGCGCGTCAGTTGTATCACGATCGCGAAGAAGTGACGGTGCATGTCCGTCGCATCTGGGCTGCGGTAGGTGGTCGTCGCGACGAGCGATAACAGGCAAGGCCGGGGCGTCGTCTCCGGCCTGCTACCCTTTCCGTCAGGCTGTTACCAAAGAAGTTGCAACCTGGCGCTCAT
Source organism: Escherichia sp. E2562 (assembly GCF_005781075.1). Classification (NCBI taxonomy): domain Bacteria; kingdom Pseudomonadati; phylum Pseudomonadota; class Gammaproteobacteria; order Enterobacterales; family Enterobacteriaceae; genus Escherichia; species Escherichia sp. E2562. The sequence goes on along the minus strand of NZ_VATM01000011.1, from coordinate 106,890 downwards.
CAGAAATAATGTGCGTTACCTCATCCAGATGCCCGATGCGGGCTTCCCCTGAACGATTAAATTTACTTTTATCAATCAATAACAACGATTGCGCGGCACGTTTTAATAGCATCGATTTGTAATCAGCGTTGATGGCATTGGAGTCCCACAGTGCGCCGCTGCTATCGATCCCTTCACAAGAAAAAATAAACAGATCGATTTCCAGCGATTTAAGTTGGGAAATCAGCGAGGGATTGACGTAACAGCCATATTTGCGCTCAAGTGTGCCGCCGGAACTGATCAGTTGAATGCGTTCGCGTTTACCGAGTTCATGGCAAATCGGATGGCTATTGGTGAAGACCTGGATGTTGATGTCAGGCAACTGGCGTGCCAGATACCAGCAAGTTGAACTGGCGTCTAAGGCTATCACCATCCCTTCTTCAATCCACGTGAGCGCCTCGCGCGCGATATCTGCTTTATGCGCATAATGGCTTTTCAGCCGGATGTGAAAGGGATCGCCACTGTCTTGATTTTGACGGTGGATATATTTAGCGCGTCCATGATTGCGCAGAATTTTACCCTGCGTCTGTAATTCATTGAGATCGCGACGAATGGTTTCTTTACTGACCTTTAGCTGTTCAGAGAGAGCTTCCGTGGTCAGGCTGGTATGGTTCAGCAGCAGGTTGACTATCGCTTGCTGGCGTGCCGCTTTCATATTTTTCACCCCATCATTCGATAACCGCCCGCGTCATGCGGGCGTACCGGTATGAGATTACGGTGTTACCCCTTTTTTTAAAAGAATATTCCCGTACTTCGCTCGTTCGCCTGTGATAACGATCGCAAAGGCTTTTTGCGCCCGTTCATAAAACGCAAAACGATTGATGCGGATGATGTCAGGACACGGGGCTTGTAGTGAAAGCGCATTACGGTAACGTCGTTCTACTTCAGGATCGAGAGTGTCACCTTCTACCGCCGCCATCATCACCAGCGGCGGTGCATAACTGTCCAGTTCAAATAACGGGATAATCGCCTGGAGCAAGTCGCTCACCAACAGGCCATCAGCGCGGATCACCTGCGGTCCCATCGAATGGGCGGGAAAGTGAGCATCGGAAAAAATAATTTCATCTCCATGTCCCATCTCTGCCAGCACTTTCAATAGTTCGGGAGAAATTAACGGCGAAATTGTTTTCAGCATTTCACACTTCCTCTATAAATTCAGGTTCAGTTTGCGGGTAGAAATAACGGTACTGATAATGAATCTGCGCGCGGGCTTCTTCCGGGCTGTTAAATTCCCCTACGCCATACCAACCGAACAGCGCAGCTCCTGCGACGGTCGTTTCGGCGTCGTCGAGAACTTTTACCGGAATATCAAGCATATTGGCTTTAATCTGATTCCACAATGTGTTGCGACTTCCTCCGCCGACTAACAATAATTCAGAGGCTTTAAAGTGCCCGATTTTTTCCAGCATCTGTAGATTGCGCTGTAATTGCGCGGTTAACCCTTCCAGCGCCGCGCGATAGAAATGCCCCCGCGTGGTATTAAGCGTCACTCCTTGCCAGCCAGCGTTCTGACACGACAATAAATCACACTGCATTTTCACACCATCCGCGCCAGGCGCGATCAGACGAGCCTCTTCAATCAACATTTGCCAGGGAGTTTCAGCCGTCCAGAACAGTTCTCTCACCCATTCCAGCACGCCGGATGCCAGCCATTGCATACCTGGGTTATACAACCCTACCTGGCTATCCGGTTCGCAGGTGGAACCGACGTACTGACTTAACAGCGAAGTATCAACCTGGGCGCTGCGGACCATCAAAATTTCCCATGTACCGGAAGAGAGCACGGGTTCATTTTGTTCGGCACCAGCGCCAAAAAGGGCGAACTGGGTATCGTGACCTGCGGAAATCACCGGTATGCCAATGGGTAAGCCGAGCATTGCTGCTACGCCGTTCTGTAGCGTACCAATCTGTTCACCCGCTTCCACCAGACGAGGGAAGAGTCGGCGTGGAATACCGGTGGCTTGTAAAATTTGCGGACTGAAACCGCGTTGCTGGATATCCAGCATCTGGCTGGTTCCGGCCATCGTGATATCAGTAGTGAATTCGCCGGTTAAACGGTGGTTAATCAGCGACGAAATAAAGAGCCAGGCGTGCGCGCGTTCCAGCAGTTGTGGATGATTTTCTTTCAACCACACCAACTTATATAACGTATTGAAACTAAAGGCTCCGACGCCAGAAATAGCCTGCAACCGCTGTGCGGAGATCAACCGTTCAATATTGTCCATTACCGCTGCTGTTCGCGGACATTTCCAGCTAATGATCGGATAGAGCAGATTGCCTTGTTTATCTACCAGAGCGCCATCCACACCAAAGGTGGTGACGGCGATACCGCGGATGTGGCATTCAGTTAGTTCACTATTGATTTGCCTACAGCAATCAGCAAAGCGTTGCAAAATGGCGTCTAAAGACCACTGGTGCCAGGTGTTGTTTTCCATCGCGATATCGCTGGCATTAGGCGTTGAGGCGCGGGCAATAATTTTTCCCTGCCGATTAACCGCGATGGCCCTGACATTGGTCGCGCCACAGTCGAGTACCAGGATAACTTCTTGTTTCATAATCGCTCCTGCAATATAGCCGGATAACATTGCTTATCCGGCTAACCACTCTTGCTTGTTCAGGCCCGGTAGCCGGAGTGACCGGGCATAACATCAGGGAGTAATGTATTAACGCTTATACAACGGGCCGTAGTTCTGGCATGCACGGTAATCCTGGCCTTCAATATCCATACCGTGCGCGGCCCAGGTAGAAGGACGATACACTTTGCTCTCTTCAACGTTGTGCATACACACCGGGATACGCAGCATGGAGGCGAGAGTGATAAAGTCTGCGCCAACGTGGCCGATGGTCAGAACCCCGTGGTTAGCGCCCCAGTTCGCCATTACCGAATACACATCCGTAAACGGCCCTTTACCAGTGAGGCGCGGTGCAAACCAGGTGGTTGGCCAGGTTGAGTTGGTGCGTTTGTTGAGGATGTCATGCACATCCTTCGGTAATTCCACGCTCCAGCCTTCCGCGATTTGCAGTACCGGTCCCAGGCCTTTGATGATGTTGACACGAGTCATGGTGAACGGGACGCCGCCTTCGGTAAGGAAGCGGGAAGAGTAACCGCCGCCACGGAAGTATTCGTGGATCGCCGGGCACCATTCGGTAGCGGCGAGGCAAGCGTCAGCCTCTTGCTGAGAGATTTCCCAGTGTGGCTTCATCGTCGGGTTACCTTCGCTGTCGCGTTGTTTACAGGAACCGTCCAGCGCAGCAGAGCCGGAGTTGATCAAATGGATGATGCCGTGTTCTGCCAGTCCGTCCAGTTTATGCCCTGTTACACGCTCAATTGCATCTGGTGACCAGTAGGTACGCACATCGGCAAATACCTGAGCGGTGCCGGTGAGCTGGTGGCCCATTAACATTGCCACGCCGTTAAGACTGTCGTTTTCAGTCGCCACGACAAAGGGTTCGCGTACGCCATTCCAGTCAAATGAACTGTTGAGGATCGCTTCGGCGGTGTCACCATTGGGATATTGATCGGTCCAGTGGCGTTGCCCCTGGAAGCCCGCAGCGATGGCGTTGTAGCCAAGTGATTCTTCCACGCGACCGATATCGGCCAGTTTGCTATTGCCTTGCATCATGTCGCGGATACACATCGCCATCAGTAAACTTTCGCGCAGAACAGCGCGGCTTTGCTCGGCATTACGTTGATACTGTTTGTTATTTTCATCTTCGCCATAGCGGAAGTTTTTATCAGCCCAGGCCAGCGCCATTTCCAGTTCGGCTTCGTCGTAAATCTTCTGATCGATACGGCGGCGCAGTTCGGTCATATCCACCGCCTGGACTTTCATTCCCAGCCAGGATTCAAAGAAGTTGTGGTCAACGATGGAACCGGCGATGCCCATCGAAACACCGCCCAGTGACAGATAGCTTTTACCTTTCATGCTGGCGACTGCCAAACCGGCGCGGGCAAAGCGCAGCAGTTTTTCTTCAACGTCGGCAGGGATCGATGTGTCATCGGCATCCTGAACGTCATGACCGTAAATGGAGAATGCCGGAATGCCTTTCTGACTGTGAGCAGCTAAAGCTGCTGCGAGGTAAACAGCTCCGGGGCGTTCAGTGCCGTTAAAGCCCCAAATGGCTTTCGGGCGGGTTGGGTCCATGTCGATGGTTTCACTGCCATAGCACCAGCAAGGCGTTACCGTAATGGTGAGGCCTACATTCTGACTGCTGAATTTTTCTTCGCAAGCAGCGGCTTCAGCCATACCCGCGATACAGGTATCGGAAATGACACACTCGACAGCAGCTCCGCAGGCATGGCGCAGTTTATCGGTCAGCAGTGCGGCCGTGGCGTTCGCCATATTCATTGTTTGTTCTTCAAGCGACTCACGAACACCCATGCGACGACCGTCGATAACCGGGCGGATGCCAACTTTCGGTAAGCTGATTTTTTTCATTACAGATTCCTCACTTTATTCGGAAAATATGTTCAGTTAGTTGCCGTTTGAGAACGGAAACGGGCAAAGATAAAGATGACCGCGAAGCAGAGTGCGGGGATCAGTTCAGCAGTGGGGATGTTGCCCGCCGCGTCACTGACAAAACCCATGACCGGAGTGACAATACCGCCGCCAATAATGGTCATAACGATGAAGGATGAACCGTATTTGGTGTCCTGGCCGAGATTCTTAATGCCCAGCGAGAAGATTGTTGGGTACTGAATCGACATAAAGGCGCTGCATAAAGTCAGGGCTATTAAGCCCACATGACCGCCAGCGAAGGCTGAGATCAGGCACAGTGCCATAGCGATTAATGCGTAGGCTGCCAGGACTTTGTGTGGTGCGAAGCGACTGATGAGCCAGGTACCGGTGAAACGACCAATAAAGAAGCACACCATGGTTCCGGTTAAATAGTTAGCGGCAAAGCCTGCAGTCATACCTGGAATTTCTTCTACAGCGTAGCGAATCAAATAGCTCCAGCAGGCCGTTTGTGCGCCGACATAGCAGAATTGCGCTAATACCGCCCAGCGCCAGTGACGAATACGCGCCAGACGAGAAAGCGATGCGGAGAACGATCCTTGTTTAGCGTCACTGTGATTATCACTCTGCAATGCCGGGAATTTCGTCAGCATGATCAGCAGGGCGACCAGTAACACGATAGCCACGATGATCATATAAGGTGTCTGTACCGATAATACCAAGCTGTGTTTATACGCACTCAATTGCTCTGGAGACATTTTATCGAGAACGTCTTGCGATTGATGTGGCACGTTAGACAAAATAAGACTTTGCCCAAAGACAACCGCGATAATTGCGCCAAATGAGTTAAATGTTTGCGCAAGATTTAAGCGGAAGTGACCACTGCTTTCCGGCCCTAATACCGTAACAAAAGGGTTTGCGGCAGTTTCCAGACAACCTAATCCGGCTGCAATAATAAATAGGCCAACTAAAAATAAGGTGTAGTTCATTATTTCTGCCGCGGGCCAGAATAATGCAGCGCCCAAGGCATATAAAAATAATCCGGTAATAATCCCTGCTTTATAACTGAGTTTTTTCATCAATATCCCAGCAGGGATTGGGATAATGAAATAACCAAAGTAAAAGGCCGATTGGATCAGGCCAGCCTGGAAATTTGTCAGCGTAAAAGCCTGCTGGAATTGAGGTAATAAAATGTCGTTAAGGTTATTGGCTACCGCCCAAAGAAAAAACAGTGAGCACAGCAGCGCGAATGGAATAATGTAACTTCTGCTTTGCCCTGCATCTTTATCTACCGCACGGTAACTCTGCGTTTGTATTGATGTGTTTCCCATAGCATCCTCTTAGGTTCAGAAGCTTAAGCACGTAATCGGTTATGTTTTCAAAAGTGCAAAACTAGCGAGTTCGGGCTTCATATCAGTGAATATTTGCCTGTCTGAAATGAACTCATGGATTCATTTTCAAATAAAAAACGCTCTGTAATATGACGGCGGTCACACTTATTAGCTGGAAAGTGACTTTATGTGACTACCATCACTTTAATAATCGAAATTTCATGCCCGTTTCAGAAAATAAATCATAAAAAACACAAACCAGATGACCGTATTAATTGTTTGTGCAGAAAACGGGCATTCCTGGCTGGGAGGAGCAGAAAAATGACCGTTTTGATAAATATTTTTAAGAGCGGTCATTTTTAATGGGGTTATAAAAAGAGAACTTGCAGTTATTTACTGTGATTAGTTGAACCAGGTCACAAAATATAAGCTTGTGAATTTCTTTCTGGTTAATCAGGAAGAAGATGGTGGGTAATTAAATGGCTAATTCAATAGTGTGAAAGGAACAACATTATTGCCCTGTTTTGAATCAGAGAGAGGTAGCTAATGGAACGAAATAAACTTGCTCGTCAGATTATTGACACTTGCCTGGAAATGACCCGCCTGGGACTGAACCAGGGGACAGCGGGTAACGTCAGTGTACGTTATCAGGATGGGATGCTGATTACGCCTACAGGTATTCCATATGAAAAACTGACGGAGTCGCATATTGTCTTTATTGATGGCAACGGTAAACATGAGGAAGGAAAGCTCCCCTCAAGCGAATGGCGTTTCCATATGGCGGCCTATCAAAGCAGACCGGATGCCAACGCGGTTGTTCACAATCATGCCATTCATTGCACGGCAGTTTCCATTCTTAACCGACCGATCCCCGCTATTCACTACATGATTGCGGCGGCTGGCGGTAATTCTATTCCTTGCGCGCCTTATGCGACCTTTGGAACACGCGAACTTTCTGAACATGTTGCGCTGGCTCTCAAAAATCGTAAGGCAACTTTGTTACAACATCATGGGCTTATCGCTTGTGAGGTGAATCTGGAAAAAGCGTTATGGCTGGCGCATGAAGTTGAAGTGCTGGCGCAACTTTACCTGACGACCCTGGCGATTACGGACCCGGTGCCAGTGCTGAGCGATGAAGAGATTGCCGTAGTGCTGGAGAAATTCAAAACCTATGGGTTACGGATTGAAGAGTAATTTCGCAAAGCAACAAGGAGAAGTACGATGGCTAACAGAATGATTCTGAACGAAACGGCATGGTTTGGGCGCGGTGCGATTGGTGCTCTTACTGATGAGGTAAAACGCCGTGGTTACAACAAGGCGCTGATCGTGACTGATAAAACGCTGGTGCAATGCGGCGTGGTCGCGAAAGTGACCGATAAGATGGACGCCGCAGGGCTGGCGTGGGCGATTTACGACGGTGTCGTTCCGAATCCGACAATCAGCGTAGTAAAAGAAGGGCTTGGCGTATTTGAGAACAGTGGTGCGGATTATCTAATCGCCATCGGCGGTGGTTCCCCGCAGGATACCTGTAAAGCAATTGGTATCATCAGCAATAACCCTGAGTTTGCCGATGTGCGCAGCCTGGAAGGGCTTTCACCGACCAACAAACCCAGCGTGCCGATTCTGGCGATCCCCACCACGGCAGGCACTGCGGCGGAAGTGACTATTAACTACGTAATCACCGACGAAGAAAAACGTCGTAAGTTTGTTTGCGTTGATCCGCATGATATCCCGCAGGTGGCGTTTATTGATGCTGACATGATGGATGGCATGCCTCCGGCGCTGAAAGCCGCGACGGGTGTCGATGCGCTGACTCATGCCATCGAGGGGTATATTACGCGTGGTGCATGGGCGCTGACCGATGCGCTGCACATTAAAGCCATTGAAATTATCGCCGGTGCGCTGCGAGGATCGGTTGCTGGTGATAAGGATGCCGGAGAAGAAATGGCGCTCGGGCAGTATGTTGCGGGTATGGGCTTCTCGAATGTGGGGTTAGGGTTGGTGCATGGTATGGCGCATCCACTGGGCGCGTTTTATAACACTCCACACGGTGTTGCGAACGCCATCCTGTTACCGCATGTCATGCGCTATAACGCTGACTTTACCGGTGAGAAGTACCGCGATATCGCGCGCGTTATGGGCGTGAAAGTGGAAGGTATGAGCCTGGAAGAGGCGCGTAATGCCGCTGTTGAAGCGGTGTTTGCTCTCAACCGTGATGTCGGTATTCCGCCACATTTGCGTGATGTTGGTGTACGCAAGGAAGACATTCCGGCACTGGCTCAGGCGGCACTGGATGATGTTTGTACCGGTGGCAACCCGCGTGAAGCAACGCTTGAGGATATTGTAGAGCTTTACCATACTGCCTGGTAAATGCGCTGATGTGATAATGCCGGATACGACGTTTGCGGCGTATCCGGCTCGCCGTTACCGTACCAATCGCAATTGCTGTAAATTGCCGTCGATATGCAAATCAGTCTGTAAGCGGGCGATATCACGGCACAGGAACGCCATCTCTTTATGGGCTTCTAATTTCTTGCGCCACTTTTCGGCAACCACTTCCAGATTCTCATAGATCCCTTCCAGACTCTGAAACTCGACCAGCAACTGCGTGGCGCTTTTGGGCCCAATTCCCGCAACGCCTGGCACCTTTGAACTACTGATCCCCGCCAGCCCCCAGTAATCGGGCAATTGCTGCGGTTGAACGCCAAATTCTTTATCGATAAACGGTGCATCCAGCCAGCGTTTCTGGAAGTAATCGCGAATACGTAATGTAGGTGAAAGTAGCTGACAGTAGCCTTTATCTGTCGAAACGATGGTTGCCTGATGCCCCGCCTGGGTCACTTTGACCGCCAGCGTGGCGGCTAAGTCGTCGGCTTCGTTGCCGCTGGCTGACCAGCACGGGACACCGCGTTGCTCAAAGGCTGCACGTAACGCGGGCATCTCGTTGTGCAACTCTTCCGGCATTGGCGGGCGACCCGCTTTATAATCAGGCAGGCGCTGATGACGCCAGCCGCTACTGCGGTTTTCATCATCAAAAACGGCGACGGCGTGGGTCGGCTGGCTGTGCATAATAAGTTGATCAAGGGCGTGCTGACAGGTTTCCACGCAGGGTGAACCCTGCACGGCATGAATGCGACGAATAAGATTCAGTGCATCGACAATAAGCAAATGAACAGCCACGATAACCCCCTTAAAGATCAGGCGATAAGGGTAACATTCGATGCCGGAACAGGCTATGGCTGGATGAGAAAACAGGAAGAGGGCTCGCAAAACGAGATCTGATATTGATGACAACGCCAAATTGCCTGATGCGCTGCGCTTATCATGCCTACAAAAGAATCGCAATCTATTGAATTTGCGCTGTTTTATAGGTCTGATAAGGTGTTTGCGCCGCATCCGACATAAACAACAGGTACATTCTCAACAATGTGAGGCCTCGCAAAACGAGGCCTCTGGAGAGCGATTAATCGCAGGCAACGATCTTCATTGCCAGGCCGCCGCGAGAGGTTTCGCGGTACTTGGCGTTCATGTCTTTACCTGTTTCGTACATGGTTTCGATAACTTTATCGAGGCAGACGCGCGGTTCGCTGGTACGGCGCAGTGCCATACGCGCGGCGTTCACCGCTTTCACTGCCGCAATGGCGTTACGCTCAATGCACGGTACCTGAACCTGTCCAGCAACCGGGTCACACGTCAGGCCGAGGTTATGCTCCATAGCGATTTCCGCCGCGATGCACACCTGCGCCGGGCTTGCGCCTAACAGTTCTGCCAGACCCGCCGCCGCCATTGAGCACGCCACGCCAACTTCACCCTGGCAACCCACTTCGGCACCAGAAATCGACGCGTTCATCTTATAAAGAGAACCAATGGCGCTGGCTACCAGCAGGTAACGAGCCAGTGAGTTAGCGTTCACTTCACGGATAAACTTGTCGTAGTACGCCAGCACTGCCGGGATAATCCCGCATGCACCGTTAGTCGGCGCAGTCACCACACGACCGCCCGCAGCGTTCTCTTCGTTCACTGCCAGTGCGAACATGTTGATCCAGTCAACAACCGCCATCGGGTCAGTGGTGGTTTTATCCTGGCTGACCAGCATCCGGCGCAGTGCCGCGGCACGGCGTGGAACGCGCAGTTTGCCAGGCAGCACGCCTTCGGTGGTGATACCGCGTTCAATACCGCCACGCATCACTTCCCAGACGTTCGCCAGGTGCTGTTCCAGCTCTTCTTTGCTGTGCAGCGCCAGCTCGTTTTTCATCATCAGACCAGAGAGTGACAGCCCGGTTTCCTGGCAATGTTTTTGCAGGTCGGCTGCTGAACTGTAAGGATACGGAACTTCAACCGGTGCGCTATCCTGCTGGCCAAAATGCTCTTCATCAACGATAAAGCCACCGCCGATGGAGTAATACGTCTGGCTGTAAACAACTTTATCGCCCGCCAGCGCGGTAATGCGCATGCCGTTCTCATGCAGAGAAAGGTTATCGGCATGGAAGTTCATGCATTCATCAACCGGAAACTCGACTTCGTGCTGACCGTTTGCCAGCATCAGGCGACCGTGAGTATTCACATCCTGAATAAAACCAGGGATAGAATCGATATCCACGGTATCCGGCAGGTTACCTGCCAGGCCCATAATAATGGCGATATCAGTGTGGTGCCCTTTGCCGGTCAGAGAGAGCGAACCATAGACGTCAACCACCACGCGGGTCACGTCTTTAAGCAGGTTACGGGCAATCAGATCGTCGGTAAATTGTTTACCCGCTTTCATTGGTCCAACGGTATGAGAACTGGAAGGGCCAATGCCGATTTTGAAAATATCGAATACGCTAATCATAGGAAATACATCGCGTTAAAACGGAGGAAGCGCCGCCCGAAAGCGGCGCGAAAGGACTTAGCTGAACAGAGAGTAGAAGATTGCGGAGATTGCAATCAGACCCATCACGACAACGAATACGTTGCTGATGTGACCGCTGTATTTACGCATTGCCGGTACTTTCTGAATGGCGTACATCGGCATCAGGAACAGGATCATCGCGATGATTGGGCCGCCCAGGGTTTCAATCATACCCAGGATGCTCGGGTTCAGGGTGGCAACAATCCAGGTCGTTACCAGCATGAACAGCGCAGTGATACGGTTCAGCTTGTTGATTTCGATAGACTTACCTTTACCACGCAGTGATTTGATCACCATACCGTTGAAGCCTTCACGTGCGCCCAGGTAGTGGCCCAGGAAGGATTTGGTGATAGCGATAATCGCGATAATCGGAGCCATCCACGCGATGATCGGCGCGTTAAAGTGGTTAGCCAGGTAAGACAGAATCGAGATGTTCTGCTCTTTAGCCGCAGCCAGGTCTGCCGGAGTCAGGCTCAGTACACAGCTGAATACGAAGAACATTACGGTCAGCACCATCATGATGTGAGCGAATGCCAGGATCTTCGAGCATTTCTGTTCTGCCATATCGCCGTACTCTTCACGCTTCGCAACGGCGAAAGAAGAGATGATCGGAGAGTGGTTGAACGAGAACACCATTACCGGAATTGCCAGCCACAGGGTCATCCACAGACCGTTTCCGGTTGCCGATGCAGTGTCCAGAGACAGAGTTTCCAGTGCTGCGCCGTTCCACTGCGGGATCAGGTACAGAGCCAGCAGCATCAGTACGCCAACAAACGGGAATACCAGAATACTCATCGCCTTAACGATCATTTGCTCACCGAAGCGAACGATGGTCATCATACCCACGATCAGGATCAGTGACAGAATCGCACGCGGCGGCGGCGTCATACCCAGCTGGTGAGACATGAAGCTTTCAACCGTGTTGGTGATTGCCACGCTGTAAACCAGCAGAATCGGGTAGATAGCGAAGAAGTAGAGCAGGGTAATCAGTTTACCTGCGCCAATACCAAAGTGTTCTTCTACTACCTCGGTGATGTCTTCGCCTGGGTTTTTACCAGACAGCACGAAGCGAGTCAGGCCACGATGCGCAAAGTACGTCATCGGGAACGCAAGGATAGCCATGATGATCAGCGGGATCATACCGCCAACACCGGCGTTGATTGGCAGGAACAGCACGCCCGCGCCGATCGCCGTGCCGTAAAGGCCCAGCATCCACATGGTATCTGTCTTGCGCCAGGCACTGCGAGAGTCTTTCGACGCAATCGTGCTGGTTTGAGTCGTTTCCATCTATTTCTCCTGGAGGAATGCAAATAATTCAGCTTTTAGCCAGTTCAGCCCGGGAAGGTGCCTGGCCGTAAAAATGAAATCTGTCTATCGGCGATGGCTTAATCATTTTCCGCCGTAATAATTTGAGGGCGGAAAGATACACACAAGTTATGTATCTATCAGTGATCTTGATCTCAAATACAATAATCTACTTGGAAGATAGATAATCCCAATGCTTTACTCTGTAAATCAAAAGTAAAAGAGAATTTAAGGGCAATATTTGGCAGATTAACGACATCTGACCTCTTCCGGGGCGCGCAATATATGTAGGTTGAACTGCAAAAATCAATACTTTTAGTTAATGATTGCAAGATTTTCTTTTTTGCGGAGATAAAATGCGGTCTTCAAATGAAGGGAAACGTTTGCGCTACAACGTAAATTGTATGACATATTACAGTTGGTGATATTAATGACATGATGACGTGCTGAAACATTCATATAACAAATGAAATAGATTGATTAGTGAGCGACCAAAAAAGAGAAAAACCCGGCAACAAACGTTACCGGGGAAGGGAGGATTAGGTGCAGATTTCGTAGCAAGGGATGTAGGCAGAGCCTGGTAACTTCATACGATGTTGGGCAACAAACCCCTGAAGCAGGTCGTCCATACGGCGCATGATCTCTTTATCACCGTTGATTTTGTATGGCCCAAACTCTTCAATGGCGCGAATGCCGACTTCTTTTACGTTCCCCGCCACAATGCCAGAAAACGCACGACGCAGGTCGGCAGCCAGCACTTCAACTGGCTGGTCCGGGTAAAGCTTCAGATTAGCCATATTCTCGTGAGACGGCTCAAACGGCATTTGCAAATCTGGCGTAATACGCATTGACCAGTTAAAGCTGTAGGCATCGCCCGTATCGCGACGGTTTTCTTTCACCTGCGCCATCGCTTTTTTCATCTGACGGGCTACTTCTGCAGCGTCATCAATGATGATGCGATAATGGCGGCGCGCGTTTTCTCCCAACGTATGCACGACAAACTCGTCCAGTACGCGGAAGTAATCAGCACTCTCTTTCGGGCCGGTGAGGATCAATGGCAAGACCTGATCTTTGTTGGCCGGATTCATTAAAATTCCCAGCAAATACAGTAGCTCTTCCGCTGTACCCACACCGCCAGGGAAGATAATGATGCCGTGGGCGATACGGACAAACGCTTCCAGACGTTTTTCGATATCCGGCATGATGATCAGTTCGTTAACCAGCGGGTTAGGCGGTTCAGCGGCGATAATTGATGGTTCAGTCATACCAATAAAACGGCTGTCTTTGTAACGCTGTTGGGCGTGTCCAACCGCTGCGCCTTTCATCGGCGCTTCCATCGCGCCTGGACCACAGCCAGTGCAAATATTTAACTCACGCAGCCCCAACTGATTACCAACGCGACGGGCATACAAATACTCGTTTTCGTTGATGGAGTGACCGCCCCAGCACACCACCATATTGGGCGCTTCGCCCACGTGCAGCGCGCGAGCATTGCGCAAGATAGAAAAGACCAGGTTGGTAATATGAACAGAGTTGTCGAGATTCAGATTTGGAAAACGAACGGTGTTATGGATTTGCCCATAGACGAAGAGAATGTCGCGCAGAACGGCAAACAAGTTGGCCTGCAAGGAGCGAATGATACGCCCATCGACAAAAGCTTCTTCCGGGGGATTGATCAGTTCTAACTTAACGCCGCGTTCACGGCGTAGCACGTTAATGTCGAAATTCTCAAAACGGGACAGCAATTCTTTGCTGTTATCGGTGAGGCTACCGGAGTTCAGAACAGCGAGTGAACAGTTGCGAAATAATTGATAGAGGTCGCTGCTGGCGGTGCGTTTAAGCATGTCCACTTCCAACTGCGACAACATATCCATGGAGCCAAGAGGGCTAATATGTGTAATCAAGAAAAACTCCTTATGGGACGATTATCGTCATTCCCTTTGATTACAATAGCCCTGCCTGATGACCTTTCACAACCTTATGCGTGAATCCAGCCCGCAAAATTGAGAAAAATTTTATTGCCGTGCCAGACGGGTTGTCGATGGGACAAAATTACAGTTACTGCGCCATGGGTTAATGTCCAGACCGCCACGACGGGTATAACGTGCGTAAACGCTTAATTTCTCTGGCTGGCAGAAGCGTAACAGGTCATTAAAAATGCGCTCTACGCACTGTTCATGGAACTCGTTATGATGACGGAAAGAAACCAGATAACGCAGCAGTTTTTCCCTGTCAATCTTGCGTCCACGATACTGAATCTGGATAGATCCCCAGTCTGGTTGATGAGTAATCAGGCAGTTTGATTTCAGCAGGTGGCTAACGAGTGTTTCTTCCACCACTTTCTCGCCGCTGATGGCATTCTCAAGATAGTCAGTGGTGAATTCATAGTTATCGATAGCGATATCCTGGTCATCAATGCAGGTGCCATTGAAATGCCCCACCGGCTGACCTTCCAGTTCATCAAGACGATATAACGCCACGCTAACGTTACCCTGGGCGCAAGTGCTTAAGTCGCGCTCCAGCGTCTGGCGCACTTCATCCCAATTGTTAAAGCGTGTCTGGTTAAAGCTGTTGAGATAGAGCTTAAAACTCTTCGACTCAATGAGATTTACGCTGGTGTAATCAAGTTCAACATGACCCACGGCAACCTGCGGCAAACCTTTCGCATTCAGCCAGGAAAGTTCATATAGCGTCCAGATATCCGTACCGTGAAAAGGCAGATTATCTGCTTTCAGGCCCAGCGGATCGCGATTCAAACTACGTGGAACGCCTTGTAGCAGGCTGGCGTCATAGGTATCCCGGTAATCGGTTGATTTTCCAAGAGTCAGGCCCGCAAGTGCCTGATGGTTTGCATAAGAAGACATGTTTCACCGTCATAAACCAGATAAACTAAACGACAAGTGTATCTGGTTTAAGTGAAGAGAGAAATTAGTGGACGAATTGACCGCACAAGCCTTGAGAGATTTTACCACGCGTTACTGTGATGCATGGCACGAACAGCACAATAGTTGGCCGTTAAGCGAGGAGCTGTATGGCGTTCCTTCACCGTGCATTATTTCAACCACTAATGATGCTGTGTTCTGGCAACCGCAGCCGTTTAGCGGTGAGCAAAATGTAAACGCGGTTGAGCGTGCGTTTGATATTGTGATACAACCCGCAATTCATACCTTCTATACGACCCAGTTTGCCGGGGATATGCATGCGCAGTTTGGCGATATCAAACTGACATTACTGCAAACCTGGAGCGAAGATGACTTCCGCCGGGTGCAGGAAAACCTGATTGGACATCTGGTTACCCAGAAACGTCTGAAACTGCCCCCCACGTTATTTATCGCCACACTGGAAGAGGAGCTGGAAGTGATTTCGGTATGTAATCTCTCTGGCGAAGTATGCAAAGAGACGCTGGGGACGCGGAATCGTATGCATTTAGCCTCAAATCTTGCGGAATTCCTTATGCAGCTTAAGCCTCTTCTGTAATCCAAATACCCCGTCTGGTTGTGAGAGATCTCTTACAGACCCTGTAGGAGATCGCCAGGAAGTAAGTGAATACTTAAAAAGATAAGAATCGATATTTCTATTTTAAATCAATGTATTGAAGAAAGATCCTTAACTTTCATATGAAATTTTCCTTAAGGCATTGTCTGTAAGCGCCTTGTAAGACTCAGCGAAAAAGACGATTCTATCTTCGTCGACAGGGAGTCAGACAACGAAGTGAACATCAGGATGATGACACTTCTAAAGGACACGCCAGGATGGTGCTTCAGGGAAAGGCTTCTGGATGAAGCGAAGAGGAAAACGCTGGATGCGTTAAAGGACACCTCCAGGACGGAGAATGAGAACCGGTCAGGATGATTCGGTGGGTCAGGATGGCCAGGGACACTTCAGGATGAAGTATCACATCGGGGTGGTGTGAGCAGGAAGCATTAGTTCAGGATGAACGATTGGTCGCAAGACCACAGGAAAAGTTGTCAAGGATGAGCAGGGAGCAACAAAAGTAGCTGGAATGCTGCGAAACGAACCGGGAGCACTGTTAATACAGTGCTCCCTTTTTTTATTCCTGCTATCCTTCGCGGCAGTTTTTTCTTCTTGAGGTTGTTTTATGACCACTCATGACCGCGTTCGTCTTCAGTTGCAGGCGCTTGAAACATTACTGCGTGAACATCAGCACTGGCGGAGCGATGAACCGCAGCCGCATCAATTCAACAGTACCCAACCTTTCTTTATGGATACGATGGAGCCACTGGAATGGTTGCAATGGGTACTGATCCCGCGAATGCACGATCTCTTAGATAATAATCAGCCATTGCCAGGGGCTTTCGCCGTGGCGCCGTATTATGAAATGGCGCTGGCGACGGACCACCCCCAGCGCGCGCTTATTCTGGCGGAGCTGGAAAAACTGGATGCGCTTTTTGCGGATGATACAAACTGATGCTGGAAATACTCTACCAGGATGAATGGCTGGTTGCGGTTAACAAACCGTCTGGCTGGCTGGTTCACCGCAGCTGGCTGGATCGTGACGAAAAAGTGGTGGTCATGCAAACCGTACGTGACCAGATTGGTCAGCACGTGTTTACCGCGCATCGGCTGGACCGACCGACTTCCGGCGTATTGCTGATGGGATTATCCAGCGAGGCCGGACGGCTGTTAGCGCAACAGTTTGAACAGCACCAAATCCAGAAACGTTACCATGCGATTGTGCGTGGCTGGCTGATGGAAGAAGCGGTGCTGGATTATCCGCTGGTGGAAGAACTGGATAAAATCGCCGATAAGTATGCCCGCGAAGATAAAGGCCCGCAGCCAGCAGTGACGCATTATCGCGGTCTGGCGACGGTTGAAATGCCAGTCGCGACCGGGCGTTACCCGACGACACGCTACGGTCTGGTGGAATTGGAGCCGAAAACCGGACGCAAACATCAGCTTCGTCGCCATCTCGCCCATTTGCGCCATCCGATTATTGGCGACAGCAAACATGGCGATTTGCGCCAGAATCGCAGCGCGGCTGAACATTTTGGCCTCCAGCGGTTAATGTTGCACGCCAGTAAGTTGTCATTGACGCATCCTTTTACTGGCGAGCCGCTGACTATCCACGCCGGTCTGGACGACACCTGGATGCAGGCATTATCACAATTTGGCTGGCGCGGTCTGCTTCCTGAAAATGAAAGGGTTGAGTTCAGCGCGCCATCGGGTCAGGATGATGAGATAAGTTCCTAACCCAGGGAGAAAACGGTATGGCGGAAATTGGTATTTTTGTAGGCACCATGTACGGGAATTCACTGCTAGTGGCCGAAGAAGCGGAAGCGATTCTGACCGCACAGGGCCACAAAGCAACGGTGTTTGAAGACCCAGAATTAAGCGACTGGTTACCCTATCAGGACAAGTATGTTCTGGTAGTTACGTCCACCACCGGGCAGGGCGACCTTCCTGACAGCATTGTGCCGCTCTTTCTGGGCATAAAGGATAACCTCGGTTTCCAGCCGAACCTGCGTTACGGCGTGATTGCGCTCGGCGACAGTAGTTATGTGAATTTCTGCAACGGTGGCAAACAGTTTGATGCTTTGTTACAGGAACAGAGCGCGCAGCGGGTAGGGGAAATGCTGCTGATCGATGCCAGTGAAACCCCGGAACCAGAAACGGAATCCAATCCGTGGGTTGAGCAGTGGGGGACGCTGTTGCCCTGATTTGTTCAGCGATCGGCAAAATACCGTTTTAGCGGTGCTGAATCGAGTCTTTTCAGGCAAATGCCTGTAAAAACTGCTTCTTAGCGCGGATTTTTACTGGCGTTTGCCTGGAGTCAAGCGATCCATTTCATACTCTTCTTTATTTCTCCGATTTAACCCTTCCTTTCTTGTTCTTGTTTTCATTTCCGTGAAGTGGATTCCACCGTCCAGGGCTAATGCCAAAATCGAGCCTCATTGAACGCATTAATGTTGTGTTGTTGCACGGTGAGCCGCTATGGCGCGCTTTTTATACTGCTATTGCCAGATATAAAACACGCGCCGCATTCGGCGAACGACCTATAAAAACGGCAAAAACACCCTACGTCACCTCTGATTTCCTGGCGATGTCGCAGTCCAGAGTGAGCGTGGCTAACGCGAATTTTCAGGAGTGCAACAATGAGTTCTTTAAGTCAGGCTGCGAGCAGTGTGGAAAAACGCACGAATGCTCGTTACTGGATAGTGGTGATGCTGTTTATCGTCACATCTTTCAACTACGGCGATCGCGCTACGCTCTCGATCGCCGGTTCGGAAATGGCCAAAGATATCGGTCTTGATCCAGTGGGTATGGGCTATGTGTTCTCTGCTTTCTCATGGGCTTATGTTATTGGGCAGATCCCTGGCGGCTGGTTGCTGGATCGCTTTGGTTCAAAACGCGTCTACTTCTGGTCAATCTTTATCTGGTCGATGTTTACCTTGCTGCAAGGTTTCGTCGATATCTTTAGTGGATTCGGCATTATCGTTGCCTTGTTTACTCTCCGCTTCCTGGTAGGGCTTGCCGAAGCACCTTCTTTTCCCGGCAACAGCCGAATCGTGGCAGCCTGGTTCCCGGCGCAGGAAAGGGGAACGGCGGTGTCGATTTTTAACTCCGCCCAATACTTCGCAACGGTGATCTTCGCGCCGATTATGGGCTGGCTGACTCATGAAGTGGGTTGGTCACACGTCTTCTTCTTTATGGGCGGTCTGGGCATTGTCATCAGCTTTTTCTGGCTGAAAGTCATCCACGAGCCAAATCAACATCCGGGCGTAAATCAGAAAGAGCTGGAGTACATCGCCGCTGGCGGCGCGCTGATCAATATGGATCAGCAAAACACCAAAGTTAAAGTGCCGTTCAGCGTGAAGTGGGGGCAGATCAAACAGCTGCTCGGTTCGCGGATGATGATCGGTGTTTATATCGGTCAGTATTGTATCAACGCCCTGACTTACTTCTTTATTACCTGGTTCCCGGTTTATCTGGTGCAGGCGCGCGGGATGTCGATTCTGAAAGCGGGCTTTGTGGCTTCCGTTCCTGCTGTTTGCGGTTTTATCGGCGGCGTGCTGGGGGGGATTATTTCCGACTGGCTGATGCGCCGCACGGGTTCACTGAACATTGCGCGTAAAACACCGATCGTGATGGGTATGTTGCTGTCGATGGTGATGGTGTTCTGTAACTACGTCGATGTTGAGTGGATGATCATCGGTTTCATGGCGTTGGCCTTCTTCGGTAAAGGCATCGGGGCGCTGGGTTGGGCGGTAATGGCAGATACTGCGCCGAAAGAGATTAGCGGTCTTTCCGGCGGCCTGTTCAATATGTTCGGTAACATTTCCGGTATCGTCACGCCAATCGCAATTGGTTATATCGTTGGCACGACTGGCTCCTTTAATGGGGCGCTGATTTATGTCGGGGTTCATGCCTTAATCGCGGTGCTGAGCTACCTGGTGCTGGTGGGCGATATTAAGCGTATCGAGCTGAAACCTGTCGCGGGGCAATAAGATGACGACACAATCCAGTCCAGTCATTACTGATATGAAAGTCATTCCGGTCGCCGGACATGACAGCATGTTGCTCAATATTGGTGGTGCACATAACGCATATTTCACCCGCAACATTGTGGTACTCACCGATAATGCCGGACATACCGGCATTGGTGAAGCACCGGGCGGAGAGGTGATTTATCAAACACTTGTCGATGCTATTCCGATAGTTCTGGGCCAGGAAGTCGCGCGACTGAATAAAGTGGTCCAGCAGGTGCATAAAGGTAATCAGGTCGCCGATTTTGATACCTTCGGCAAAGGTGCCTGGACCTTTGAATTGCGCGTTAACGCCGTGGCGGCGCTGGAAGCCGCTTTGCTGGACCTGTTAGGTAAGGCGCTGAATGTTCCGGTCTGTGAACTGCTTGGCCCAGGTAAGCAACGCGATGCTATTACCGTCCTCGGTTATCTGTTTTATATCGGTGATCGGACTAAAACCGATCTTCCTTATCTGGACAGTACACCAGGTAACCATGAGTGGTATCAGTTGCGTCACCAGAAAGCGATGAACAGCGAAGCCGTTGTGCGTCTGGCGGAAGCCTCACAGGATCGCTATGGCTTTAAAGATTTCAAACTCAAAGGCGGCGTATTACCCGGCGAGCAAGAAATCGACACCGTTCGTGCATTGAAGAAACGCTTCCCGGATGCGCGGATTACCGTTGATCCCAACGGTGCCTGGCTACTTGATGAAGCCATTTCTCTATGCAAAGGGCTGAATGATGTTCTTACCTATGCTGAAGATCCATGCGGCGCAGAACAAGGCTTCTCCGGCCGTGAAGTGATGGCGGAGTTTCGGCGGGCGACCGGCTTGCCCGTCGCGACCAACATGATCGCCACCAACTGGCGTGAAATGGGTCATGCGGTGATGCTCAATGCGGTAGATATTCCACTTGCCGATCCGCACTTCTGGACGCTTTCCGGTGCAGTCCGCGTGGCACAGCTTTGCGACGACTGGGGGCTGACCTGGGGCTGTCATTCCAACAACCACTTCGATATCTCTCTGGCGATGTTTACCCATGTGGGCGCGGCGGCACCGGGTAATCCCACCGCTATCGATACCCACTGGATTTGGCAGGAGGGCGATTGTCGCCTGACCAAAAATCCGCTGGAGATTAAAAACGGAAAAATTGCCGTTCCTGATGCGCCCGGCCTGGGCGTGGAACTGGACTGGGAACAGGTACAAAAGGCGCACGAAGCCTATAAACGTCTGCCTGGCGGCGCGCGTAACGACGCGGGTCCGATGCAGTACCTGATCCCCGGCTGGACCTTTGACCGTAAACGTCCCGTTTTCGGCCGTCATTGATTTTGAATAAGGATATAAATATGAATTCTCAATTTACGACGCCTGTTGTTACTGAAATGCAGGTCATCCCGGTGGCGGGTCATGACAGTATGCTGATGAATCTGAGTGGCGCACACGCACCGTTCTTCACGCGTAATATTGTGATCATCAAAGATAATTCTGGTCACACCGGCGTAGGGGAAATTCCCGGCGGCGAGAAAATCCGTAAGACGCTGGAAGATGCGATTCCGCTGGTGGTAGGTAAAACGCTGGGTGAATACAAAAACGTTCTGACGCTGGTGCGTAATACTTTTGCCGATCGTGATTCTGGCGGGCGCGGTTTACAGACTTTTGACCTGCGTACCACTATCCATGTAGTTACCGGGATAGAAGCGGCAATGCTGGATCTGCTTGGGCAACACCTTGGAGTTAACGTGGCATCCTTGCTGGGCGATGGTCAACAGCGTAGCGAAGTCGAAATGCTGGGTTATCTGTTCTTTGTCGGCAATCGCAAAGCCACACCGTTACCGTATCAAAGCCAGCCGGATGACAAATGCGACTGGTATCGTCTTCGTCACGAAGAAGCGATGACGCCGGATGCGGTGGTGCGCCTGGCGGAAGCGGCGTATGAAAAATATGGCTTCAACGATTTCAAACTGAAGGGCGGTGTACTGGCCGGGGAAGATGAAGCCGAATCTATTGTGGCACTGACGCAACGCTTCCCGCAGGCACGTATTACGCTCGATCCTAACGGTGCCTGGTCGCTGAACGAAGCGATTAAAATTGGTAAATACCTGAAAGGTTCGCTGGCTTATGCAGAAGATCCGTGTGGTGCGGAGCAAGGTTTCTCCGGGCGTGAGGTGATGGCAGAGTTCCGTCGCGCGACTGGTCTGCCGACTGCAACCAATATGATCGCCACCGATTGGCGGCAGATGGGCCATACGCTCTCCCTGCAATCTGTTGATATCCCGCTGGCGGACCCGCATTTCTGGACGATGCAGGGTTCGGTACGTGTGGCGCAAATGTGCCATGAATTTGGCCTGACCTGGGGTTCACACTCTAACAACCACTTCGATATTTCCCTGGCGATGTTTACCCATGTTGCCGCAGCTGCACCGGGTAAAATCACCGCGATTGATACGCACTGGATCTGGCAGGAAGGTAATCAGCGCCTGACTAAAGAGCCTTTTGAGATCAAAGGCGGTTTGGTACAAGTGCCGGAAAAACCGGGTCTGGGTGTAGAAATCGATATGGATCAGGTGATGAAAGCCCACGAGCTGTATCAGAAATACGGGCTTGGCGCGCGTGATGATGCGATGGGGATGCAGTACCTGATTCTTGGCTGGACGTTCGATAACAAGCGTCCGTGCATGGTGCGTTAAGACAGAAAACAAAAACCGGCTCTGTCAGGAGCCGGTTTGAGACTGATGCCAAACACAAAATTGCCTGATGCGCTACGCTTATCAGGCACACATGCTTTTTTAATTCATTGAATTTGAATGGTTTCGTAGGCCGGGTAAGGCGTTTTCGCCGCATCCGGCATAAACACAGGCACCTTGTCACCAGTCTGAAATCGGCTTCATAAGAAGCCGATTTTTACTCGATAAAATATTTATTACCCAAGAATTTTACTGGCTTCGCGTGCCACATTATCCATCTCGTCCAACAATTCCAGTAGCTCCGGCTCCAAATCTTCTTCTTTAGTACCGCTTCGTAGCTGTTGTTCGATAAGTTGACAGAGATTCTTCATACGCGGCACACCGCTATAGCCGCAACTGCCATGCAGTTTATGAATCAAATCAACCAGGCCTTCCGGGTTTTCCCCAACCAGTTGTTCCTCAACTTTGTTACGAACTTCTGGCAGGAAATCGAGCAACATTTGCAGCATATCGCGCGCCAGATCGGTTTTGCCAGCGGCCTGGCGTAGCGCCAGTTGCCAGTCCAGAGTCGCATTCTGGTTCACCACAATTTCGTTCACTTCTGGCGTCACAACGCGGGAAGAAATGCCGCTGCCGGGTTTGTAGCGCAGCAGCAAATTATGCAATCGCTCTTCTTCTATCGGTTTCGCCAGATAATCGCTCATCCCCGCGCCAAGTAATTTCTCTTTTTGCCCAGCCATCGCATGTGCAGTCACCGCGATGACTGGCGTTTGTTGCTGGTGCGGAAGCTGGTGGATAAGTTCGCATGCACGAATGCCGTCCATGTCCGGCATTTGAATATCCATTAAGATTAAATCGAACGGCATCTGTTTTGCTCGTTCAACCGCCTGATGTCCGCTATCGCACAACTCCACATGCTGAACCATGTCCTCCAGCAATGCGCCGATAAGTTTCAGGTTGGCGGGATTATCATCAACAGCCATAACCGTCATTACCAGCTTACTTTCGTCGGTGACAGGCAACAGCGTATTTTGTGTTTGATGGCAAAACTCGGTCAGTACAGGTAACAGACGTGTAGGCGTCAGGGGTTTCAGCAGACACGCGCCGATACCATCTTGCTTGAGTTTTTCGGCATTGACCTGTGCATGGCACGGAAGGGCGAGCATCAGAAAATCGGTCATCGACACCGCTTTCGCTAACCGCTCATGTTGCATCGTTAGCGGTTCGCGGAAAGTCACCGCAATCCCTAACAACATCATGTCGTAATGCGCGGGAGGGAGTGCCGAGAAGCTTGGGCTGTAGACCACCTCAAGCGGTGTTTCGCTTAAAATATCCAGCGTGCACTGCGCGGCTGCCGAGTTCGGTTCGACATAAGCCAGGCGTTTGCCTGTGAGGCATTGGGTGGATGGTCCTTCAATAATAATATTCGGGTTCAGATCGAGATTAATATGGAACCAGAAGGTTGAGCCACGATTCGGCTGGCTATGGAACGAGATATCTCCGCCCATCTCATTAACCAGTTTTTGCGTAATTACCAGCCCCAGCCCGGTGCCGCCATGACGGCGTGAAATACTGGCATCTGCCTGCCTGAAAGCCTGGAACAGGCGCGATTGATCGCGTTCAGGAATACCAATACCGGTATCGCGGATCTGCACTTCAATCTGAACTTTGGTATTACTCAGCGCTCGTTTTTCCACCAGAATATCGATGTTGCCATTCTCGGTGAATTTAATCGCATTCCCTACCAGGTTAGTGATGATTTGCTGTAAACGCAGTGGATCGCCTATCACGTTATCTGGGACGTCGCTCTTAATATTGAGCGTCAATTCCAGCCCTTTATCGTGAGAAGAATGCGCCAGAAGAGTAACCACTTCATCCAGCGTGCTGCGCAGCGGGAACGGAATACTTTCCAGAATCAGCTTGCCCGCTTCCAGTTTCGAGAAGTCGAGAACATCATTAATAATTGCCAGCAAATTATTTGCCGAGCGTTCAATCGTGTTCAGGTGATCGCGCTGCGTTGGCGTTAATTCTGTTTTCAGCGTCAGGCGGGTAAAGCCAATAACTCCATTCAGCGGTGTACGCAGCTCATGTGACATGTTCGCCAGAAACTCGGACTTAATACGCGCAGCTTCCTGGGCGCGCTTTTTCGCCAGGTCCAACTCAACGTTCTGAATTTCCATCTGCTCCAGCGTTTCACGCAGATCTGATGTCGCCTGGTCGATATTGTGCTGCATCTCTTCGTGATAAGCCGCCAGAGACATTGCCATCGAGTTAATGCCGTTTTTCAGCATATCCAACTCGCCGAGCATAAATCCTTCCACCCGGCTGTCGAGTTGTCCTCGGCGGATGCGGTCGACAGTATTCACCATGTTGCGAATCGGGCCGGTTACATCGCGCATGAGTCGCCAGCCAAAAATAAGCGCAATACCAATACAGAACAGCATCATCACGCTGGAAATAAAAATCTCTTTATATTGCTGTAAGCGCACCGATTTAAGGTCCAGCTCAAGGGCAATATACCCCAGCATATTCTGACTATTTTTGGCATCGCTAATGGGCGATTCGTCGGGAGAATAACTCTCGGAGATAATCGGCGTACGCAAAATCATAATATCGCCATCACGTGTGACAGTGAGCTGGCGCGGAAATGGCACGTTACTACCGAGCTGCATTGCTGAAGGGTCGAGATGAAAATTGGAGGTGACAAAGAGTCGGTTATTTTCATCGTAAACTGAAATGGCGCGAACAATATCAGAATGGCGACGATGCAAAACGCTTATCAACTGACCGATAGATTCGCGATTTTGCAGGCTCATGCCATATTCAGTAGAAACTGCAAGCGGCTCAATAATGCTGGCACCGGCATCTTCCAGTTGACGCTGCAAGTCGTTATAGCGATGCACGACGAAAAAGATACTGAGCAATAAACCAATAAGGACGGTCGGCGCCAGGATCAGAATCATCATGCGTGCGCGCAGGCTGTAGTTGGTCATGGAGTTCCGTTATGGGACAATTAAGGTCACACTGTTAAATTGAGAAAGTCTCGCCAATGGCGCAATTCTACTCTGCAAAACGACGCGTGACGACGCGTCAGATCATAACCGTTTCAGTCAACGACCTCGACTCTTTTGGTCAGGGCGTGGCACGACATAACGGAAAAGCGTTATTTATCCCCGGGCTATTGCCGCAGGAAGACGCGGAAGTTACTGTTACTGAAGATAAAAAACAGTATTCCCGCGCTAAAGTCGTGCGCAGGCTAAGCGACAGCCCGGAACGCGAAACGCCACGCTGCCCTCATTTTGGCGTATGCGGCGGCTGTCAGCAACAACACGCCAGCATCGAACTACAGCAGCGAAGCAAAAGTGCGGCGCTCGCCCGGTTAATGAAGCACGACGTCTCTGAAGTGATCGCCGATGTTCCCTGGGGGTACCGTCGCCGCGCGCGCTTAAGCCTGAACTATCAGCCGAAAACACAACAATTACAGATGGGATTTCGCAAAGCGGGTTCCAGTGACATTGTCGATGTTAAGCAATGCCCCATTTTAGCGCCCCAACTTGAAGCATTGCTGCCCAAAGTCAGGGCATGCCTGACCAGCTTACAAGCCATGCGCCATCTTGGTCACGTTGAACTGGTGCAGGCAACCAGCGGCACGCTGATGACTTTACGCCATACCGCACCGCTAAGTTCGGCTGATCGTGAAAAACTGGAACGCTTTTCGCATTCTGAAGGCCTGGATCTGTTTCTCGCTCCCGATAGTGAGATACTCGAAACCGTCTCTGGCGAGATGCCCTGGTATGACTCAAATGGGTTGCGTTTAACTTTTAGCCCGCGTGATTTTATTCAGGTCAACGCGGGTGTGAACCAGAAAATGGTGGCTCGCGCGCTGGAGTGGTTGGATGTGCAGGCTGAAGACAGCGTGCTTGATCTGTTCTGCGGTATGGGCAATTTCACACTGCCATTAGCGACACGAGCGGCTAGCGTGGTAGGGGTAGAAGGTGTTGCGGCGCTGGTGGAGAAAGGTCAGGAAAATTCGCGACTTAATGGTTTACAAAATGTGACGTTTTATCATGAAAATCTTGAAGATGATGTCACAAAGCAACCGTGGGCTAAAAACGGCTTTGACAAAGTGTTGCTGGACCCGGCGCGAGCAGGTGCTGCTGGCGTCATGCAGCAAATTATAAAACTGGAACCCATTCGTATAGTTTATGTATCCTGTAACCCTGCGACGCTGGCTCGGGATAGCGAGGCGTTATTAAAAGCAGGATATACCATTGCGCGACTGGCGATGCTGGATATGTTCCCACACACGGGGCATCTGGAATCGATGGTGCTTTTTTCGCGCGTTAAATAGTTACGATTTGCTGATTTCGGCAGGTCAGGTCCCTAAAGGAGAGGACAATGGTTGCGGTAAGAAGTGCACATATCAATAAGGCTGGTGAATTTGATCCGGACAAATGGATCGCAAGTCTGGGGATTGCCAGCCAGAAGTCGTGTGAGTGCTTAGCCGAAACCTGGGCGTATTGTCTGCAGCAGACGCAGGGGCATCCGGATGCCAGTTTGCTGTTGTGGCGTGGTGTCGAGATGGTGGAGATCCTCTCGACATTAAGTATGGACATTGACACGCTGCGGGCGGCGCTACTGTTCCCTCTGGCCGATGCCAACGTAGTCAGCGAAGACGTACTGCGCGAGAGCGTCGGTAAGTCGGTCGTTAATCTTATTCACGGTGTGCGCGATATGGCGGCAATCCGCCAGCTGAAAGCGACGCACACTGATTCTGTTTCCTCCGAACAGGTCGATAACGTTCGCCGGATGTTATTGGCGATGGTCGATGATTTCCGCTGCGTGGTCATCAAACTGGCGGAGCGTATTGCTCATCTGCGCGAAGTAAAAGATGCGCCAGAAGATGAACGCGTACTTGCAGCAAAAGAGTGCACCAATATCTACGCGCCGCTGGCGAACCGTCTCGGGATCGGGCAACTGAAATGGGAACTGGAAGATTACTGCTTCCGTTATCTCCACCCGACTGAATACAAGCGCATCGCCAAATTGCTGCATGAACGCCGTCTCGACCGCGAACACTATATCGAAGAGTTTGTCGGTCATCTGCGCGCTGAGATGAAAGCTGAAGGCGTTAAAGCTGAGGTGTATGGTCGTCCGAAACACATCTACAGCATCTGGCGCAAAATGCAGAAAAAGAACCTCGCCTTCGATGAGCTGTTTGATGTCCGTGCAGTACGTATTGTTGCCGAGCGTTTACAAGACTGCTACGCCGCGCTGGGGATAGTGCACACTCACTATCGCCACTTGCCGGATGAATTTGATGATTACGTCGCAAATCCGAAACCAAACGGCTATCAGTCTATTCATACTGTGGTACTGGGGCCGGGTGGCAAAACCGTTGAGATCCAAATCCGCACTAAACAGATGCATGAAGATGCAGAACTGGGCGTTGCTGCGCACTGGAAATACAAAGAAGGCGCGGCAGCTGGCGGGGCGCGTTCAGGACATGAAGACCGGATTGCCTGGCTGCGTAAACTGATTGCGTGGCAGGAAGAGATGGCCGACTCCGGTGAAATGCTCGACGAAGTACGCAGCCAGGTCTTTGACGACCGGGTATACGTCTTTACGCCGAAAGGTGATGTCGTTGATTTGCCTGCGGGATCAACGCCGCTGGACTTCGCTTACCACATCCACAGTGATGTCGGACACCGCTGCATCGGGGCAAAAATTGGCGGGCGCATTGTGCCGTTCACCTACCAGCTGCAAATGGGCGACCAGATTGAAATTATCACCCAGAAACAGCCCAATCCCAGCCGTGACTGGTTAAACCCAAACCTGGGCTATGTCACAACCAGCCGTGGGCGTTCGAAAATTCATGCCTGGTTCCGTAAACAGGATCGTGACAAAAATATTCTGGCTGGACGACAAATCCTTGATGACGAGCTGGAACATCTGGGGATCAGCCTGAAAGAAGCAGAAAAATACCTGCTGCCGCGTTACAACTTCAATGATGTCGACGAGTTGTTGGCGGCGATTGGGGGCGGGGATATCCGGCTCAATCAGATGGTGAATTTCCTGCAATCGCAATTTAATAAGCCGAGTGCCGAAGAGCAGGACGCCGCCGCGCTGAAGCAGCTTCAGCAAAAAAGCCATGCCCCGCAAAACCGCAGTAAAGATAACGGGCGCGTGGTAGTAGAAGGTGTCGGCAATCTGATGCACCACATCGCGCGCTGCTGTCAGCCGATTCCTGGTGATGAAATTGTTGGTTTCATTACTCAGGGTCGCGGTATTTCTGTGCACCGCGCCGATTGTGAACAACTGGTGGAGCTACGCTCCCATGCGCCAGAACGCATTGTTGATGCAGTATGGGGCGAGAGCTACTCCGCCGGATATTCGCTGGTGGTCCGTGTGCTGGCTAATGATCGTAGTGGGTTGTTGCGTGATATCACGACCATTCTCGCCAACGAGAAGGTGAACGTGCTTGGCGTTGCCAGCCGTAGCGATACCAAACAGCAATTGGCAACCATCGATATGACCATTGAGATTTATAACCTGCAGGTGCTGGGCCGCGTGCTGGGTAAACTCAATCAGGTGCCGGATGTTATCGACGCGCGTCGACTGCACGGGAGTTAGGCCGAAATTTGCTCGTATCTACAATGTAGATTGATATATACTGTATCTACATATGATAGCGGTTTGAGGAAAGGGTTATGATCCACAGTAGCGTAAAGCGTTGGGGAAATTCTCCTGCAGTGCGGATCCCGGCTACGTTAATGCAGGCGCTCAATCTGAATATTGATGATGAAGTGAAGATTGACCTGGTGGATGGCAAATTAATTATTGAGCCAGTGCGTAAAGAGCCCGTATTTACGCTTGCTGAACTGGTCAACGACATCACGCCGGAAAACCTCCACGAGAATATCGACTGGGGGGAGCCGAAAGATAAGGAAGTCTGGTAATGGTAAGCCGATACGTACCCGATATGGGCGATCTGATTTGGGTTGATTTTGA
Source organism: Escherichia sp. E2562 (assembly GCF_005781075.1). Classification (NCBI taxonomy): domain Bacteria; kingdom Pseudomonadati; phylum Pseudomonadota; class Gammaproteobacteria; order Enterobacterales; family Enterobacteriaceae; genus Escherichia; species Escherichia sp. E2562. The sequence continues at coordinate 77,690 of NZ_VATM01000011.1, read as the reverse complement.
CCCGACAAAAGGTAGCGAGCAAGCCGGACATCGTCCGGCTGTTGTCCTGAGTCCGTTCATGTATAACAACAAAACAGGTATGTGTCTGTGTGTTCCTTGTACAACACAATCAAAAGGATATCCGTTCGAAGTTGTTTTATCCGGTCAGGAACGTGATGGCGTAGCGTTAGCTGATCAGGTAAAAAGTATCGCCTGGCGGGCAAGAGGAGCAACGAAGAAAGGAACGGTTACCCCAGAGGAATTACAACTCATTAAAGCCAAAATTAACGTGCTGATTGGGTAAGTGTTACTAACTCACTTCTATTCTGGTCACAGGCTTCCACCTGACAGACCCGCAATTTTCAGGACATTCCAATGAATCAAATCGACCGTTTACTCACTATCATGCAGCGCCTGCGCGATCCGGAAAACGGCTGCCCGTGGGATAAGGAGCAGACATTTGCGTCTATTGCGCCTTATACCCTTGAAGAAACCTACGAAGTGCTGGATGCCATCGCTCGCGAAGACTTTGACGATCTGCGCGGTGAGCTCGGCGATCTGTTGTTCCAGGTGGTGTTTTACGCGCAAATGGCCCAGGAAGAAGGGCGCTTTGACTTTAATGATATTTGTGCTGCGATCAGCGATAAATTAGAGCGTCGCCATCCGCATGTTTTTGCTGACAGTTCTGCCGAAAACAGTAGTGAAGTACTCGCCCGTTGGGAGCAAATCAAAACTGAAGAGCGCGCGCAGAAAGCACAGCATTCGGCGCTGGACGATATTCCTCGCAGTTTGCCGGCTTTAATGCGCGCACAAAAAATCCAGAAACGTTGTGCCAACGTTGGCTTCGACTGGACGACGCTTGGCCCGGTGGTTGATAAAGTCTACGAAGAGATCGACGAGGTGATGTACGAGGCGCGGCAGGCTGTTGTCGACCAGGCTAAACTGGAGGAGGAAATGGGCGACCTGCTGTTTGCCACGGTTAATCTGGCTCGCCATTTAGGGACGAAAGCAGAAATCGCATTGCAAAAAGCGAACGAAAAATTCGAGCGTCGTTTTCGCGAAGTGGAGCGTATTGTTGCCGCGCGTGGACTGGAAATGACAGGTGTTGACCTCGAAACAATGGAAGAAGTCTGGCAACAGGTAAAACGGCAGGAAATTGATCTCTAAGGGAATTACGCGGTCAAGCGCCATTTGTGTCATTTTTTAAATGACAAGCGCTTGATTTGCGTCAAAAACATTTACCCCAAAGGGGCTATTTTCTCACTCCTGATTTCAATGGTGCGCTGGCGAAGAGGAGGGATAATGAAAGTTTGTGGCACAGGTCATGTTCGGGTATACTGCTTTCCCGTCCTGGTTATTCCATCGTCTTTTCAACCTAACTTCTCAGGTTCAGCATGACAACGAACTATATTTTTGTGACCGGCGGGGTCGTATCCTCTCTGGGTAAAGGCATTGCCGCAGCCTCCCTCGCAGCCATTCTTGAAGCCCGTGGCCTCAATGTGACTATCATGAAACTGGATCCGTACATCAACGTCGATCCAGGTACTATGAGCCCAATCCAACACGGGGAAGTGTTCGTTACTGAAGACGGCGCTGAAACCGACCTGGACCTGGGTCACTACGAGCGTTTCATTCGTACCAAAATGAGCCGCCGCAACAACTTCACCACGGGTCGTATCTACTCAGACGTTCTGCGTAAAGAACGCCGCGGTGACTACCTCGGCGCAACCGTACAGGTTATTCCACACATCACTAACGCTATCAAAGAACGCGTTCTTGCAGGTGGCGAAGGCCACGACGTGGTTCTGGTCGAAATCGGCGGTACCGTAGGTGACATCGAATCCCTGCCGTTCCTCGAAGCGATTCGCCAGTTGGCTGTTGAAATTGGCCGTGAGCACACTCTGTTTATGCACCTGACGCTGGTGCCGTACATGGCTGCGTCTGGTGAAGTCAAAACCAAACCGACCCAGCACTCTGTAAAAGAGCTGCTCTCCATCGGTATCCAGCCTGACATCCTGATTTGTCGTTCAGATCGCGCCGTTCCGGCGAACGAACGTGCGAAGATTGCATTGTTCTGTAATGTTCCGGAAAAAGCGGTTATTTCTCTGAAAGACGTCGATTCCATCTATAAAATTCCGGGCCTGTTGAAATCTCAGGGGCTGGACGATTATATTTGTAAACGATTCAGCTTAAACTGCCCGGAAGCGAATCTGTCCGAATGGGAACAGGTTATCTTCGAAGAAGCGAATCCGGTGAGTGAAGTCACCATCGGTATGGTCGGTAAGTACATTGAACTGCCGGACGCTTACAAATCAGTGATTGAAGCACTGAAACACGGCGGGCTGAAAAATCGTGTCAGCGTCAACATCAAACTGATCGATTCACAAGATGTTGAAACGCGCGGTGTTGAAATCCTTAAAGGTCTGGACGCGATCCTCGTACCTGGCGGTTTCGGCTATCGTGGCGTAGAAGGCATGATTACTACCGCGCGCTTTGCGCGTGAGAACAATATTCCTTATCTGGGCATTTGCCTGGGTATGCAGGTGGCGTTAATTGATTACGCTCGCCATGTTGCCAACATGGAGAACGCCAACTCTACGGAATTTGTGCCAGACTGTAAGTACCCGGTTGTGGCGCTGATTACCGAGTGGCGCGATGAAAACGGCAACGTTGAAGTTCGTAGCGAGAAGAGCGATCTCGGTGGCACCATGCGTCTTGGCGCACAGCAGTGCCAGCTGGTTGACAATAGCCTGGTTCGCCAGCTGTACAATGCGCCGACAATTGTTGAGCGTCATCGTCACCGCTACGAAGTCAACAACATGCTGCTGAAACAGATTGAAGATGCAGGTCTGCGCGTTGCGGGCCGTTCCGGGGATGATCAGTTGGTCGAGATCATCGAAGTTCCGAATCACCCGTGGTTCGTGGCTTGTCAGTTCCATCCGGAGTTTACTTCTACTCCACGTGATGGCCACCCGCTGTTTGCTGGCTTTGTAAAAGCCGCCAGCGAGTTCCAGAAACGTCAGGCGAAGTAAGTAAAAAAGTTAGAACGGCAACGCGTACCCTGGGTACGCGTTGTTTGTCTGGAGTTTCAGTTTAACTAGTGACTTGAGGAAAACCTAATGTCCAAAATCGTAAAAATCATCGGTCGTGAAATCATCGACTCCCGTGGTAACCCGACTGTTGAAGCCGAAGTACATCTGGAGGGTGGTTTCGTCGGTATGGCAGCTGCTCCATCAGGTGCTTCTACTGGTTCCCGTGAAGCTCTGGAACTGCGCGATGGCGACAAATCCCGTTTCCTGGGCAAAGGCGTAACCAAAGCTGTTGCTGCGGTTAACGGCCCGATCGCTCAGGCGCTGATTGGCAAAGATGCCAAAGATCAGGCTGGCATTGACAAGATCATGATCGACCTGGACGGCACCGAAAACAAATCTAACTTCGGCGCAAACGCAATCCTGGCTGTGTCTCTGGCTAACGCCAAAGCTGCTGCAGCTGCTAAAGGTATGCCGCTGTACGAGCACATCGCTGAACTGAACGGTACTCCGGGCAAATACTCCATGCCGGTTCCGATGATGAACATCATCAACGGTGGTGAGCACGCTGACAACAACGTTGATATCCAGGAATTCATGATTCAGCCGGTTGGCGCGAAAACTGTGAAAGAAGCCATCCGCATGGGTTCTGAAGTTTTCCATCACCTGGCAAAAGTTCTGAAAGCGAAAGGCATGAACACTGCAGTTGGTGACGAAGGTGGCTATGCGCCGAACCTGGGTTCCAACGCTGAAGCTCTGGCTGTTATCGCTGAAGCTGTTAAAGCTGCTGGCTATGAACTGGGCAAAGACATCACTCTGGCGATGGACTGCGCAGCTTCTGAATTCTACAAAGACGGTAAATACGTTCTGGCTGGCGAAGGCAACAAAGCTTTCACCTCTGAAGAATTCACTCACTTCCTGGAAGAACTGACCAAACAGTACCCGATCGTTTCTATCGAAGACGGTCTGGACGAATCTGACTGGGACGGTTTCGCATACCAGACCAAAGTTCTGGGCGACAAAATCCAGCTGGTTGGTGACGACCTGTTCGTAACCAACACCAAGATCCTGAAAGAAGGTATCGAAAAAGGCATCGCTAACTCCATCCTGATCAAATTCAACCAGATCGGTTCTCTGACCGAAACTCTGGCTGCAATCAAGATGGCGAAAGACGCTGGCTACACTGCAGTAATCTCTCACCGTTCTGGCGAAACTGAAGACGCTACCATCGCTGACCTGGCTGTTGGTACTGCTGCAGGCCAGATCAAAACTGGTTCTATGAGCCGTTCTGACCGTGTTGCTAAATACAACCAGCTGATTCGTATCGAAGAAGCTCTGGGCGAAAAAGCACCGTACAACGGTCGTAAAGAGATCAAAGGCCAGGCATAAGTCTGACTTTATCTGATTTAAAAATGCCAGCCTTCGGGCTGGCATTTTTTATGGTCGAGTTACCAGCGGCCTGAGGAACCACCGCCTCCAGATGAACCACCGCCACCGCTAAATCCGCCACCGCCGCTAAACCCGCCACCACTTGAGCCTCCACCGGAAGAGGATGAAGAAGAACCTTTTCTTGAAGCTCTTTCTTTACCGAGTTTCTTATATTTGGCGCGTAGTTTTTTACTAACGATAAGCCAAAAGATAAGCAGCACTACGATCGCAAAAGGCGTTAACATACCGCAGGCAACGATTAAATTCGTCCATGGTCCTGGCTCTGCAACATAGAGGAATACCATCCCGTAAATTGCGCCAGTGAGTGCTATCCAGGGGAGATTTGACGGATCGGTAAAAACAATAAAATATGAAAGCACCGCCAGTAATATAATTACAGCAAGCGATAATGGAATAGGGGGATTGATACTGTAGTAATTCCCCCTGTTTTCCGGTAATTCACCATTCAGCAGAAGTGCGCCAATATTTTCGCTTGCCAGTGTTAACCCACCCATAAGGTCATCACTTTTGAAAGCAGGGATTAATATATCACGGATAATCTTCGCCGCTTGCAGGTCGGTAACCACCCCTTCCAGCCCGTAGCCCACTTCAATGCGAACTTTACGATCTTCCCAGACGACCAGGATCAGAATACCATCGTCACGCCGCTCATCCCCCAGTTTCCAGCTATCAAAAACGCGAGTTGCATATTGTTCAATGGTATCGTCCCCGGTGGATGGCACAATTAATACGGCGACCTGGGCTCGTGTTTTTTGTGTAATATCCTGCAGCTGCTGTGTCAGTGATTGTTGTTCAGACGAGCTTAACGTACCAGTAATATCGGTCACCTGGTGGCGCAGCTCCGGCACAGCAATTTGCTGGGCAAGCACCGGAAGGCACCACAAAGCGAGTAAAATAAAGATTAAGCGCATTACGATCACCAGCGCCCGGAAGCGCCACCGCCACCAGACGAACCGCCGCCACCGCTGAAATTGTCATTGTCGAAAGACGATGAAGAGGAAGATGACGACGATGATGAAGAATGCCAGGAGGCCGAGTTGCTTCTTTCGTAACGTGACGGTCGGTTGGCACTACGCATTGAATCACGCACCTTTCTGCCGAAAGGTGTGAAAGTGATAGCTACGGTCAGGAATGGTGTGGCGAAACATAATAATGTGGCAAGAACTCCCCAGCTCCCGCTATATCCAGCGATGGGAAGTACAAAAGCCAGTACTATGGCAGCAAAGCAAATCACTCCCAGCGTTTTGACATATCCTCTGGCGGAAATAAAGGTCAGTACTATCGCCCAGACTATCAAAGCCCACCAACCGCTAAAGGGCAAAGGGTGATCGGGCGATGTGTTATTGACTAAATCATTTCCTGATAGTCGGGTTTCAATATCACTGATACCCTGTTGCAAGCCGCCAGTAAGGTCGCCTTTTTTAAACGCTGGAATAATACTGTTGCGAATAATTTGCCCGGACTGTGCATCAGTAAGAATACCCTCAAGCCCGTAACCGATTTCAATATGAACTGTATGATCTTGCCAGGCAACTACCAGTAAAATACCGTCATCACGACCTTTATGGCCGGGCTGCCAACTCTCGAACACACGTGTTGCATATTGCTCGATGGTTTCTTCGCCTGTGGTTTCAACCACCAATACCACAAGCTGCGTCTGTTCTTTTTGCGTCAGGGCTTTAATCTGGCTGGTCAGCGTACTTACTTCCCCTCTGGTTAATGTCCCTGTTAAATCATTCATATATTTAGGTAATTCAGGTACTGGAACTTGCACTGCAAACGCAGATGAACAGACCAGAACAAGAAGTAAGATAAAATTTTTCATATAATTAACTCGCCTAATGAGCATTAGCATTCTGGCTAAAATCTATTGTTGGGGCTTTGCTTACTGCGGCGACATCATCCGGCAAATAATTTTTCTTTGGTGTGTAATCCATGACCTTTGCGGTTAACACTGCGGGAAATTTGCGGATAGTGACATTATATTGTTCAATGGCTTTAATATATCTTCCTCGCGCGACAGCAATTCGATTTTCGCTTCCTTCGAGTTGTACCATTAAATTTTGATAGAGTTCCTGAGCCTTTAATTCTGGATAACGTTCACTAATAATCGTTAACTGCCCGAGAGTGCGAGTTACCTGCGCCTGAGCTTGTTGCCAGGCTTGTAATTTTTGCTCATCTCCCGGAGCTTGCTGAAGATCGCTGCTGGCACGATTAGCTTGACTACGAGCTAACGTAACGGCCTCCAGTACCTCTTTTTCATGGCTGGAATAACCTTTAATGCTGGCGACAAGATTAGGAATAAGATCTGCACGGCGTTGATACTGATTCAATACTTCTGACCAGGAGGCATTGACCTGTTCATCATAGGTTTGAATATCGTTATAACCGCAACCTGATAAATTGAAAATAAATATAAATACGATGAATATTCTAAACATGTTTAAATCCCTTTTATTTAATTCCTTAAAACATAATACGCCGCTTCATTTTATTCTTAATGATCTGATTCACTTTTTACCTTAAACCCGCCTGTAACAGAATGTTAATAAGACATGATTGTTGCGGCAGGATCTGCAATAATTAACAATTATCCACTTCTCAGAGAATGCTATGCAGTACCCGATTAACGAGATGTTCCAGACCCTGCAAGGTGAGGGTTACTTTACCGGCGTCCCCGCCATTTTTATTCGTTTACAGGGATGCCCGGTCGGCTGTGCCTGGTGCGACACCAAACACACATGGGAAAAGCTTGAGGATCGGGAAGTTTCCCTTTTCAGCATTCTGGGGAAAACGAAAGAGAGTGATAAGTGGGGAGCAGCAAGCAGTGAAGACTTGCTCGCAGTCATCGGTCGTCAGGGATACACCGCGCGTCACGTGGTGATTACCGGTGGTGAGCCTTGCATTCATGACTTGCTGCCGCTTACTGACCTGCTCGAAAAGAACGGTTTTAGCTGCCAGATTGAAACCAGCGGCACTCATGAAGTGCGTTGTACGCCGAATACCTGGGTCACCGTGTCGCCAAAACTGAATATGCGTGGCGGTTATGAAGTATTGTCGCAAGCCCTGGAGCGAGCCAACGAAATCAAACACCCAGTTGGACGCGTACGGGATATCGAAGCACTGGATGAATTGCTGGCGACGCTGACCGATGATAAACCGCGAATCATTGCACTTCAGCCAATTAGCCAGAAGGAAGATGCTACGCGTTTGTGCATTGAAACTTGCATTGCGCGTAACTGGCGTTTGTCGATGCAAACACATAAATATTTAAATATTGCCTGATTAAACATTTATAAGCGTTGTAAATGGGTGGGGTTTGTAAAGACTCCCACTCATTTATATTTTTTGTCGCCTCTGAACACTCATCCATTTTGCCCATTCCGGGCTAATCATTGTCATTCTCTACAAATTCTGTGGCGTTAATTTTTCACTGGAGTGAAAATTATTACGTCGGAGTTTGGTAGATTTTAGTTTGTATAGAGTTATTTTATATATTTATCTTTTCAATCAATGGATTAAGTGCTCTTTAACATAATGGATATGTTGTTTGTGTGATCCTGTAAAGTTGGTAGATTGTGACTGGCTTAAAAAATCATTAATTAATAATAGGTTATGTTTAGAGAGTTCCCCGCGCCAGCGGGGATAAACCGGTGTGCTGTGGCGTTCTGTTGCAATGATTCTTGAGTTCCCCGCGCCAGCGGGGATAAACCGAATATCAAGGAAGTCATGAAGACTTCGACTATGAGCTCCCCGCGTCAGCCGGGGATAACCATTCAGGTATGTTCAGGCCGGGCAGTTTCCCGCCCGGTCTCCCTCATTTACGCATTCGACCAGCTCTGGATTGAATCCGCATTCCCCAGCTCACCATGCATCACTTCATACGATTTTTTCAGGATCACATCAGTATGTTTGGTTAAATCTTTGAAAATACCTTTATTCATCGCATCGTAGCGTTTGGCATTGCTCTCAATCGGCATAAAGACATCTTTCACGCGAACCATTTTGTCGACAGCCGTTGCGTAATCTGGATACAGACCAAGCCCTACAGCCGTGTTGATCGCCGCCCCCAGGCTTGCACAACCGTTAATGGCATTACGGCGCGCCGGAAGATTGAATACATCGGCAAAAATCTGCATAAACAGATCGCTGTTCGAACCACCGCCAGTAATGATCACATGCTTCGCAAAGTGATTCATTTCATTACACATATTGTCGTAATTGTTCTTCAGCGTTAGCGCCACGCTTTCCAGTATCGAGCGATATATCCATGCGTAATCCATGCTGGAATCAAAGCCGATCATAATCCCACGCTTGTAGGGTTCCCACGGATTGGTCAGCCAGTCCAACACTGTCATCAGACCATTACAGCCAGGTGGCACACAAGAAGCTTTTTTGTTGAGCAAATCTTCCGGTGAAAGATCTTGTGCTTTGGCATCCTGAATTAACGACTCGCCTAACATGTCGCGCAGCCAGCTCACCGTCCACATGCCTTTTCGGATACCGTAACCTTCATAAAGCAACGTTTGCGGAATAGAAGACATAATCGGCCAGTACGCCAGCGGATCTTTCGGCAGTGCTTTACCGTTCATCATCAATGCGATGTAAGTGCCAAGAGAAATTACTGCCGTTTCATCATCCAGTAACCCGGCTCCCAGAGCTTCTACCGGTTTATCACTGGTGGTACAAACAACCGGCAGTCCTGCCGGGAAATGCGTCGCCAGCGCGGCTTGCGGTGTGATATGCCCAAGAACAGTGCCTGGCATTTGCACATCAAAAAGCATCTGGCGGGGGATATTAAACTTCTCCATTACCGCAGCATCTTCACTCCATGCCCAGCTCTTATAATCCACCGGCCACTGACCAAAATAGTTGGCGATATTATCTTTTAATTCCCCCGTTAAACGGTGCGTCAGATAACCCGAAAAAGAGGTGACATACGCCACGTCAGGATTCGTATGTTCGTAAGGGCGTGTAACGCGTGCATCCTGCCAGCTAATCAACGGAGCAGCAGGCGTGCCATCGGCTTTTAGTAACGCACGGCAGCAACGGATTGATCCCAGGCCGATGCCAACAATATCTTCTTTATTCCCGGCAAACTGGCTCATTAAATCGTGACCGGCAAAACATAATGATGCCCATAAATCGTCGTCAGGATGTTCTGCGGTATCGGCATCCGGCGTGTGCATCGGCTGTAATAAGCCTTTACCTTCGCAAACTACATTACCTTCCAGATCGTACATCACTACTTTTGTGCTCTGACTTCCGCCATCAATCCCTATGATGTATTTCTTCGACATGATTTTTCTCCTGTAATTTTTCTGGCTTACTTGCTGTTAGCCGTTGCGGGGGCGATATCAGCAGTACGAATTTTTTGGAACAGCAAAAAGGTAAAGACGATCACCATGCCGAGGGCCGCCATGCCCATCAGCCACATGTTGCGGTAGGCTTCTGCAGCGGGCAGGGTGTCCTGCCAGTGACCGATAATCGGGTAAACGAAGACTTCCGGCAGGAATCCAATCACCGAACAAATGCCTACCGTGGTACCCATAATGTAAGACGGTGTTCTCGCTTCGCCGGGGCAGGCCCAGTACAGCCCGCGTGAGGCGTAACAGGTGAATCCCAGTAGTAAAATCAGGCCAATCCCCATCGCGACCGATTGCGGGTTAGAGTTGGTAACGAGTAGGGCAGTCAGTGCCAGCAGGCCGATGATGGAAAGGATTTGGATCACGCGGGTAGGGGATTTCACTTTGCTGTAGGTGGTGATGATGCCGCCAAGTGGACCACACAGTGCGCGGAAGATTTTGTTGATCACAATCCCCATGTAGCTCGCCGCCACCAGCGACATGCCGTACATCTCGGTCAGATAGTTGGTGGAGTAACTCAGAATGGCGTAGATGGTGAAGACGCCAAAAATCACCATGCTGCAATACCAGGTGGTGCTGATGCGCAAAACGGCCAGGATGTCGCTAAGCTGGAATGACTGTTTTTCTTCGTTATTGGCACTGCGCAGGTTGTTGTTATCGCTAACAAAAAACCAGCACAGAATCCCCAATAAGATGTAAACCACACTGTAGATAATAATGACCGTTTTCAGGCTGGCGCTGTCATCCGGTGCAAAGCGAGAAAAGACCCACATGGTAAACACCGCCAGCGACATTACACCGACGCCGCGCAGCCCCTCCATCCAGCCCATGATCTTCCCTTGCTCGCTATGATCGCCAAGTAATGAGGCGGCTTTAATCGACACTGACCACAGCATTAAAATAGTGGTTATCGCAAAGGCGACCTGAATACAGAGCATTACCCAGAGTGGTGGATAGGTTGCCATTATCAGGCCCAGCAACCCGGTAATGGTCATCGCGGAAGTAATCATTTTGCGGTGTGAAAATTTATCGGCAATAACGCCGCTGGGGGCATAAAGAATAATGGCCGCAATACCAAATGTACTCATTATTAAACCTATCTCGGTATTGCTGAATCCCATAAATTTCGCCATGGGAATTTGATAAATATAACGTAAATAAGCCAGATCAAAACTTACGCCGCCGCTAAAACTAATTATCGCGAGGGTTATCCAACGGCGATATGAGTTGTGTTGCATATCGTATTCCCATTTGTAATAGACAAAAAAAAGAGAAAAGTAAGCCGCCCTTTCAGGTGGATTACTTTTCTCAGGTCTCTAGTAATTGCGATAAGAAATAACATGGAAAGCAGAGGTGTTGTGTGAGAGTAATCACGCTTCTGCTTTTTAAAACTATTTGATAATACGAACAGCACACTGTGATTACGATCACATTAGCAGTTATGCCCTTATGCTAAAAATTATCTCCAGTTACCAGAGATAATGAGAAAGGTAACTTCCCTCTCGCGGGGGAAGTTACCTTTCTTTTTTTTTGCCTTACGGAAATTGGAGCTAACTATGTCAATCGAATCTCTCAATGCGTTCTCAATGGATTTTTTCTCCCTGAAAGGTAAAACAGCAATTGTTACCGGCGGGAATAGCGGTTTAGGTCAGGCATTTGCAATGGCGTTGGCCAAAGCTGGCGCAAATATTTTTATTCCAAGTTTTGTCAAAGATAACGGTGAAACAAAGGAAATGATTGAAAAACAGGGTGTTGAAGTGGACTTCATGCAGGTGGATATCACCGCAGAAGGCGCACCGCAGAAGATTATCGCTGCCTGCTGTGAGCGCTTCGGTACCGTTGATATTCTGGTTAACAATGCCGGTATTTGTAAGCTGAATAAAGTGCTGGACTTCGGTCGTGCCGACTGGGATCCAATGATTGATGTGAACCTGACCGCCGCATTCGAGTTAAGTTATGAAGCCGCAAAAATTATGATCCCGCAGAAAAGCGGTAAAATCATTAATATCTGTTCATTGTTCTCTTACTTAGGTGGACAATGGTCACCTGCTTATTCTGCCACTAAACATGCTCTTGCCGGATTCACCAAAGCCTATTGCGATGAATTAGGTCAATATAATATTCAGGTGAATGGTATTGCTCCGGGATATTACGCTACCGATATCACTCTGGCGACCCGTAGTAATCCAGAAACTAACCAGCGCGTTCTTGATCATATTCCGGCAAACCGTTGGGGCGATACTCAGGATTTAATGGGCGCAGCCGTATTCCTCGCAAGTCCGGCTTCAAATTATGTCAACGGACATTTATTAGTGGTTGATGGCGGTTATTTAGTGCGCTAATCCATAACGGTGGTTTCTGTTTTCTCTTATTAATGATTATTCCATTTTTATTATCAGGAAGGAATTACTATGTCTTTATCTCGCGCAGCGATTGTCGACCAGCTAAAGGAAATTGTTGGTGCAGATCGCGTAATTACCGATGAAACAGTATTAAAGAAGAACAGTATTGACCGTTTTCGTAAATTTCCGGATATTCATGGCATTTATACTTTGCCGATTCCGGCAGCGGTCGTAAAACTCGGTTCCACAGAACAAGTCTCCCGTGTGTTGAATTTTATGAATGCGCACAAAATTAATGGTGTGCCGCGTACCGGCGCTTCCGCCACCGAGGGGGGACTGGAAACCGTTGTGGAAAACTCGGTGGTGCTCGACGGCTCCGCCATGAATCAAATCATTAATATTGATATTGAGAATATGCAGGCCACGGCGCAATGTGGCGTTCCGCTGGAGGTGCTGGAAAACGCGTTGCGTGAAAAAGGTTACACCACAGGGCATTCTCCGCAATCAAAACCGCTGGCGCAGATGGGCGGCCTGGTAGCAACCCGCAGTATCGGGCAGTTCTCCACACTCTACGGCGCAATCGAAGATATGGTCGTTGGTCTGGAAGCAGTATTGGCTGATGGCACCGTGACACGCATTAAAAACGTGCCACGCCGCGCGGCTGGCCCGGACATTCGTCACATCATCATCGGCAACGAAGGTGCATTGTGCTATATCACTGAAGTAACAGTGAAAATCTTTAAATTCACCCCAGAAAACAACCTCTTCTACGGCTATATCCTGGAAGACATGAAAACCGGCTTCAACATCCTGCGTGAAATCATGGTGGAAGGTTATCGTCCGTCGATCGCTCGTTTGTATGACGCCGAAGATGGCACCCAACACTTCACCCATTTTGCCGACGGAAAATGTGTGCTGATCTTTATGGCTGAAGGTAACCCTCGCATTGCGAAGGCGACGGGCGAAGGGATTGCGGAAATCGTTGCCCGCTCCCCGCAATGCCAGCGTGTAGACAGCAAACTGATTGAAACCTGGTTTAATCACCTGAACTGGGGACCAGATAAAGTGGCTGCCGAACGTGTACAGATCCTCAAAACCGGCAACATGGGCTTTACCACTGAAGTCTCCGGCTGCTGGAGCTGCATCCACGAAATCTACGAAAGCGTTATTAACCGTATTCGTACCGAGTTCCCGCACGCCGACGACATCACCATGCTGGGCGGTCACTCCTCTCATAGCTACCAGAACGGCACCAACATGTACTTCGTCTACGACTACAACGTCGTTGACTGTAAGCCGGAAGAGGAAATCGACAAGTACCACAATCCGCTCAACAAAATCATCTGTGAAGAAACCATTCGCCTCGGCGGTTCGATGGTGCACCACCACGGTATCGGTAAACATCGCGTTCACTGGAGCAAACTGGAACACGGCAGCGCGTGGGCGTTGCTGGAAGGGCTGAAAAAGCAGTTCGATCCTAACGGCATTATGAATACGGGTACTATCTATCCGATTGAAAAATAATGTGTCAGGCAGCGTCCCGTGATGTCGGGGCGTTGCCTTTTCGGCTTCTCAACCGGGAAGCCGTTCTTATTACCGGACAATGAAGGGGTAAAGATGAACACTTCACCGGTGCGAATGGATGATTTACCACTTAACCGTTTTCACTGCCGCATTGCTGCGCTCACTTTCGGTGCGCACCTGACCGACGGTTATGTCCTCGGCGTCATTGGTTACGCCATTATTCAGCTTACTCCAGCCATGCAACTGACGCCGTTTATGGCGGGTATGATTGGCGGCTCGGCGTTACTTGGCCTGTTTATCGGCAGCCTGGTTTTGGGGTGGATCTCCGACCATATTGGGCGACAAAAAATCTTCACCTTCAGTTTTTTGCTGATTACGCTTGCTTCGTTTTTACAATTTTTTGCCACCACGCCAGAGCATCTTATTGGACTGCGCATTTTGATTGGCATTGGTCTGGGAGGCGATTACTCAGTCGGTCACACCTTGCTGGCTGAATTTTCCCCGCGCCGCCATCGCGGTATTTTGCTGGGCGCGTTCAGCGTGGTGTGGACCGTAGGCTATGTGTTGGCAAGTATTGCCGGACATCACTTTATTTCAGAAAGCCCTGAAGCCTGGCGCTGGTTGCTGGCATCGGCAGCTCTGCCCGCGTTGTTGATTACGTTATTACGCTGGGGAACGCCAGAATCGCCACGCTGGCTACTGCGCCAGGGGCGTTTTGCAGAAGCTCACGCTATCGTGCATCGCTATTTTGGTCCCCATGTTTTACTGGGCGATGAAGTGGCAGCGGCGACCCATAAACACATCAAAACTTTGTTCTCTTCGCGCTACTGGCGGCGCACGGCGTTTAACAGCGTCTTCTTTGTCTGCCTCGTAATCCCATGGTTTGTGATTTATACCTGGCTGCCGACCATTGCCCAAACTATTGGTCTGGAAGATGCGCTGACCGCCAGCCTGATGCTTAATGCGTTGTTAATTGTGGGCGCGCTGCTGGGATTAGTTCTGACGCACCTGCTGGCACATCGCAAATTTTTGCTGGGAAGTTTTTTGCTGCTGGCGGCAACGCTGGTAGTAATGGCCTGTTTGCCTTCCGGCAGTTCATTAACGCTGCTGCTTTTTGTTCTCTTCAGCACCACCATTTCGGCGGTCAGTAATCTGGTGGGCATTTTGCCTGCGGAAAGTTTTCCTACTGACATTCGCTCGCTGGGCGTCGGTTTTGCCACTGCCATGAGTCGACTTGGCGCGGCGGTAAGTACGGGTCTGCTGCCGTGGATTCTGGCGCAGTGGGGGATGCAAGTTACCTTATTGATCCTGGCGGCAGTGTTGTTAGTTGGTTTTGTCGTGACCTGGCTATGGGCACCAGAAACTAAAGCCCTCCCGCTGGTGGCGGCGGGAAATGTATGAGGTGCGAATGAACATACTGTTAGCGTTTAAAGCCGAACCGGATGCCGGGATGCTGGCGGAAAAAGAGTGGCTGGCGGCGGCTCAGGGTAATAGCGGACCGGATGTTTCGCTACTGCGAAGTTTACTCGGTGCTGATGAACAGGCCGCTGCCGCGCTGCTGTTGGCGCAGAGAAAAAATGGCACGCCGATGACTTTAACCGCGTTGAGCATGGGGGATGAACGGGCGTTGCACTGGCTGCGCTATCTCATGGCTCTTGGGTTTGAGGAAGCTGTATTGCTGGAGACGGCGGCAGATCTGCGCTTTGCGCCGGAATTTGTCGCTCGCCATATTGCCGAATGGCAGCGTCAGAATCCGCTGGATCTGATAATTACCGGCTGCCAAAGCAGCGAAGGGCAGAATGGGCAAACGCCATTTTTGCTGGCGGAAATGCTGGGCTGGCCCTGTTTCACCCAGGTGGAGCGTTTCACACTCGACGCGCCGTTTATCACCCTCGAACAGCGTACTGAAAATGGGGTGCGCTGTTGTCGTGTCCGCTTGCCTGTGGTGATTGCCGTGCGCCAGTGCGGTGAAGTGGCCTTGCCAGTACCGGGAATGCGCCAGCGTATGGCGGCGGGGAAAGCGGAAATTATCCGCAAAACTGTTGCTGCTGAATCGCCAGCGATGCAGTGTCTGCAACTGGCAAGGCCAGAGCAACGACGCAGAGCGACGCTGATTGATGGGCAAACGGTAGCAGAAAAAGCGCAAAAGCTATGGCAGGACTATTTACGCCAAAGGATGCAGCCATGAATATCGCAATTGTGACAATCAATCAGGAACATGCCGCAATGGCGGGCTGGCTGGCGGTGCAGGATTTCAGCGGCAGCACACTAACGCACTGGCAAATCGAGCCGCAGCCGATGGTCGCGGAACAGGTGCTGGATGCGCTGGTAGAACAGTGGCAGCGAACGCCTGTGGACGTTGTTCTCTTTCCGCCGGGAACGTTTGGTGATGAACTGTCGACCCGGCTGGCCTGGCGTTTACATGGTGCAAGCATCTGCCAGGTGACTTCGTTAGATATTCCAACCGTAAGCGTGCGCAAATCCCACTGGGGAAATGCGCTAACGGCGACGTTGCAAACAGAAAAACGCCCGCTATGCCTTTCGCTGGCACGTCAGGTGGGAGCAGCGAAAAACGCCACGTTGCCCTCTGGTATGCAGCAACTGAACATTGTTCCCGGGGCGCTTCCCGACTGGCTGGTTAGCACAGAGGATCTTAAAAATGTTACCCGCGATCCATTAGCTGAGGCCAGACGGGTGCTGGTAGTGGGGCAGGGCGGCGAGGCAGATAGCCATGACATCGCTACGCTGGCTGAAAAGCTGGGAGCAGAAGTGGGCTACAGTCGGGCGCGAGTGATGAACGGTGGCTTTGAAGCCGAAAAGGTCATTGGCATTTCCGGGCATTTGTTGGCGCCAGATGTTTGCATTGTGGCGGGCGCATCCGGTGCGGCAGCGTTAATGGCGGGCGTACGTAATAGTAAGTTTGTGGTGGCGATTAATCATGACGCCAGCGCGGCGGTATTTTCGCAGGCAGATGTTGGTGTGGTAGATGACTGGAAAGCCGTGCTGGAGGCACTGGTGACAAACATTCACGCAGATTGCCAATAACGTACAGCCGGATGCGGCGTGGACGGGGGCCAGGCTCGGGACTTGTAGGCCTGATAAGACGCGTCAAGCGTCGCATCAGGCGCTGAATGCCGGATTTGGCATACAGCCTACAAATCACACAAATTCAATTCGTTACGATTATCCCGTCAAAGCAATTTTTTCGCTAACGTCCAGACCCCGGTATTCGTGGTGGAAAGCGCCACCACACCCGCGTTAATCGCATTACGCGCATCTTCTTCATCGCACACCAACCCACCAGCAATCAGCGGTTGGCGGATTTTCTCCGTCACCCAGCCCAGCACTTTGGGCATACAGCCTGGCAGGATCTCAATACAATCTGGGTTCGATTGCGCAACCTGCTTATCAATGTTGTGAAACGAAATCGAATCGACAATAAACAGGCGATGAATACAGAAAAAACCTTCCGCTCTTGCCGCTTTCAGCATCGATGCTTTCGTGCTGATAATGCCGTCCGCTTCGGTCACCAGTTTCAGAAACTGAATCACCACTTCTTTGTTCGATGCACCTTCCAGCAAATCGACATGAATAAAGGCATATTTCCCGGCGTTCTTAATCTTTTTAACGATATGGCTGATGGTGCAGATATTGCCGTACAACACGGAAATAAACTGGCATTCAGAATCGATTGCCAGTTGCAGGCTGGCATTATCTTTAACGGCAGCAATCACCGGATTCTGGCGGAGCAGGTGTAAGAGGGACATACATTATCCTTATTATTTATCCAAAGCGGTAGGTGATGCCGAATCCGGAAGGCGGATAGCGCCACTGTTGTAGTGTTTTTTCGTCGCACAGCAAACGGCAGGTTCCGCACTCAAGGCAACCGCGATAATCAACACGCAAGTCCCCTTCCGGCGTGAGCGAAAAAAGACCTGCCGGACAGGCGTTAATCAATCGTTCTGCCGTCTGACGCTCAACGGAGTCAGACGGAACAATGTGCGGCGCATCAGCAACGCGCCAGAGATTACGGGCTACAGACATCGCAGACTCCTGATAACATCGCCCGCCAGATGCCACAGGCCATGACGACGTATATGACGCCAGAGTAACTGGCGCAGCGGCGGAACAGGTTTATCCCCCTGATCCCATAAATCACGGGAAATATCCTGCATTAACGCAGGCCACGCACGGTACCATCCCGGGCGTTGCAAAAGCGCCGGAACATGCTGATAACGTTGTAGAACATCCCACAGCTGACTGCGTTCTATGTTTTGATGATAAAGCGGAAACAGATTTTGCGGCTCGCGGTGCTGGCAGGCGCTTATCAGCGTTTGTGCCGCCGCCTGTGCGCCAGTCAGCGCCATATCCATGCCGCGTACGGAAATTCCGGTATTGACGCAACTGCGTAACGCATCGCCCACCAGTAGCCAGCCGTTACCGGCGTATTGCACCGGCATACTGTGCAGGCCACCTTCTGGCACCAGATGCGCGCCATACTCCAGCGATTCCGTGTTTTTGATAAGCGGGCGCACTGCTGGATGCGTTTTAAAGCGGGCCAGCAGCTCGCTTGCCGGAACACGACTTTGCGTAAGGGAAGAGAGCGGGCAAACAATCCCTAACGAGAGCGTTTGTTGATTAGTATAAAGAAATGCGCCGCCGGGCAAGTCATCACAGATTTCGCCGCTGAACAGCAACGCTGCGCCTTCGTTATTCTCCAGATGAAAACGTTCTTCAATAGCGGATGTTTCCAGCGCCAGCACTTCTTTGATTCCTAACGCCATTGATTCGCCAGCAGGGCGGGTAACTAATCCGTGGCGTTCCGCCAGGAGGCTATTGGCACCTTCTGCCAGGACGACATAACGGGTGCGGAGAATATCGTCACCACAGATAACGCCACACACTCTGCCGTTTTCTTCATACAGCGCATCTACCGTCGCACCAGGGATACACTCGACACCTTCTTTTTCGGCTTCGGCAACCAGCCACGGATCGAATCGCGGGCGTAACACGCTCCATGACTCGCCGTTGGGCAGTAAGCTGGAAAATGTTGTGGCGTCATCTGGTGTTAATAAAGAAAGGCTTTCGTGGGTGATGCGACGCTCAAGGGGCGCGGTCAGATGAAATTGCGGGAGGAGTTCAGCGAGCGCATGGGTATATAAACGCCCGCCGGAAAGGTTTTTACTGCCGGGAATTTCAGCGCGTTCCAGTAACAGAACGGACAAACCTGCCCGCGCGCAACGTAAAGCACAAGCGGTGCCTGCTATACCCGCACCGATGATAATAATGTCGCAGTCATCTTCCATGGTGTGCTCCAGATATCCTGAGCGCAACACCCTAACATAGCGTTACTTAAGGGAAATTGACCGCCGACACACTCTTATCATTCGCCGCGATAGATACAGCCCGCAGTGCAGGTTTCTTTCACCATCACCGCACTTAATAGCGGCACAACGGGTTTAACTTGATCCCAAATCCATTTTGCTAAAACTTCGCTGGTTGGGTTTTCCAGACCGGGTATATCATTGAGGTAATAGTGGTCGAGGCGATCGTAGGTTGGTTTAAACGCCGCTTTCAGTTCAGCGAAATCGATAATCCAGCCCGTATGTGGATCGACTTCCCCTGTGATTTCCAGGCGCACCATAAAAGAATGCCCGTGTAAGCGCCCGCACTTATGTCCCTGTGGGACGTGCGGCAGACGGTGAGCGGCTTCGAAGGTGAAATCTTTAAATAACGTGGTGGACATCATAATTTCTCTACAGGACGATAAAACCGCCGTAGAGTACCGGAAAGCCTGTTTTTTCGCATTACTAAAAACGGGTTTGTTGCGCAAAATGACCGATTTAACTTAATTGCGGTCGATATTTATTTATTTTTCATTGAGTTAATAAATCTATTTTGTTGTTAAAGACTATTGCTAAAACAGGTTAGTCGATTTGGTTATTAGTTATCGCTATCCCGTCTTTAATCCACCCCCTTCGCGCCGTTAACCTTACCTTCTCTTCTGTTTTATGGGCGCTGACAGGGCCGATAAACAGCTTTGCTTACTGGAACATAACGACGCATGACGACACAGGTCCCACCTTCCGCTTTGCTTCCGCTGAACCCGGAGCAACTGGCACGCCTCCAGGCGGCCACGACCGATTTAACGCCCACCCAGCTTGCCTGGGTTTCTGGCTATTTCTGGGGCGTGCTTAACCAGCAGCCTGCTACGCTTGCAGCGACGCCAGCGCCCGCTGCAGAAATGCCGGGTATTACTATTATCTCCGCTTCGCAAACCGGCAATGCGCGTCGGGTCGCCGAAGCGTTACGCGATGATTTATTAGCGGTAAAACTGAACGTTAAGCTGGTGAACGCGGGCGACTATAAATTCAAACAAATCGCCAGCGAAAAACTGCTTATCGTGGTGACGTCAACACAAGGGGAAGGAGAACCGCCGGAAGAAGCCGTCGCGCTGCATAAGTTTCTGTTCTCCAAAAAAGCGCCGAAGCTGGAAAACACCGCGTTTGCCGTGTTTAGCCTTGGCGATAGCTCTTATGAATTTTTCTGCCAGTCCGGGAAAGATTTCGACAGCAAGCTGGCGGAACTGGGCGGTGAACGCCTGCTCGATCGCGTTGATGCGGATGTGGAATACCAGGCCGCTGCCAGCGAGTGGCGCGCCCGCGTGGTTGATGCGCTTAAATCGCGCGCGCCTGTCGCAGCACCTTCACAATCCGTCGCTACTGGCGCGCTAAATGAAATCCACACCAGCCCGTACAGCAAAGACGCGCCGCTGGTGGCTAGCCTTTCGGTTAACCAGAAAATTACCGGGCGTAACTCTGAAAAAGACGTTCGTCATATCGAAATTGACTTAGGCGACTCTGGCCTGCGTTATCAGCCGGGTGACGCGCTGGGTGTCTGGTATCAGAACGATCCGGCACTGGTGAAAGAACTTGTCGAACTGCTGTGGCTGAAAGGCGATGAACCTGTCACCGTTGAGGGCAAAACCCTGCCGTTGAATGAGGCGCTACAGTGGCACTTCGAACTGACCGTCAACACCGCCAATATCGTTGAGAACTACGCTACCTTAACGCGCAGCGAAACGCTGCTGCCGCTGGTGGGCGATAAAGCGAAGTTGCAGCATTACGCCGCGACCACGCCGATTGTCGACATGGTGCGTTTCTCTCCGGCACAACTGGGTGCCGAAGCGCTGATTAATCTGCTGCGCCCGCTGACCCCGCGCCTCTATTCCATCGCCTCCTCGCAGGCGGAAGTCGAGAACGAAGTACACGTCACCGTTGGCGTGGTGCGTTACGACGTGGAAGGCCGCGCCCGTGCCGGTGGTGCTTCTAGTTTCCTCGCGGATCGTGTGGAAGAAGAGGGCGAAGTTCGCGTCTTTATCGAACATAACGACAACTTCCGCCTACCCGCTAACCCGGAAACCCCGGTGATTATGATTGGCCCAGGTACCGGTATTGCGCCGTTCCGCGCCTTTATGCAGCAACGTGCCGCCGACGAAGCGCCGGGTAAAAACTGGCTGTTCTTTGGCAACCCGCACTTTACGGAAGATTTCCTCTACCAGGTGGAATGGCAGCGTTACGTGAAAGAAGGCGTGCTGACGCGCATCGATCTCGCCTGGTCGCGCGATCAAAAAGAAAAAATTTACGTACAAGACAAACTGCGCGAACAGGGCGCGGAGCTGTGGCGCTGGATCAATGACGGTGCCCACATTTATGTCTGCGGCGACGCTAATCGCATGGCGAAAGACGTTGAACAGGCACTTCTGGAAGTGATTGCCGAATTTGGTGGCATGGACACCGAAGCGGCAGATGAATTTTTAAGTGAGCTGCGCGTAGAGCGCCGTTATCAGCGAGATGTCTACTAATGAGCGAAAAACATCCAGGGCCTTTAGTGGTCGAAGGTAAACTGGCAGACGCCGAGCGCATGAAGCTTGAAAGCAACTATCTGCGCGGCACGATTGCTGAAGATTTAAATGACGGCCTGACCGGTGGGTTTAAGGGCGATAACTTCCTGCTGATCCGTTTCCACGGTATGTATCAGCAGGATGACCGTGACATCCGCGCTGAACGTGCTGAGCAGAAGCTGGAACCGCGCCACGCCATGATGCTGCGCTGCCGTTTGCCTGGCGGTGTTATCACCACCAAACAGTGGCAGGCGATCGATAAATTTGCGGTGGAAAACACTGTTTACGGTAGCATCCGCCTGACCAACCGTCAGACGTTCCAGTTCCACGGTATTCTGAAAAAGAACGTCAAACCTGCACACCAGATGCTGCACTCGGTTGGTCTGGATGCGTTAGCCACCGCCAACGACATGAACCGTAACGTGCTGTGCACCTCGAACCCGTTCGAGTCGCAGCTGCATGCGGAAGCCTATGAATGGGCGAAGAAAATCTCTGAACATCTGCTGCCGCGTACTCGCGCTTACGCGGAGATCTGGCTCGATCAGGAAAAAGTCGCCACTACTGATGAAGAGCCGATCCTTGGTCAGACCTACCTGCCGCGTAAGTTTAAAACCACGGTAGTGATCCCGCCGCAGAACGATATCGATCTGCATGCCAACGACATGAACTTCGTGGCGATCGCGGAAAACGGCAAGCTGGTGGGCTTTAACCTGTTGGTGGGCGGTGGGCTTTCCATGGAGCACGGTAACAAGAAAACCTACGCCCGCACGGCGAGCGAGTTTGGCTATCTGCCGCTGGAGCATACGCTGGCGGTGGCGGAAGCCGTCGTGACAACTCAGCGTGACTGGGGTAACCGAACCGATCGTAAAAATGCCAAAACCAAATACACGCTGGAGCGCGTGGGTGTTGAGACGTTTAAAGCGGAAGTGGAACGTCGCGCGGGGATCAAATTTGAACCGATCCGTCCGTATGAGTTTACCGGACGCGGTGATCGTATTGGCTGGGTTAAGGGCATTGATGATAACTGGCATCTGACGCTGTTTATCGAAAATGGTCGCATCCTTGATTATCCTGGGCGTCCGCTGAAAACCGGCTTGCTGGAGATCGCGAAGATCCACAAAGGCGATTTCCGCATTACGGCGAACCAGAATCTGATCATCGCCGGTGTACCGGAAAGTGAGAAAGCGAAGATCGAGAAGATCGCCAAAGAGAGCGGGTTGATGAATGCCGTAACGCCGCAGCGTGAAAACTCAATGGCTTGCGTGTCATTCCCGACTTGCCCGCTGGCGATGGCGGAAGCGGAGCGTTTCCTGCCGTCGTTTATCGATAACATCGATAATTTAATGGCGAAACATGGCATTAGCGATGAGCATATCGTGATGCGTGTAACAGGCTGCCCGAATGGTTGTGGTCGCGCGATGCTGGCGGAAGTGGGTCTGGTGGGTAAAGCGCCGGGTCGCTACAACCTGCATCTTGGCGGCAACCGCATGGGGACACGTATCCCACGGATGTATAAAGAAAACATCTCCGAGCCGGAAATCCTGGCGTCGCTTGATGAACTGATAGGGCGCTGGGCGAAAGAGCGTGAAGCGGGTGAAGGCTTCGGCGACTTTACGGTGCGTGCGGGCATCATTCGCCCGGTGCTCGACCCGGCGCGCGATTTGTGGGATTAACCATCAGCCCGGTCTTGTAGGCCTGATAAGACGCGCCAGCGTCGCATCAGGCAAGTTGGCACCTTTTGCCGGATGCGGCGTAAACGCCTTATCCAGCCTACGGTTGAGCCCGGTTTTGTAGGCCTGATAAGACGCGACAGCGTCGCATAAGGCAAGTTGGCACCTTTGCCGGATGCGGCGTAAACGCCTTATCCGACCTACGGTTGAGCCCGGTCTTGTAGGCCTGATAAGACGCGTCAGCGTCGCATCAGGCAAGGCAAACAGTGAGGAACTTATGTCCAAACTCGATCTAAACACCCTGAACGAACTGCCAAAGGTAGACCGGATTCTGGCGCTGGCCCAAACTAACGCCGAACTGGAAAAACTGGACGCTGAAGGCCGCGTTGCATGGGCGCTGGATAATCTGCCCGGTGAATATGTGCTTTCTTCCAGCTTCGGCATTCAGGCGGCGGTGAGCCTGCATCTGGTGAATCAGATTCACCCGGACATTCCGGTGATCCTCACCGATACCGGTTATCTGTTCCCGGAAACTTACCGCTTTATTGACGAGTTAACGGACAAACTCAAGCTCAACCTGAAAGTGTACCGTGCTACCGAAAGCGCCGCCTGGCAGGAAGCGCGCTACGGTAAACTGTGGGAGCAGGGCGTTGAAGGCATTGAAAAATACAATGATATCAACAAAGTTGAACCGATGAACCGGGCGCTGAAAGAACTGAATGCGCAAACGTGGTTTGCTGGCCTGCGCCGCGAACAATCCGGCAGCCGCGCTAATTTACCGGTGCTGGCAATTCAGCGTGGCGTATTTAAGGTGCTGCCGATTATCGACTGGGATAACCGGATGATATATCAGTACCTGCAAAAACATGGCCTGAAATATCACCCATTATGGGATGAAGGATATTTATCGGTGGGAGATACCCATACAACCCGTAAATGGGAACCTGGCATGGCGGAAGAAGAAACGCGTTTCTTTGGATTAAAAAGGGAATGTGGATTGCACGAAGGGTAAATATCTTCTGAATAAAATAAACGCCTCAGTCAGAAATGACAGGGGCGTTTTTATTTTGCGAGCAGCATTCCTGATTTTAAACGTGAATATAGCAGGAGGAATCAACAGATATAGAATGGCATCGGGTGCTTGAGGCTGTCTGGCGTTAAGCATTCGCGAGGTTCCAGATGGACAAAAGCCCCAGGCGATATTTCTATCAACCTGAGGCCTACGTTCGAACCTAAGCAATTCGGATGTTAGTCTCTTCTTTGCAGGGAGGCAAGACATGCTGACAAAATATGCCCTTGTGGCAATCATCGTACTGTGTTGTACAGTACTGGGATTCACGCTGATGGTAGGCGACTCGTTGTGTGAGTTGAGTATCAGAGAACGTGGTATGGAGTTTAAGGCAGTTCTCGCTTACGAATCGAAGAAGTAGCCACCACGCGGGGGTAAAACCCCGCGTATTGAATTGTTAAAGTTTGGCCTCCTGCACCCCTTTTTTATTCTCTGTTCCAGGTGGCATTGATTTCCTGCAGGCACGGGAGTAATCATTTCAACCCCATCAAGACGCCTTCGCCAGCTCCTTCACCAACGGTAACATTATCCGCATAACATCACGGCAGCGGCGTTCTATTCTTCCAGGAAGTGCCTTATCTATATGCTGTTGATTATCCAGTCTTACGTCATGCCAGCTATTTCCCGCAGGGAATGCGGCTGTTTTTGCTCGTTGTTGATAACCATCCTTATTCCCAAGATTCCAGTTTGTCGCTTCCACCGAAAGTACAGCAATGCCCGCTTTGTCGAATATTTCTGCGTCATTACAACACCCAGTGCCTTTCGGATAGTTTTTATTCAAACCTGGATTTGTGGTGGCGGCAATTCCATGACTGCGGGCAATTGCCAGCGCCCGGTCGCGCGTTAATTTCCTTACTGCTTCAGGTGTTTTTACGCCACTGTTGAAATACAGCTTATCGCCAACAATCAGATTATCGAGGTTAATCACCAATAAAGTATTTTTCTTTTCGGTATCACTCATGCGCTTGAGTAAATTCTCAGCACCTAATTTCCCTTCCTCTTCACCACTGGTGGCAATAAAACGAATCCCATACTCAGTCGGAATATCTTTCAGGCGTTCAGCTAGCTCCAGCATGACACCTAAACCTGCGGCATTATCATCCATTCCTTGTAACGTCAGCCCGCCGAGATTGGCATCTGCATCTGCGTCGCTCTGCGGGGCATAGGTATCCAGATGCGCCATAATGATGATCTGCTGCGGCGCTTTGCCTTCATGAGCGGCAATCACCGTACTTCCCGTCACGTTGTGCCAGTTTTTGCGGTTATCGCGTGCGGTATAAATATATCGGCTATTAAATGTTCGAATATCACTGCGGTAACCCATTTGCTGAAACTGTTGCCGAATATAATCGGCAGATAACATTTCTGCGGGTGTTCCGGTCATTCGTCCCGGAAAGAAAGTGGCAATATGTCGCGCCTGTGTATTGGCAAAATCACCAGGTTTAGGTGATGAGGCGTAAACGGGGAGAATAAAGCATACGCCGAGCGCCAGGGCAGCGGTACGGTGGCGCAATGCGGAAAACATAGTGAGTCCTTAAATACCATGCAAAATTTTTACCGCCATAGTATGAAACTGCCGCTGCGCTAAAACAATTTCAAATCTTCCTAAACGCCCGAAATTCGGTAGCTTAAGCACTTTTTGATATTTGCTTTGCCAAAGCGTTATTCCGTTAAGGAACTACTCATTCCAATTGGTAATTTCATTCGTTCTCCTGCGCTCCCTATAGTCGAAACATCTGATGGCAAGAAAATAGCGGTATTGCAAAGGAACGGTTATGGATCAAAAACGACTTACCCACCTACGACAGCTGGAGGCGGAAAGCATCCACATCATTCGCGAGGTGGCGGCAGAATTCTCAAATCCGGTGATGCTTTACTCCATCGGCAAAGATTCCAGCGTCATGCTGCATCTGGCGCGCAAGGCGTTTTATCCTGGTACGCTGCCGTTCCCACTGCTGCATGTCGATACCGGCTGGAAATTCCGCGAGATGTATGAGTTCCGCGATCGTACGGCGAAAGCTTACGGCTGCGAGTTGCTGGTACATAAAAACCCGGAAGGCGTGGCGATGGGGATTAACCCGTTCGTGCACGGCAGCGCCAAACATACCGACATTATGAAAACCGAAGGTTTGAAACAGGCTCTGAACAAATACGGTTTTGATGCCGCCTTCGGTGGCGCACGTCGCGATGAAGAGAAGTCCCGCGCCAAAGAACGAATCTACTCTTTCCGTGACCGATTTCATCGCTGGGATCCGAAAAACCAGCGTCCGGAGTTGTGGCACAACTATAACGGGCAGATCAACAAAGGCGAAAGCATCCGCGTCTTCCCGCTCTCTAACTGGACCGAGCAGGATATCTGGCAATACATCTGGCTGGAAAATATCGACATTGTTCCGCTGTATCTCGCCGCCGAACGTCCGGTTCTGGAACGCGACGGTATGTTGATGATGATTGATGACAACCGTATCGACCTGCAACCGGGTGAAGTGATTAAAAAACGGATGGTTCGCTTTCGCACGCTGGGCTGCTGGCCGCTGACCGGTGCGGTGGAGTCAAATGCACAAACGCTGCCAGAGATCATCGAAGAGATGCTGGTTTCCACCACCAGTGAACGTCAGGGGCGCGTGATTGACCGCGACCAGGCAGGCTCTATGGAGCTGAAAAAACGTCAGGGGTATTTTTAAGATGAACACCGCACTTGCACAACAAATCGCCAATGAAGGCGGCGTCGAAGCCTGGATGATTGCGCAACAACATAAAAGCCTGCTGCGTTTTCTGACCTGTGGTAGCGTCGATGACGGCAAAAGTACCCTGATTGGTCGCCTGCTGCACGATACCCGCCAAATCTACGAAGATCAGCTCTCATCGCTGCATAACGACAGTAAACGTCACGGCACCCAGGGCGAAAAACTGGATCTGGCGCTGCTGGTGGACGGCCTGCAAGCGGAACGCGAACAGGGCATCACAATCGATGTGGCTTATCGCTATTTCTCCACCGAGAAGCGTAAATTTATTATCGCCGATACCCCTGGGCACGAGCAGTACACCCGCAATATGGCGACTGGCGCGTCAACGTGTGAGCTGGCGATCTTATTGATCGACGCCCGTAAAGGCGTGCTCGATCAAACCCGTCGTCACAGTTTTATCTCCACGCTGTTGGGGATCAAACATCTGGTCGTAGCGATCAACAAAATGGATCTGGTGGATTACAGTGAAGAGACATTCACCCGCATTCGTGAAGACTACCTGACTTTTGCCGAACAATTGCCGGGCAATCTGGATATTCGCTTTGTGCCGCTCTCTGCGCTGGAAGGCGACAATGTAGCTTCGCAAAGTGAAAGAATGCCGTGGTACAGCGGCCCAACATTACTTGAAGTGCTGGAAACCGTGGAGATTCAGCGAGTGGTTGATGCCCAGCCGATGCGCTTCCCGGTTCAGTACGTTAACCGCCCTAATCTCGATTTTCGTGGCTACGCCGGAACGCTGGCTTCCGGCAGCGTGCAAGTCGGGCAACGTGTCAAAGTGCTGCCCTCTGGTGTGGAGTCAAGCATCGCGCGGATCGTCACTTTTGATGGCGATCGCGGAGAAGCTTTTGCTGGAGAAGCGATCACCCTGGTGCTGACGGACGAGATCGATATCAGCCGTGGCGATCTGCTGCTGACAGCAGATGAAGCGTTACTGGCAGTGCAGAGTGCGTCAGTTGATGTGGTATGGATGGCGGAGCAACCGCTTTCCCCTGGGCAGAGTTACGACATCAAAATCGCCGGTAAGAAGACGCGCGCCCGTGTTGATGGTATTCGCTATCAGGTTGATATTAATAACCTTACCCAACGCGAAGTTGAAAACCTGCCACTGAATGGGATCGGCCTCGTGGATCTCACCTTTGACGAGCCGTTGGTGTTAGATCGTTATCAACAAAATCCGGTGACGGGTGGGCTGATTTTTATCGATCGCCTGAGCAACGTGACTGTTGGTGCCGGTATGGTGCATGAGCCGAAAAACGAGGCCGCCGTTGCGCCGTCGGAATTTAGCGCATTCGAGCTGGAGCTGAATGCGTTAGTACGCCGCCACTTCCCGCACTGGGGAGCGCGCGATTTACTGGGAGGTAAATGATGGCGCTGCATGACGAAAACGTCGTCTGGCATAGCCATCCGGTTACTGCACAACAACGCGAGCACCACCACGGTCATCGAGGTGTTGTGCTGTGGTTTACCGGCCTCTCTGGTTCCGGTAAATCAACGGTCGCGGGGGCGCTGGAGGAGGCGTTACATAAACTTGGCGTCAGTACATATTTACTGGATGGCGACAATGTCCGCCACGGTTTATGCAGCGATCTCGGTTTTAGCGATGCCGATCGCAAAGAAAATATCCGTCGGGTCGGTGAGGTGGCGAATTTAATGGTCGAAGCCGGACTTGTGGTGCTGACGGCGTTTATCTCACCACACCGCGCCGAACGGCAGATGGTTCGCGAACGTGTAGGAGAAGGGCGGTTTATCGAAGTGTTTGTCGATACGCCGCTGGCGATTTGTGAGTCTCGCGATCCAAAAGGCTTATATAAAAAAGCACGCGCTGGTGAACTGCGTAACTTTACCGGAATAGATTCCGTTTACGAAGCGCCTGAATCGGCAGAAATTCATCTCAATGGTGAACAATTAGTAACAAATTTGGTTCAGCAATTATTAGATCTACTGAGACAGAACGATATTATCAGATCCTGAGACACCACCGGGTTTTCATGCCCGGTTCGTCAAAGTAACAGGATCTGATATGCGTAATAGCCATAACATTACACTAACAAATAGTGATAGCCTTACCGAGGATGAAGAAACCACATGGTCGCTACCAGGGGCCGTGGTCGGTTTTGTGTCCTGGCTGTGTGCACTGGCGATTCCGATGTTGATTTATGGCTCTAACACGCTGTTTTTCTTTATCTACACCTGGCCTTTCTTTCTGGCGCTGATGCCTGTTGCGGTGGTGGTAGGTATTGCGCTGCATTCCTTGATGGACGGGAAATTACGCTACAGTATTGTTTTCACTTTTATCACCGTTGGCATTATGTTTGGTGCACTGTTTATGTGGTTGTTGGGCTAATCTGTTCTTTCCTGTTCATTCTGTCCATAATTCAAACCGTAACCAATAATGAGATTATGTTCTGCGCGCCCTGGGTATACGTAACAGTGGACAAATGTGGTACATTTGCCCGCGTTGTCGCGGTATCCCCAACAGAGGATGCAGAGTCGTCTTCGGATGCATGGGATGAGGATGCCGTTTTTCAGGGGGCAGGATGGGTAAACTAACGCTGCTGTTGCTGGCTATTCTGGTCTGGCTACAGTATTCGCTGTGGTTCGGTAAGAACGGTATACATGACTATACCCGCGTCAATGATGATGTGGCGGCACAGCAAGCTACAAACGCGAAACTTAAAGCGCGAAACGATCAGCTTTTTGCCGAAATTGACGATCTCAATGGCGGCCAGGAGGCGCTCGAAGAGCGTGCGCGTAATGAACTCAGCATGACCAGGCCGGGCGAAACTTTTTATCGTCTGGTGCCTGACGCGTCGAAGCGCGCGCAGTCTGCGGGGCAAAACAATCGATAAATCAGCCCAGGAATTAACATGGCAACCACTCATTTGGATGTTTGCGCCGTGGTTCCGGCGGCCGGATTTGGCCGCCGAATGCAAACGGAATGTCCTAAGCAATATCTCTCAATCGGTAATAAAACCATTCTTGAACACTCGGTGCATGCGCTGCTGGCGCATCCCCGGGTGACGCGTGTCGTCATTGCAATAAGCCCTGGCGATAACCGCTTTGCTCAACTTCCTCTGGCGAATCATCCGCAAATCACCGTTGTTGCTGGTGGTGAAGAGCGTGCTAATTCCGTGCTGGCTGGTCTGAATGCCGCTGGCGATGCGCAGTGGGTGTTAGTGCATGACGCCGCTCGCCCTTGTCTGCATCAGGATGACCTCGCGCGCCTGTTGGCGTTGAGCGAAACCAGCC
Organism: Escherichia sp. E2562; assembly: GCF_005781075.1. NCBI lineage: Bacteria > Pseudomonadati > Pseudomonadota > Gammaproteobacteria > Enterobacterales > Enterobacteriaceae > Escherichia > Escherichia sp. E2562. The sequence goes on along the minus strand of NZ_VATM01000011.1, from coordinate 47,363 downwards.
GCACGGGAGGGATCCTCGCCGCGCCGGTGCGCGATACGATGAAACGCGCCGAGCCAGGCAAAAATGCTATTGCTCACACCGTTGATCGCAACGGCTTATGGCACGCGCTTACGCCGCAATTTTTCCCTCGTGAGCTGTTACATGACTGCCTGACACGCGCTTTAAATGAAGGCGCTACCATTACTGACGAAGCCTCAGCGCTGGAATACTGCGGTTTTCATCCACAGCTTGTCGAAGGCCGAGCGGATAACATTAAAGTCACGCGCCCGGAAGATTTGGCGCTTGCCGAATTTTACCTCACCCGAACCATCCATCAGGAGAATACATAATGCGAATTGGACACGGTTTTGATGTTCACGCCTTTGGCGGCGAAGGCCCAATTATCATTGGTGGCGTGCGCATCCCTTATGAAAAAGGGCTGCTGGCACATTCTGATGGCGACGTGGCGCTGCACGCGCTGACCGATGCATTACTTGGTGCAGCGGCGCTGGGGGATATCGGCAAGCTATTCCCGGATACCGATCCGGCATTTAAAGGCGCTGACAGCCGCGAGCTGCTACGCGAAGCCTGGCGACGCATTCAGGCGAAGGGCTATACCCTCGGCAACGTCGATGTCACTATCATCGCTCAGGCACCGAAGATGCTGCCGCACATTCCACAAATGCGCGTGTTTATTGCCGAAGATCTCGGCTGCCATATGGATGATGTTAACGTGAAAGCCACTACTACGGAAAAACTCGGATTTACCGGACGTGGGGAAGGGATTGCCTGTGAAGCGGTGGCGCTACTCATTAAGGCAACAAAATGATTGAATTTGATAATCTCACTTACCTCCACGGCAAACCGCAAGGAACCGGGCTGCTGAAAGCTAACCCGGAAGATTTTGTAGTGGTGGAAGATTTAGGCTTTGAGCCTGATGGTGAAGGTGAGCATATCCTGGTGCGGATCCTCAAAAACGGCTGCAATACCCGTTTTGTGGCCGACGCACTGGCGAAATTCCTGAAAATTCATGCTCGCGAAGTCAGTTTCGCCGGGCAGAAAGACAAACACGCCGTTACGGAACAGTGGTTATGCGCTCGGGTACCGGGCAAAGAGATGCCTGATCTAAGTGCGTTTCAACTGGAAGGCTGCCAGGTGCTGGAGTATGCACGCCACAAGCGCAAACTGCGTTTAGGTGCGCTGAAAGGCAACGCTTTTACCCTGGTGCTGCGAGAAGTGAGCAATCGTGATGACGTTGAACAGCGACTGATCGATATTTGCGTGAAAGGTGTACCGAATTACTTTGGCGCGCAACGTTTTGGTATTGGCGGTAGTAACTTGCAGGGTGCGTTGCGCTGGGCGCAAACCAATACTCCGGTGCGCGATCGCAATAAGCGTAGTTTTTGGTTGTCGGCAGCTCGTAGTGCGTTGTTTAATCAGATTGTTGCTGAGCGTCTCAAAAAAGCAGAAGTTAATCAGGTTGTTGACGGTGATGCGCTACAATTAGCCGGGCGCGGCAGCTGGTTTGTTGCCACGAATGAAGAACTGGCGGAATTACAGCGTCGCGTGAACGATAAAGAGCTGTTAATTACCGCTGCAATGCCGGGTAGCGGTGAATGGGGAACCCAGCGTGAGGCGCTGGCATTCGAACAAGCAGCTGTCGCCGAAGAAACGGAATTACAAGCCTTACTGCTGCGCGAAAAAGTTGAGGCGGCGCGCAGAGCGATGCTGTTATATCCGCAACAATTAAGCTGGAACTGGTGGGATGACGTCACCGTCGAAATCCGTTTCTGGCTTCCGGCAGGAAGCTTTGCAACCAGCGTTGTCAGGGAACTTATCAACACAACAGGTGATTATGCGCATATTGCTGAGTAATGATGACGGGGTACATGCACCCGGTATACAAACGCTGGCGAAAGCTCTGCGTGAGTTTGCTGACGTTCAGGTGGTCGCCCCCGATCGTAATCGCAGCGGCGCTTCAAATTCTCTAACGCTGGAATCCTCCCTGCGCACGTTTACCTTTGAAAATGGTGATATCGCCGTGCAAATGGGAACCCCGACCGATTGTGTCTATCTTGGCGTGAATGCTCTGATGCGTCCGCGCCCGGATATTGTGGTTTCGGGTATTAACGCCGGGCCGAATCTGGGTGATGATGTTATTTATTCCGGCACGGTAGCCGCCGCGATGGAAGGCCGTCATTTAGGCTTTCCGGCACTGGCCGTTTCACTTGACGGGCATAAACATTACGACACTGCTGCAGCGGTCACCTGTTCCATTTTGCGTGCACTGTGTAAAGAGCCGCTGCGTACCGGACGTATTCTCAATATCAACGTACCTGATTTACCGCTGGATCAGATTAAAGGTATCCGCGTGACTCGCTGCGGTACACGACATCCGGCAGATCAAGTGATTCCGCAGCAGGATCCGCGCGGTAATACGCTGTACTGGATTGGCCCGCCGGGCGGTAAGTGTGATGCCGGTCCGGGGACCGATTTTGCTGCGGTAGATGAAGGCTACGTCTCCATCACGCCGCTGCATGTGGATTTAACCGCGCACAACGCGCAAGATGTGGTTTCAGACTGGTTAAACAGCGTGGGAGTTGGCACGCAATGGTAAGCAGACGCGTACAAGCACTTCTGGATCAATTACGTGCGCAAGGTATTCAGGATGAGCAGGTGCTTAATGCACTTGCTGCCGTGCCGCGTGAAAAATTCATCGATGAAGCGTTTGAACAAAAAGCCTGGGACAATATCGCATTGCCGATAGGTCAGGGGCAGACAATTTCGCAGCCGTATATGGTGGCGCGAATGACTGAATTACTTGAACTGACGCCGCAGTCGCGAGTGCTGGAGATCGGCACTGGTTCAGGATATCAAACAGCAATTCTGGCACATCTTGTCCAGCATGTATGCTCGGTCGAGCGGATTAAAGGGTTGCAGTGGCAGGCGCGCAGACGTCTGAAAAATCTTGATTTACACAATGTTTCAACCCGTCACGGTGATGGATGGCAAGGTTGGCAAGCACGTGCGCCGTTTGACGCTATCATTGTAACGGCTGCACCGCCCGAAATTCCGACAGCGTTAATGACGCAACTGGACGAAGGCGGCATTCTCGTCTTACCCGTAGGGGAAGAGCACCAGTATTTAAAGCGGGTGCGTCGTCGGGGAGGCGAATTTATTATCGACACCGTGGAGGCTGTGCGCTTTGTTCCCTTAGTAAAGGGGGAGCTGGCTTAGCGCGTGAGGAAAATACCTGGAATTTTCCTGGTTATTTTGCAGCAGGTCAGCGTATCGTGAACATCTTTTCCAGTGTTCAGTAGAGTGCCTTGCACGGTAATTATGTCACTGGTTATTAACCAATTTTTTTCCTGGGGGATAAATGAGCGCGGGAAGCCCAAAATTCACCGTTCGCCGTATTGCGGCTTTGTCACTGGTTTCGCTATGGTTGGCTGGCTGTTCTGACACTTCAAATCCACCGGCACCTGTCAGCTCCGTCAATGGCAATGCACCTGCAAATACCAATTCTGGTATGTTGATTACGCCGCCACCGAAGATGGGGACGACGTCTACAACGCAGCAACCGCAAATTCAGCCGGTACAACAGCCACAAATTCAATCGGCTCAACAGCCGCAAATCCAACCGGTACAGCCTGTTGCCCAGCAACCGGTGCAAATGGAAAACGGACGCATCGTCTATAACCGTCAGTACGGAAATATTCCGAAAGGCAGTTATAGCGGCAGTACTTACACCGTGAAAAAAGGCGACACGCTTTTCTATATCGCCTGGATTACCGGTAACGACTTCCGTGACCTTGCCCAACGCAACAATATTCAGGCGCCTTACGCTCTGAACGTAGGTCAGACCTTACAGGTGGGGAATGCTTCCGGTACGCCAATCACTGGCGGAAATGCCATTACCCAGGCCGACGCAGCAGAGCAAGGAGTTGTGATCAAGCCTGCACAAAATTCCACCGTTGCTGTTGCGTCGCAACCGACAATTACGTATTCTGAATCTTCGGGTGAACAGAGTGCTAACAAAATGTTGCCGAACAACAAGCCAACTGCGACCACGGTCACAGCGCCTGTAACGGTACCAACAGCAAGCACAACCGAGCCAACTGTCAGCAGTACAACAACCAGTACGCCGATCTCCACCTGGCGCTGGCCGACTGAGGGCAAAGTGATTGAAACCTTTGGCGCTTCTGAGGGAGGCAACAAGGGGATTGATATCGCAGGTAGCAAAGGACAGGCAATTATCGCGACCGCAGATGGCCGCGTTGTTTATGCCGGTAATGCGCTGCGCGGCTACGGTAATCTGATTATCATCAAACATAATGATGATTACCTGAGTGCCTACGCCCATAACGACACAATGCTGGTCCGGGAACAACAAGAAGTTAAGGCGGGGCAAAAAATAGCGACCATGGGTAGCACCGGAACCAGTTCAACACGCTTGCATTTTGAAATTCGTTACAAGGGGAAATCCGTAAACCCGCTGCGTTATTTGCCGCAGCGATAAATCGGCGGAACCAGGCTTTTGCTTGAATGTTCCGTCAAGGGATCACGGGTAGGAGCCACCTTATGAGTCAGAATACGCTGAAAGTTCATGATTTAAATGAAGACGCGGAATTTGATGAGAATGGAGTTGAGGTTTTTGACGAAAAGGCCTTAGTTGAAGAGGAACCCAGTGATAACGATTTGGCCGAAGAGGAGCTGTTATCGCAGGGCGCAACACAGCGTGTGCTGGACGCGACTCAGCTTTATCTTGGTGAGATTGGTTATTCGCCACTGTTAACGGCCGAAGAAGAAGTTTATTTTGCGCGTCGCGCACTGCGTGGTGATGTCGCCTCTCGCCGCCGGATGATCGAGAGTAACTTGCGTCTGGTGGTAAAAATTGCCCGCCGTTATGGCAATCGTGGTCTGGCGCTGCTGGACCTTATCGAAGAGGGCAACCTGGGGCTGATCCGCGCGGTTGAGAAGTTTGACCCGGAACGTGGTTTCCGCTTCTCAACTTACGCAACCTGGTGGATTCGCCAGACGATCGAACGGGCCATCATGAACCAAACCCGTACTATTCGTTTGCCGATTCACATCGTAAAGGAGCTGAACGTTTACCTGCGAACCGCACGTGAGTTGTCCCATAAGCTGGACCACGAACCGAGTGCGGAAGAGATCGCAGAGCAACTGGATAAGCCAGTTGATGACGTCAGCCGTATGCTTCGTCTTAACGAGCGCATTACCTCGGTAGACACCCCATTGGGTGGTGATTCCGAAAAAGCGTTGCTGGATATCCTGGCCGATGAAAAAGAGAACGGTCCGGAAGACACCACGCAAGATGACGATATGAAACAAAGTATCGTCAAATGGCTGTTCGAACTGAACGCCAAGCAGCGTGAAGTGCTGGCACGTCGATTCGGTTTGCTGGGGTACGAAGCGGCAACACTGGAAGATGTAGGTCGTGAAATTGGCCTCACCCGTGAACGTGTTCGCCAGATTCAGGTTGAAGGCCTGCGCCGTCTGCGTGAGATTTTGCAGACTCAGGGGCTGAATATCGAAGCGCTGTTCCGCGAATAAGCAAGCATCTGTCAGAAAGGCCAGTCTCATATGAGGCTGGCCTTTTTCTTTTGTATAGGGAGTTGGTGTGTTTTGTCGCCTGGATAAGATGCGACAGCGTTATGTGTTCATCATTTTTCGCACCAGCTGCATAAACAGCTCCTGCTCTTCTCCACTCAAACGCCCCAAAAATTCTTCATCCACGCCGTCACCAATGGGGATCGCCGCTGCAAGTACCTTTTCTCCTTCCGCAGTCAGCCAGACAAAGCGCCGTCGCTTATCGACGGTGTCATGCTCTCGTCTGACCAGGCCACGATTTTCCATTCTTGCCAACATTTCCGCCAGCGTTGCCTTCGTGCTGACAGCTGCTTCTATCAGCGCAACCTGCTCTATACCGGGGTGTTCAGCAATAGCGCGCATCACCGCATACTGCGGTTTGGTCAGATCAGGTAACTCATGCTGCCAGCGAGACGTGTGCTGCTGAAAAAGCTGTCGTAACTGATGGAACGCTTTATTTCGTAACGCCATGTAAACTCCGGGCTAATTCTCTGCCGTTATCATAGCGGTTTTTTAGTGACGAAGAAGATGTTGTTACTTTTCCGCACTTGCCGCTACGTGAATAGAAGGGTATGTTAATAATAACGTTCGTGTACGAACAATTAAGGGAGTAAAAAATGAGACTGATCGTCGGGATGACTGGGGCTACAGGTGCGCCTCTTGGTGTGGCATTACTGCAAGCACTAAAGAAGATGCCCGGTGTTGAAACACATCTTGTGATGTCGAAGTGGGCGAAAACCACCATTGAACTGGAAACGCCCTACAGCGTCCACGATGTCGCGGCCCTGGCAGACTATTGCCATAACCCGGCGGATCAGGCGGCGACTATCTCCTCAGGTTCCTTTCGTACCGATGGCATGATCGTTATTCCGTGCAGCATGAAGACGCTGGCTGGTATTCGTGCTGGCTATGCCGATGGGCTGGTGGGGCGCGCAGCTGATGTTGTTCTCAAAGAAGGGCGCAAGCTGGTGCTGGTGCCGCGTGAAATGCCGCTCAGTACTATCCACCTTGAAAATATGCTCGCGCTTTCCCGTATGGGCGTGGCGATGATACCGCCCATGCCTGCCTTCTATAACCATCCCGAAACGGTAGATGACATTGTCCACCACGTGGTTGCCCGCGTGATGGATCAGTTTGGCCTCGAACATCCTCAAGCCAGGCGCTGGCAAGGATTGCCGCAGTCCGGGAGTTTTTCTCTGGAGAATGAATAATGGCTTTTGATGATTTACGCAGCTTTTTACAGGCACTTGACGACCAGGGGCAATTGCTGAAAATCAGTGAAGAGGTTAACGCTGAGCCAGATCTGGCCGCTGCTGCCAACGCCACCGGGCGTATCGGCGACGGCGCACCCGCGCTGTGGTTTGATAATATTCGTGGTTTTACCGATGCGCGTGTGGCGATGAACACCATCGGGTCCTGGCAGAACCACGCGATTTCCCTCGGCCTACCGCCAAATACGCCGGTCAAAAAGCAGATTGATGAGTTTATCCGCCGCTGGGATAACTTCCCGATTGCCCCGGAGCGCCGCGCCAATCCAGCTTGGGCGCAGAATACCGTTGATGGCGACGAGATCAACCTGTTCGATATCCTGCCGCTGTTTCGTTTAAACGATGGCGATGGCGGTTTCTATCTCGACAAAGCGTGCGTGGTTTCCCGCGATCCGCTCGACCCGGATAACTTCGGCAAGCAGAACGTCGGCATCTACCGCATGGAAGTGAAGGGCAAGCGAAAGCTCGGCCTGCAACCGGTGCCGATGCACGATATCGCCCTGCATCTACATAAAGCAGAAGAGCGCGGTGAAGATCTGCCGATAGCCATCACGCTCGGTAACGATCCGATCATCACGCTGATGGGGGCCACGCCGCTGAAATACGATCAGTCTGAGTATGAAATGGCAGGCGCGCTGCGTGAAAGCCCGTACCCGATCGCCACCGCCCCGCTGACCGGTTTTGATGTGCCGTGGGGTTCAGAAGTGATCCTCGAAGGGGTCATCGAAAGCCGTAAACGCGAAATCGAAGGGCCGTTCGGTGAGTTTACCGGACACTACTCCGGCGGGCGTAACATGACCGTGGTGCGCATCGATAAAGTCTCTTACCGCACCAGGCCGATTTTCGAATCGCTGTACCTCGGCATGCCGTGGACCGAAATCGACTACCTGATGGGGCCAGCCACCTGCGTACCGCTGTATCAACAACTGAAAGCCGAGTTCCCGGAAGTGCAGGCGGTGAACGCCATGTACACCCACGGCCTGCTGGCGATAATCTCCACCAAAAAACGCTACGGCGGCTTTGCCCGCGCGGTGGGCCTGCGTGCGATGACCACGCCGCACGGTCTGGGCTATGTGAAGATGGTGATTATGGTCGATGAAGACGTTGATCCGTTCAATCTGCCGCAGGTGATGTGGGCGCTCTCGTCGAAAGTGAACCCGGCGGGCGACCTGGTGCAGTTGCCAAATATGTCAGTGCTGGAACTCGACCCAGGCTCAAGTCCGGCGGGGATCACCGACAAGCTGATTATCGACGCCACCACGCCTGTCGCCCCGGACAACCGTGGTCACTACAGCCAGCCGGTGGTGGATTTACCGGAAACTAAAGCCTGGGCTGAAAAACTGACCGCTATGCTGGCCGCACGTAAATAAGGAGAAGAAGATGATTTGTCCACGTTGTGCCGATGAACAGATTGAAGTGATGGCGAAATCGCCGGTGAAAGATGTCTGGACGGTCTACCAGTGCCAGCATTGCCTTTATACCTGGCGCGATACCGAACCGCTTCGCCGCACCAGCCGTGAACATTATCCGGAGGCGTTCCGTATGACGCAAAAAGATATTGATGACGCGCCGATGGTACCGAGCATTCCGCCGCTGCTGGCGACAGATAAGCGTTAATAAAAAATGCCGGGTAGAGGATTTACTTTACCCGGCTACGTTATTTAATTTTATAAAACGACAGGCGTCCGCTTTTCGGCGATCCGGTATCAATGTAAATCTGGTTAGCGAACGTCTGAATGTTATCAAACATCATATGTCCAAATATAAAATAGTCAGCGCCGTTGATTTCTTCTAACTCGCCATTAAGCGATTTCTGCACACGATCAACAGGCCAGAGTAATTCGCTTTCCGCTATTTCTTTGCCAAAGAGATATTCATTTCCCGGATAATCTGCATGTGCGATGACATATTTTATTATGTCGTTAGTGATTTCAATAATATGCGGGAGCTGATGGAATTTCAGTAACAGATTTATTGCCTCTTGTTGTTCCGTATCATTTAAATCGAAAAACCAGTCACCGCCGCTGGCTAACCACATATTACCATCACCTGTAGCGAACGCATCAAGCGCCATCGCTTCGTGGTTGCCTTTTACGGTGTTAAACCAGGGCTGGTTTAACAGGCGCAACACATTAAGACTCTCCGGCCCACGATCAATGTTATCGCCGACGGAAATAAGTAAGTCTGTTTCAGTGCAAAATGATAATTGATGTAAACGGGATTGTAATAATTGATAATCCCCATGAATATCACCAACGGCCCATATATGGCGATAGTGATGGGCATTGATTTTTTGATAGCGTGTAGATGGCATGGTTTTACCCTGTAAAATAATATCTACTATTATACAGGGTATTTTTATTTGATTTGTCAGTTGTCGTTAATATTCCCGATAGCAAAAGACTATCGGGAATTATTTTTACACCAAACTTTTCAACCGATAAATCCACTCTAACGCCTGACGCGGGGTGAGTGAATCTGGATCAAGATTTTCCAGAGCTTCGACCGCAGGCGAAGTTTCTTCTGGTACTGATAGCAAAGACATTTGCGTACCATCCACCTGCGTAGCGGCGGCATTCGGTGAAATGCTTTCCAGCTCGCGCAGTTTTTGCCGCGCGCGTTTGATCACCTCTTTCGGCACGCCTGCCAGCGCAGCAACCGCCAGGCCGTAGCTTTTGCTCGCCGCGCCGTCCTGCACGCTGTGCATAAAGGCGATGGTGTCGCCGTGCTCCAGCGCATCGAGGTGCACGTTAGCGACGCCTTCCATTTTCTCCGGTAGTTGAGTCAGCTCGAAGTAGTGGGTGGCAAACAGCGTCAATGCCTTAATCTTATTCGCCAGATTTTCCGCGCACGCCCATGCCAGTGACAGACCATCGTAAGTGGACGTCCCGCGTCCAATCTCATCCATCAACACCAGACTGTACTCGGTGGCGTTATGCAGAATATTAGCGGTTTCGGTCATCTCCACCATAAAGGTTGAACGCCCGGATGCCAGATCGTCCGCCGCGCCCACACGGGTAAAGATACGGTCAATCGGGCCAATCTCGACTTTTTGTGCCGGTACATAGCTGCCGATATAGGCCATCAGCGCAATCAGTGCGGTCTGGCGCATATAGGTACTTTTACCGCCCATGTTCGGACCGGTAATAATCAACATCCGACGCTGTGGCGACAGATTTAGCGGGTTAGCGATAAACGGCTCATTCAGTACCTGTTCAACCACCGGATGGCGGCCTTCGGTAATGCGAATGCCAGGTTTATCAATAAAGGTCGGGCAGGTGTAGTTCAGGGTATAGGCCCGCTCTGCCAGGTTCACCAGCACGTCGAGTTCTGCCAGCGCGCTCGCGCTCTGTTGCAGCGCTTCCAGATGCGGCAACAGCAGGTCGAACAACTCTTCATAAAGCTGTTTTTCCAGTGCTAGTGCTTTGCCTTTTGAAGTGAGGACTTTGTCTTCGTACTCTTTCAGCTCTGGAATAATGTAACGTTCAGCGTTTTTCAGCGTCTGGCGGCGCATATAGTTGATTGGCGCCAGATGGCTTTGCCCACGGCTGATCTGAATGTAATAACCATGAACCGCGTTAAAGCCGACTTTCAGCGTGTCCAGGCCGGTACGTTCACGCTCGCGGATTTCCAGACGCTCCAGATAATCGGTCGCGCCGTCAGCCAGCGCCCGCCACTCATCCAGTTCTTCGTTATAGCCTGGTGCGATAACACCACCGTCGCGTACCAAGACCGGCGGCGTGTCGATGATTGCGCGCTCCAGCAGATCGCGCAGCTCGGCAAACTCGCCCATCTTCTCACGTAGCGCCTGTACCGGTGCACTATCGACAGTTTCTAACTGCGCGCGCAGTTCCGGCAGTTGCTGGAAGGCGTGGCGCATACGAGCCAGATCGCGCGGGCGAGCAGTACGCAACGCCAGGCGTGCCAGAATACGTTCCAGGTCGCCCACCTGACGCAGCACAGGCTGTAACTCAGCGGTGAAATCCTGCAATGCGCCAATAGTTTGCTGGCGCTCAAGCAATACACGGGTGTCGCGCACAGGCATATGAAGCCAGCGTTTCAGCATACGGCTACCCATCGGCGTGACGGTGCAATCAAGCACAGAAGCCAGAGTATTTTCCGCACCGCCCGCCAGGTTCTGGGTAATTTCCAGATTACGGCGCGTCGCGGCATCCATAATGATGCTGTCCTGCTCACGTTCCATGGTGATAGAACGAATATGCGGCAGAGTCGTACGTTGGGTATCTTTCGCATACTGCAACAGGCAACCGGCAGCACAAAGCCCGCGTGGCGCGTTCTCGACGCCGAAACCAATCAGATCACGAGTGCCAAATTGCAGGTTCAACTGCTGGCGCGCGGTGTCGATTTCAAACTCCCACAGCGGGCGACGACGCAGGCCGCGACGACCTTCAATCAGCGACATCTCGGCGAAATCTTCTGCATACAGCAGCTCTGCCGGATTGGTGCGTTGCAGCTCTGCCGCCATCGTTTCGCGGTCAGCCGGTTCGCTCAGACGAAAACGCCCGGAGCTGATATCCAGCGTCGCATAGCCAAAACCTTTGCTGTCCTGCCAGATAGCCGCCAGCAGGTTATCCTGGCGCTCTTGCAACAGGGCTTCATCACTGATAGTCCCCGGCGTGACGATACGGACAACCTTGCGCTCAACCGGCCCTTTGCTGGTTGCAGGATCGCCAATCTGTTCGCATATAGCGACGGACTCGCCCTGATTCACCAGTTTGGCGAGATAGTTTTCCACTGCATGGTAGGGGATACCCGCCATCGGGATCGGCTCGCCCGCAGACGCGCCGCGTTTGGTCAGCGAAATATCCAGCAGCTGCGACGCCCGTTTTGCGTCGTCATAAAATAGCTCGTAAAAGTCACCCATCCGGTAGAACAGCAGGATCTCAGGATGCTGGGCTTTCAGCTTGAGATACTGCTGCATCATAGGCGTATGGGCGTCGAAATTTTCTATTACACTCATGGAATTAGATCCGGTTCCCTGATGTTAAATGTAGTGTGATGGTTTTTATTTTCGTTGTAATCACATAAGGCGCACATGATACCGGAGTTAATCATTTCAGGGGAAGACGCGAAAGGTCAGTTCTTGATGCCGGTTCCGCGAAAAATGCTGCTTTGCAGCTTTTGCGTGATGACTATGAAACAAGATCGCAAAATTACATCGGTTGAAGAAACCTCCTCCTTCAGAGCCATAGTCCCCTTTAAAATTAAGTTGTAATATAAATGCACCTTAAGAGTATGGAGGCAGCATGTCCGGCAAGCGTATCTCTCGTGAAAAACTGACGATTAAAAAAATGATCGATCTTTATCAAGCGAAATGCCCGCAGGCGTCAGCGGAGCCGGAGCATTACGATGCGCTGTTTGCTTACGCGCAAAAACGGCTGGATAAATGTGTGTTTGGCGAAGAGAAACCGGCCTGTAAACAGTGTCCGGTGCACTGTTACCAGCCTGCGAAGCGTGAAGAGATGAAGCAGATTATGCGGTGGGCGGGGCCGAGAATGCTGTGGCGTCATCCGATCTTAACCGTGCGTCATCTGATTGATGATAAACGTCCAGTGCCAGAACTGCCGGAAAAATATCGCCGGAAGAAATAAATTTGCCGGAGGAATTTATTCTCTCCGGCAAATACGGCGCTTACGCTTTGGTCGCAATCAGGATTGCTGATGCCTTGATCAATGCAATAACGCGCGATCCTGTGGTGAGTTTCATTTCATCCTGGCTTTCATTGGTTACCACTGCCACAACTTCAAAACCCGCATCTGTTTTGATATGGACAGTGGCATTCACTGCGCCTTCGGTGATTTTCGAAACGCTGCCAGCAAACTGGTTGCGAGCAGAGAATTTCAGTCCACAGTCTTCCGTTGCCAGCGTTACCCACGGGGCTTTAATCAGGGCAATCGCTTCTTTCCCTTTTGCCAGCCCCAGGGCTTGCTGGCTACTGTGGGTAACAACCGCTACCAGCTTTGCGCCACCTGCCAGCGTCAGTTCTACTTCATCATTCACCGCGCCCATTGCGACTGCGCTAACTGTTCCGGTTAATTGATTTCTTGCTGAAACTGCCATACTGCCTCCTTTCATTGAATGTTGATCGAGTATAACCACATCTGTTAAACCAATGCCGCTTTATCTATCCCCAGCCGCTTCATCCGTGACAGCAGAGTGGTGCGTTTTAACCCCAGACGTTGTGCAGCGCCTTTTGGCCCGGCAACCACGCCATTAGTCTCTTTTAATACGCGGACAATCAGTTGATATTCATCCTCGCCTTCCTGGGCGACGACCGTCGCGGCCGGTGGTGTTTCAGGTTCTGACAGAGGGATATCGGGTAAAGAGAGTTGTAGAACGTTACCTCGTGTCAGCAACACCGCGCGCTCAATGACGTTTTCCAGTTCGCGCACGTTACCTGGCCATTCCATATTGCTCAATGCGCGTAGAGTCTCGGCAGGAATGCTGTCAATATTACGACCCAGGCGGCGGGCAATTTTAAATGTAAAGGCTTTAGCCAGCAGCGGAATATCTTCCGGGCGCTCGCGCAGCGGCGGCAGATGAATCGGGAAGACGTTCAGGCGGTAGTAGAGATCGCTACGGAACTCGCGGTCGGCGACCATTTTTTTCAGATCGCGGTTAGTCGCGGCGATTAAACGCACGTCCGTCTGAATGATTTTATTGCTCCCGAGGCGTTCAAACTCCTGTTCCTGCAATACGCGCAGCAACTTCGGCTGTAACTCCAGCGGCATATCGCCCACTTCATCGAGGAACAGCGAGCTTTTATCCGCCAGTTCAAAACGACCAATGCGCTGAGCGCTGGCACCAGTAAAGGCACCACGCTCATGACCAAACAGGTCACTTTCCAGTAATCCCGCAGGCATGGCGGCGCAGTTCATCTTCACCATTCGCCGACCATTGCGGTTGCTAAGATTGTGGATCGCGCGGGCAATCAGTTCCTTACCCGTCCCCGTTTCACCGAGAATGAGTACGGTACTGTCGCTTTGCGCTACCATCTCAACCTGCTTGAGCACGCTATACATGGCTTCGCTGCGACCAATAATCTCGCCAAATTCGCTATCCACATTATTGAGCTGTTCGGTCAGAGCAAGGTTTTCGTCAACCAGGCGCTCTTTCAGACGGTGGATTTCCTGATAGGCGAGGGCGTTATCCACGGCAATCGCCACACGTTCCGCAATCTGGCGCAGCAAACTCAGGTTAGTGGTGGTAAAGGTTTTCTCTTCGCACTGCGCCAGTTTCAGCACGCCCAGCATGGTGTTGCCAGACATCAACGGTAGCAGGCACAGCGTCTGGATCTGGTTGCCCCAGGTGTCGAACAACATGCGTTCGTAGGGGGCTAAATCGTCTCGCTCGTGGAGATTAAGCAGCAGCATCTCTTTGCTTTTAAATACGCGCTCGGTGAGGGTTCCGGCCTCATCAACTTCACTTTGTTCGTGAGTGGGATGCTGTTTATCGAGATAGTGAGTGGAGTAAACGTTGAGTTTGTTTTTGCGGTGGCTGCGTAAAACGATACTGATATCGTCGATATCGAAGTAGTAGTGGATTTCTTTAGCCACTTCGCTGACCAGCTCGTCCATGTCCAGGCGAGAAAGTACCGCGTTGGTGATGGCAACCAGGATGCGGAAGTTATCCCGTTCCCGGCATAGCAGTTCGTAGTCGACATTGTTGATGACGCGGCTCTGAATTTGCTCGCTGACAACAGAAACAATCTGCGTAAATGTTTGCAGTCGATTGAACTCTTTTTCGCTCCACGGGCGATCGTCATAACGAATAAATTCACAACCGCCAAAAATATGTCCTTCCGCGGCCTGCGGCATCAGGCAATAGTGACCAAATTTGGGGTATAGCCCACTCGTAGCCAGTTGCGGCCAGGTGTCACAAAATTCTTCGTAGCTGCAGTGCAGTGTGTCAGGGCGCGATAAAATGCTGCGCACCGGACCATGTGCCAGAATGGTTTCGTCTTCGTATTTAATGGGATTGTCTTTGTCACGCGACGCGTAATAAGTCGCACGTTGAGTCTGCGCTTGCCACAACACAATAGCTGCGTTGTCGGCGAGCGCAGAACGCTTTACCAGTTGCGAAAGAGCCTCACACAGCGAGGCCAGATCGGGCTGCTGCAATAGTGTCCGAGTGATGTCGAACAACCCTTGTTGCCCGAGATCACTCATCGGTGTATACGACATGTTGTTCTTCCAGGAAAGCACCGCTAAGCGGTGCAAAAGGTAAATGACAAATTCCAGGGGCTAGATTTTTATTAGCATATACGAGGTAGCGGTTCGGCGTGTGGTAGGTCGAGAGTTCGTTTCACGCCATAAAGTCCAGCGAGACGAACACCTTTACGCTCAACCACTTCGCCAATTAATGCTGCATCTTGTCCCAGTGGGTGGGAACGCAGCGCCGCCAGCACTTGCTCTGCCGCGTTACGCTCTACAGCAATCACCAGCTTACCTTCGTTGGCAAAGTTAAGGGCATCAAGACCCAGCAGCTCGCAAACGCCACGCACGGCAGGTTTAACCGGCAGCGCTGCTTCTGAAAGTTCAATACCGCAACCGCAGGCTGCCGCGAACTCATGAACTACCGCGTTCACTCCACCACGGGTAGCATCGCGCAGCGCTTTCACGCCGGGAATGTCGCGCAGCGTCTGAATCAGTGGCGTCAGTACCGCGCAGTCGCTGACCAGTTCGCCGTCCAGCCCCAGCTGCTCGCGCAGGTTAAGGATAGTCGCCCCGTGGTCGCCGAGCGTACCGCTAACCAGCAACACATCGCCTGCGGTTAGCGTCTGTGCTCCCCAGTGAATATTCGCCGGAATTGCGCCCATGCCTGCGGTGTTGATAAACAGTTTATCTGCCGCCCCACGCTGTACCACTTTAGTATCGCCAGTGACGATGGCGATGCCTGCCGCGCGGGCGGTTTCTGCCATGCTGGTAACCACGGCTTTCAGCGTCTCCATCGGCAATCCTTCTTCGAGGATAAATCCACAGGAGAGATAGCGCGGAATAGCGCCGCTGACCGCAACGTCATTGGCCGTGCCGCAAATCGCCAGCTTGCCGATATTACCGCCAGGGAAGAACAGCGGGTCGATGACGTAGCTGTCAGTGGAGAAGGCAAGACGATCGCCTTCTGCCATTAATTGCGCCA
This sequence comes from Escherichia sp. E2562, assembly GCF_005781075.1. Taxonomy (NCBI): domain Bacteria; kingdom Pseudomonadati; phylum Pseudomonadota; class Gammaproteobacteria; order Enterobacterales; family Enterobacteriaceae; genus Escherichia; species Escherichia sp. E2562. The sequence goes on along the minus strand of NZ_VATM01000011.1, from coordinate 31,347 downwards.
GGTCAAGACGTGCCTGATCTTCCTGTTCTGCCAGCCACGGATTGGCAAAGGCTTCCATAAACAGGCTGTTGATTAATTGCTGCATCGCCTGGCCGCCGCTGCCGTGGGCGAGTTGGATATTGTTCACACTTCACTCTCCTGCTGACGATACTGATACCATGCGGCACATGCTCCTTCGGAGGAAACCATAAGTGCGCCGAACGCGGTTTGAGGATTACAGGTGTTACCAAACAGCGGGCATTGATGCGGCTTACATTTGCCGGTCAATACTTCACCACAACGTGCGCGCGGGTCATCGCAAACCTGCTGCGGTGCTGGGCGGAAATGTGCTTCGGCATCGAATCGTTGATAATCCGGCGTCAGGTGCACACCAGACGATTCAATCACGCCTAAGCCGCGCCATTCGCTGTCGCCATTGACGCAGAAGACGTCAGCAATCGCCTGTTGTGCCAGCAAATTACCCGCATCTGGCACCACTCGCCGGTACTGATTCTCTACCTTGCTGTGGGCCGCTATTTTCTGCTCTACCAGCATCACCACGCCTTGCAGTAGATCAAGAGGTTCGAAACCAGCGACCACCAGAGGACGATGAAAATCGCTGGCGATAAAATTATAGGCGTCGGTGCCAATTACCATACTGACGTGGCCCGGCGCGAGGAACGCGTCGATGCCATTGTCCGGCTGTTCCAGCAAACTGCGCAGCGTGGGGATCAGCGTAATGTGCTGGCAGAAGAAGTAAAAATTCTGCACATCGCGGGCTTTTGCCTGTTGCAGAGTGATGGCAGTGGTCGGCATGGTGGTTTCAAACCCTAAGCCGAAGAACACCACTTTACGAGTTGGGTTCTCCTGCGCCAGTTTCAACGCATCCATTGGCGAGTAGACGATGCGCACATCAGCACCGCGTGCTTTTGCCTGCAACAACGACCCCTGTTTCCCCGGTACGCGCATGGCGTCGCCAAAGGTACAGAAGATGACTTCCGGATGGCTGGCAATCTCCACGCAGGTGTCGATTCTGCCCATCGGCAGAACGCACACCGGGCAACCAGGTCCGTGGATAAACTCAACGTTTTCCGGCAGTAACTGGTCGAGGCCGAATTTAAAGATGGCGTGGGTATGACCGCCGCACACTTCCATAATCCGCAGAGGGCGTTCGGCGGTGTATGAAAGATGTGAAGCACGTTCGCGCAGATGCTCAATTAACTGCATCACCTGTTCCGGCGCGCGATATTCATCAACAAAACGCATTATTTTTCCTCGCCATACAACAGCGCACCGACATCCGGCTCAACATCAAACATATTTTGTAAGGCGTCGAGAGTGTCACGCGCTTCGGCTTCATTAATTACGCTCATGGCAAAGCCAACGTGAACCAGTACCCACTGGCCCACGCGTGGCTGACCGTTTTCATCGCAGCTGCCGACTAGCGTTAAATCAACATCGCGCTGAATGCCGCAGACGTCGACTTTCGCCAGGTTGCCGTCAATGGTGCGAATCTGGCCAGGAACGCCTATGCACATCGCTGTGCCTCCAGCCAGTTCAGCCACTGGTCCATCCCTTCGCCGCTGGTGGCGGAAATAAGGATGATTTCAATTTCTGGATTCACTTCGCGGGCGCAGGCGATGCACTTCTCAACGTCAAAGTTGAGATACGGCAGCAAGTCAACTTTGTTGAGCAGCATCAGTGAGGCGGCGGCAAACATATGTGGATATTTCAGCGGTTTGTCTTCACCTTCGGTAACGGAAAGCACCGCCACTTTGTGTTTTTCACCGAGATCGAAGCTGGCCGGGCATACCAGGTTGCCAACGTTTTCGATAAACAGAATACCGTTATCGTCCAGTGGCAGGCGCGGTGCGGCATCAGCGATCATCTGTGCATCGAGATGGCAGCCTTTACCGGTATTCACCTGAATAGCTGGTGTGCCGGTAGCGCGAATGCGGGCTGCATCGTTCACGGTTTGCTGGTCGCCTTCAATCACCGCACACGGAACGCTATCTTTCAGGCGTATTAAAGTTTCCGTCAGCAGGGTGGTTTTACCGGAACCAGGGCTGGAAACCAGGTTGAGTACCAACTGATTGCGGGCAGCAAAGCGCGCGCGGTTGCGTTCAGCCAGACGGTTGTTTTTGTCCAGCACGTCAATTTCGACTTCCAGCATCCGACGCTGGCTCATACCCGGTGCATGAGTGCCAGCTTCGCCGTGACCATAATGCAGGTCGCCTTCTTCGGTCTGGCTCGGGGTAAATTCAGGCGCTTTAATGCCGGTGATTTTCATCTTCGGCCGTGCCGCCGGGGCAAATGGCGCGCTACGAAACGCGGAATGAGGGTTATGTTCATCACCCTCGATATACAGGTTGCCTTCACCGCAACCGCATGTTGTACACATCGCTCACTCCTGGTCTATTTCTATCCGCCGAATCTGTAAACCGTCGTCTGCCACAATGCGCAGCATGTCGCCATGACACTGTGGACAGCGGCGGACGCGCTGGGTCAGTAGCGTTACATACTGCTGGCATGTTTCACACCAGCACTCGGCCTCTTGTTCTTCGAGGTGCAGTTTACAACCTTCTGCCACGCTGCCGCGGCAAACCAGATCAAAACAAAAGGCAAGAGAGCTGGTTTCGACACAAGAAAATGCGCCAATTTTGAGCCAGACCGCAGTTACGCGTTTTGCGCCGTGCTGTATGGCCTGCTGTTCGATCAATTCCAGTGCCCGCTGGCAGAGGGTTATTTCGTGCATATCGCCTCCCATTAACTGTTGCCCGTGACAAGCAATAATTATGCCAGTGTTGATTATCCCTGATGTGAACAATGTCGATGATGTCGAAATGACACGTCGTCATGGCGTCGAAAGTCGGCTGTATTATGAAAAGTATATAAATAACAATGAATTAAAAATTGGCACAAAAAATGCTTAAGGCTGGCATCTCTGTTAAACGGGTAACCTGACAATGACTATTTGGGAAATAAGCGAGAAAGCCGATTACATCGCACAGCGGCATCGTCGCCTACAGGACCAGTGGCATATCTACTGCAATTCGCTGGTTCAGGGGATCACGTTATCAAAAGCGCGTCTGCACCACGCCATGAGTTGCGCGCCAGATAAAGAACTCTGTTTCGTACTTTTTGAACATTTTCGCATTTACGTCACCCTGGCGGATGGTTTTAACAGCCACACCATCGAGTACTACGTCGAAACGAAAGACGGCGAAGACAAGCAGCTGATTGCACAGGCTCAGTTAAGCATTGACGGCATGATTGATGGCAAGGTCAACATCCGCAATCGCGAACAGGTTCTGGAACACTATCTCGAAAAAATCGCTGGTGTTTACGACAACTTATACACCGCCATTGAGAACAATACGCCGGTGAATTTAAGCCAACTGGTAAAGGGACAAAGCTCAGCAGCATGAGCTGAGGCTTTGTCCGGTTTGCAGGCATCATGCCTGTTTGGGGATGGGCGTGTCGATGAGTGTCGAAAATGACATTTCATCGGCATGTTTTCGTCAAAAATGACAATCACCTGAGGAATGCCCGGTGAATCGTTTTGTAATTGCTGACTCCACGCTCTGTATCGGCTGCCACACCTGTGAGGCCGCCTGTTCAGAGACGCATCGCCAGCACGGCCTGCAATCAATGCCGCGCCTGAGAGTGATGCTAAATGAAAAAGAATCTGCGCCGCAGCTCTGTCACCACTGTGAAGATGCGCCCTGTGCGGTGGTCTGCCCGGTTAATGCTATCACTCGTGTTGATGGGGCCGTGCAGCTGAATGAAAGCCTGTGCGTAAGCTGCAAACTGTGCGGCATTGCCTGTCCGTTCGGCGCAATCGAATTTTCCGGCAGCCGTCCGCTGGATATTCCTGCAAATGCCAATACCCCGAAAGCGCCACCGGCACCGCCTGCTCCGGCGCGTGTCAGCACGCTGCTTGACTGGGTGCCAGGTATTCGCGCGATCGCCGTCAAATGTGACCTTTGTAGCTTTGATGAACAAGGTCCGGCCTGCGTGCGGATGTGCCCGACCAAAGCCCTGCACCTGGTGGATAACACCGATATCGCCCGCGTTAGCAAACGTAAGCGTGAGCTGACCTTTAACACGGACTTTGGCGATCTCACCTTGTTTCAGCAGGCTCAAAGTGGAGAGGCTAAATGAGCGCAATTTCCCTGATCAATAGCGGCGTGGCGTGGTTTGCCGCCGCCGCTGTTCTGGCATTTCTCTTTTCTTTTCATAAGGCACTAAGCGGCTGGATTGCCGGAATTGGCGGCGCGGTTGGTAGCCTGTACACCGCAGCGGCAGGTTTCACCGTGCTGACTGGCGCGGTTGGCGTGAGCGGTGCGCTGTCACTGATAAGCTACGATGTGCAAATCTCTCCGCTTAACGCGATTTGGCTGATTACGCTCGGCCTGTGCGGTCTGTTTGTCAACCTCTACAACATTGACTGGCATCGCCACGCGCAGGTGAAGTGCAACGGCTTGCAGATCAATATGTTGATGGCTGCGGCCGTCTGTGCCGTCATCGCCAGCAACCTGGGCATGTTAGTCGTGATGGCAGAAATCATGGCCCTGTGCGCGGTGTTCCTCACCAGCAACAGTAAAGAGGGCAAACTGTGGTTTGCGCTGGGGCGTCTTGGTACTTTGCTGCTGGCGATTGCCTGCTGGCTGGTCTGGCAGCGTTACGGCACGCTGGATCTGCGCCTGCTGGATATGCGTGTGCAGCAACTGCCGCTCGGTTCCGATATCTGGCTGCTCGGTGTGATTGGCTTTGGCCTGTTGGCCGGGATTATTCCTCTGCACGGCTGGGTGCCGCAGGCACATGCTAACGCCTCTGCGCCAGCTGCCGCGCTGTTTTCTACGGTGGTGATGAAAATTGGCCTGCTGGGCATTTTAACCCTGTCGCTGCTGGGTGGTAACGCGCCGCTGTGGTGGGGGATCGCGCTGCTGGTGCTCGGCATGATCACCGCGTTCGTCGGCGGTCTGTATGCGTTGATGGAGCACAACATCCAGCGTCTGCTGGCTTACCACACCCTGGAAAATATCGGCATTATCCTGCTGGGGCTGGGCGCTGGCGTAACGGGTATCGCGCTTGAACAACCGGCGCTGATTGCCCTTGGTCTGGTCGGTGGTCTGTACCATCTGCTTAACCATAGCCTGTTCAAAAGCGTACTGTTCCTCGGGGCCGGGAGCGTCTGGTTCCGTACCGGTCATCGCGATATCGAAAAACTCGGTGGTATTGGCAAGAAAATGCCGGTTATCTCCATCGCTATGTTAGTCGGACTGATGGCAATGGCTGCGCTGCCGCCGCTGAACGGTTTTGCCGGGGAATGGGTTATCTATCAATCCTTCTTCAAACTGAGCAATAGTGGCGCGTTTGTTGCCCGTCTGCTGGGGCCGCTGCTCGCTGTGGGTCTGGCAATTACCGGTGCGCTGGCGGTGATGTGTATGGCGAAAGTCTATGGCGTCACGTTCCTTGGTGCGCCGCGTACCAAAGAAGCCGAAAACGCCACCTGTGCGCCGCTCCTGATGAGCGTCAGCGTGGTGGCACTGGCGATTTGCTGCGTAATTGGCGGTGTTGCTGCGCCGTGGCTGCTGCCGATGCTGTCGGCTGCTGTACCTCTGCCGCTGGAACCCGCCAACACCACCGTTTCTCAACCGATGATCACACTGCTGCTGATTGCCTGCCCGCTGCTGCCATTCATCATCATGGCGATTTGCAAAGGCGACCGTCTGCCGTCACGTTCCCGTGGCGCGGCCTGGGTGTGCGGCTACGACCACGAAAAATCAATGGTGATTACCGCTCACGGTTTTGCCATGCCGGTTAAACAGGCGTTTGCGCCAGTGCTGAAACTGCGCAAATGGCTGAATCCGGTGTCGCTGGTGCCGGGCTGGCAGTGCGAAGGTAGTGCGTTGCTGTTCCGCCGGATGGCGCTGGTTGAACTGGCGGTACTGGTGGTGATTATTGTTTCACGAGGAGCCTGAGAATGAGTGTTTTATATCCGTTAATTCAGGCGCTGGTGTTATTTGCCGTTGCGCCGCTGCTCTCCGGTATAACCCGCGTGGCGCGCGCCCGTCTGCATAACCGTCGCGGGCCGGGCGTGTTGCAGGAGTATCGCGACATTATCAAACTGCTGGGCCGCCAGAGCGTTGGCCCGGATGCCTCCGGCTGGGTGTTCCGCCTGACGCCGTATGTGATGGTGGGTGTCATGCTGACTATCGCTACTGCGCTGCCGGTAGTAACCGTTGGTTCTCCGCTGCCGCAACTGGCTGATTTGATCACCTTACTGTATCTCTTCGCCATCGCGCGTTTCTTCTTTGCCATTTCCGGTCTGGATACCGGTAGCCCGTTTACCGCTATCGGCGCGAGCCGTGAAGCGATGCTTGGCGTGCTGGTCGAACCGATGCTGCTGCTTGGTCTGTGGGTCGCCGCGCAGGTTGCTGGTTCCACCAATATCAGCAACATCACCGACACCGTTTATCACTGGCCGCTGAGCCAGAGCATCCCGCTGGTGCTGGCGCTTTGTGCCTGTGCATTCGCCACTTTTATCGAAATGGGCAAACTGCCGTTCGACCTGGCGGAAGCCGAGCAGGAGTTGCAGGAAGGCCCGCTCTCTGAATACAGCGGTAGCGGTTTTGGCGTAATGAAATGGGGTATCAGCCTGAAACAGCTGGTGGTGTTGCAGATGTTCGTCGGGGTGTTTATTCCGTGGGGACAAATGGAAACCTTCACCGCTGGTGGGCTGCTGCTGGCGCTGGTGATTGCCATCGTCAAACTGGTGGTCGGCGTACTGGTTATCGCGCTATTCGAAAACAGCATGGCCCGTCTGCGTCTTGATATTACTCCGCGCATTACCTGGGCTGGTTTTGGTTTTGCATTTTTAGCGTTCGTCTCCTTGCTGGCGGCGTGATTAAAGAGAGTTTGAGCATGTCTGAAGAAAAATTAGGTCAACATTATCTCGCCGCGCTGAATGAGGCATTTCCGGGCGTCGTGCTGGACCACGCCTGGCAGACCAAAGATCAGCTGACTGTCACCGTGAAGGTGAACTATCTGCCGGAAGTGGTGGAGTTCCTCTACTACAAACAGGGCGGCTGGCTGTCGGTGCTGTTTGGTAACGACGAACGCAAACTGAACGGTCATTACGCCGTTTACTACGTGCTGTCGATGGAGAAAGGCACCAAGTGTTGGGTAACCGTGCGCGTTGAAGTTGACGCCAACAAACCGGAGTATCCGTCCGTGACGCCACGCGTTCCGGCGGCGGTGTGGGGCGAGCGCGAAGTGCGCGATATGTACGGTTTGATTCCGGTTGGTTTGCCGGATGAACGTCGTCTGGTGCTGCCGGATGACTGGCCGGATGAACTCTACCCGCTGCGTAAAGACAGCATGGATTATCGTCAACGTCCGGCACCGACCACCGATGCTGAAACCTACGAGTTCATCAACGAACTGGGCGACAAGAAAAACAATGTCGTGCCGATTGGTCCGCTGCACGTCACTTCTGACGAACCGGGTCACTTCCGTCTGTTCGTCGATGGCGAAAACATTATCGACGCCGACTACCGCCTGTTCTATGTCCATCGCGGCATGGAAAAACTGGCGGAAACCCGCATGGGTTACAACGAAGTGACCTTCCTCTCTGACCGTGTGTGCGGGATCTGCGGCTTCGCCCACAGCACCGCCTACACCACGTCAGTGGAAAACGCGATGGGTATTCAGGTGCCAGAACGCGCGCAGATGATCCGCGCCATTCTGCTGGAGGTGGAACGCCTGCACTCGCACCTGCTGAACCTCGGCCTGGCCTGCCACTTCACTGGCTTTGACTCCGGTTTTATGCAGTTCTTCCGCGTGCGTGAAACCTCAATGAAAATGGCGGAGATCCTTACCGGTGCGCGTAAAACTTACGGCCTGAACCTGATCGGCGGGATTCGTCGCGATCTGCTGAAAGATGACATGATCCAGACCCGTCAACTGGCACAGCAGATGCGTCGTGAAGTGCAGGAGCTGGTGGATGTGCTGCTGAGCACTCCGAACATGGAACAGCGCACCGTTGGCATTGGTCGTCTGGACCCGGAAATTGCCCGCGATTTCAGTAACGTTGGCCCGATGGTCCGCGCCAGCGGTCACGCCCGCGATACCCGTGCCGATCACCCGTTTGTTGGTTATGGCCTGCTGCCAATGGAAGTCCACAGCGAGCAGGGCTGCGACGTTATTTCCCGTCTGAAGGTGCGTATCAACGAAGTCTATACCGCGCTGAACATGATCGACTACGGTCTGGATAACCTACCGGGCGGCCCGCTGATGGTGGAAGGCTTTACCTACATTCCGCACCGTTTCGCGCTGGGCTTTGCCGAAGCGCCGCGCGGCGATGATATCCACTGGAGCATGACCGGTGACAACCAGAAGCTGTACCGCTGGCGCTGCCGTGCCGCGACCTACGCGAACTGGCCGACCCTGCGCTACATGCTGCGTGGCAACACTGTTTCCGATGCGCCGCTGATTATCGGTAGCCTGGACCCTTGCTACTCCTGTACCGACCGCATGACCGTGGTCGATGTGCGTAAGAAGAAGAGCAAAGTGGTGCCGTATAAAGAACTCGAGCGCTACAGCATTGAGCGTAAAAACTCGCCGCTGAAATAAGGAATCGCCATGTTTACCTTTATCAAAAAAGTTATCAAAACCGGCACGGCGACCTCGTCTTATCCGCTGGAGCCGATTGCGGTTGATAAAAACTTCCGTGGTAAGCCAGAGCAGAACCCGCAGCAGTGCATCGGCTGCGCGGCCTGCGTCAATGCCTGCCCGTCAAACGCCTTAACGGTTGAAACTGACCTCGCCACCGGTGAGCTGGCCTGGGAGTTCAATCTTGGCCGCTGCATCTTCTGTGGACGCTGCGAAGAAGTCTGCCCGACGGCGGCGATCAAACTGTCGCAAGAGTACGAACTGGCGGTGTGGAAGAAAGAAGATTTCCTGCAACAGTCCCGCTTCGCGCTGTGCAACTGCCGCGTCTGCAATCGTCCTTTCGCCGTTCAGAAAGAGATCGACTACGCCATTGCGCTGCTTAAGCACAACGGCGACAGCCGCGCGGAAAACCACCGCGAAAGCTTTGAGACTTGCCCGGAATGTAAGCGCCAGAAATGCCTGGTGCCGTCCGACCGTATTGAACTGACTCGCCATATGAAAGAGGCCATCTGATGAGCAATTTATTAGGCCCCCGTGACGCCAACGGCATTCCGGTCCCGATGACGGTGGATGAGTCCATCGCCAGCATGAAGGCGTCGTTACTGAAAAAAATCAAACGTTCTGCCTACGTTTACCGCGTGGACTGCGGCGGCTGCAACGGCTGCGAAATCGAAATTTTCGCCACGCTTTCGCCACTTTTCGATGCAGAACGCTTCGGCATTAAAGTCGTTCCGTCACCGCGTCATGCGGATATTTTACTGTTTACCGGCGCGGTCACCCGTGCAATGCGATCCCCTGCGCTACGTGCGTGGCAGTCCGCGCCGGACCCGAAAATCTGTATCTCCTACGGTGCCTGCGGCAACAGCGGCGGCATTTTCCACGATCTTTACTGCGTGTGGGGCGGTACGGATAAAATCGTCCCGGTGGATGTTTATATCCCTGGCTGCCCGCCAACACCAGCCGCCACGCTGTACGGCTTTGCAATGGCACTCGGCCTGCTGGAGCAGAAAATTCACGCCCGTGGCCCGGGTGAGCAGGATGAACAACCGGCGGAGATCCTGCATGGCGATATGGTGCAGCCGCTGCGTGTGAAAGTGGATCGCGAAGCACGCCGCCTGGCAGGTTACCGTTACGGTCGCCAGATTGCCGATGATTTCCTGACACAGTTAGGGCAGGGTGAAGAGCAGGTTGCACGCTGGCTGGAAGCGGAAAACGATCCGCGTCTGAACGAGATTGTCAGCCATCTGAATCATGTTGTTGAAGAGGCGCGTATCCGATGAGTGAAAAGGTGGTGTTCAGTCAACTGAGCCGTAAATTTATTGATGAGAACGATGCCACGCCCGCAGAGGCGCAGCAGGTGGTCTATTACAGCCTGGCGATTGGTCACCACCTTGGGGTTATCGATTGCCTGGAAGCGGCGCTCACCTGCCCGTGGGATGAATATCTGGCATGGATTGCTACTCTGGAAGCGGGCAGCGAAGCCCGCCGCAAAATGGAAGGCGTGCCGAAATATGGTGAGATCGTCATCGACATTAACCATGTGCCGATGCTGGCCAACGCATTCGATAAAGCCCGGGCAGCGCAAACTTCGCAGCAGAAGGAATGGAGTACAATGCTGTTAAGTATGCTGCACGATATTCATCAGGAAAACGCCATCTATTTGATGGTGAGGAGATTGCGTGACTGACGTTTTACTCTGTGTTGGCAATAGCATGATGGGCGATGATGGCGCAGGTCCGCTGCTGGCGGAAAAGTGCGCCGCCGTGCCGAAAGGTAACTGGGTGGTGATTGACGGCGGTAGCGCACCGGAAAACGACATTGTCGCCATCCGCGAACTGCGCCCGACACGACTGCTGATTGTCGACGCCACTGATATGGGACTAAACCCCGGCGAGATCCGCATCATCGACCCAGATGACATCGCCGAGATGTTTATGATGACTACCCATAACATGCCGCTGAACTATCTTATCGACCAGTTGAAAGAAGACATTGGCGAAGTGATTTTCCTCGGCATCCAGCCGGATATCGTCGGCTTTTACTACCCGATGACCCAACCGATTAAAGATGCGGTTGAAACCGTTTATCAACGACTGGAAGGCTGGGAAGGGAACGGCGGATTTACGCAGTTAGCGGTGGAAGAAGAGTAGTTTTTCAGTAAGGAATCAGGACAGGGATGTTCTTGATGAGGGAATCAGAACTGATAGCAAACGCCAGATTGCCCGATGCGCTGTGCTTATCGGGCCTTCCTGGTTCGTGCGACACGTAGGCCGGATAAGGCGTTCACGCCGCATCCGGCACTGTTACTTACTCTAAATCTTCACCGTTACTGGCAATCACTTTTTTATACCACCAGAACGATTTCTTACGCGTGCGCGCCAGCGTACCGTTGCCTGCGTCGTCACGGTCTACGTAGACAAAACCGTAGCGTTTGCTCATTTCACCCGTTGAGGCGGAAACCAAATCAATACAGCCCCAGGTGGTGTAGCCCATCAGCGGAATGCCGTCTGCAATCGCTTCGCCCATTGCGCGGATATGTTCGCGTAAATAGCTGATGCGATAGTCATCGTTAATCTCACCATTGGCAGCAAATTCATCTTTTGCGCCGAGGCCGTTTTCCACCAGAAACAGCGGCTTCTGATAACGGTCGTACATCATATTCATGGTGATACGCAGACCGAGTGGATCAATACCCCAGCCCCAGTCGCTTACCTGTAGATACGGGTTACGCAGCGATTTCACCACGTTCGCCGCACTGCTGTTGTTGGCGTTCATTTCCGCCGAGGCGCAGCGCGAGGCGTAATAGCTGAAGGAGACAAAATCGACGGTGTTTTTCAGGATCTCATCATCGCCCGGTGCTTTGTCGATGGTTACCCCTTTTTCGCGGAATACGCGGGCAGAGTAAGCCGGATACGCGCCCCGCGCCTGCACATCAATAAAAAACAGGTTTTCCCGGTCTTTCTCCAGCGCCGCCCAGACATCTTCCGGCTTGCAGCTGTAAGGGTAAAAGTTGCCGCCCGCCAGCATACAGCCCACCTGATTTTGCGGGTTAACCTCATGGGCGATTTTGGTGGCTAACGCACTGGCAACCAGCTGGTGGTGCGCGGCCTGATATTTCACCTGATCCTGATTTTCACCTTCTTCAAACACCAGACCCGCGCCGGAAAACGGGCTATGCAACATAATGTTGATTTCATTGAAGGTGAGCCAGTATTTCACCAGGCCATCAAAGGCTTCAAAGCAGGTTCTGGCGTAGCGGCTGAAAAACTCCACCAGCTTGCGGTTACGCCAGGAGCCATATTCGGTGACCAGATGCATCGGCACATCGAAGTGGCACAACGTGACCAGCGGTTCGATGCCGTACTTTTTACACTCTTCAAAGACCGAACGATAAAAAGCAATGCCCTGCTGGTTGGGCGTCAGTTCATCGCCCTGCGGAAAGAGGCGGCTCCAGGCAATCGAAGTACGGAAAACCTTGAATCCCATCTCTGCCATCAGAGCGATATCTTCTTTATAACGATGATAAAAATCCGTCGCCTCATGGCTGGGATAAAACTCGTCATTGCGTAACTGAAAACGTTTTTCCAGCCCCAGTTTTACCGCCATTCGATGCTCGCCGTGTGGGATCATATCGACCGTGGTCAGCCCTTTGCCACCTTTACGGTACGCACCTTCAGACTGGTTGGCGGCAAGCGCGCCGCCCCATAAAAAACCTTCTGGAAATACTGACATTTTCATCCTCAATTAAGACTTACTTCTTTGGCGACGGTTGGTTGTGCGCCCTGATGCTTTCGCGCCTCGGCAGCCGCTTCCTCAACAGGAATATCCTCAAAGCCGAGCAACAGTGTGAGGATAAACGACAGCACAACCGCCAGCGCCATGACGGCGAACACCCAGACGATGCTCATTGGATTCGCCGGATCGAAGAACTGCACGCTGGTAAATAACCCCGGCGCTGCCATTGAGTGGCTGGCAAGCCCCGCCATACCGGCAACCGCCCCGCAAATAAAACCGCTGATAAGACTGGCGATAAGCGGACGTTTCAGGCGGATCGCCACGCCGTATAACGCCGGTTCGGAAATCCCCGCCATAATGGCTGATGCCGCTGCAGCCAGCGCCGTCTGGCGCAGTTCCGGGTTTTTCGTTTTCCACGCCACCGCCAGCGATGAACCGCCCAGCGACAGGTTAGCGCCGATCTCGGACGGCATGACCATCCCTTCTTTGCCGGTTTCGGCAATGGTCTGAATGATGGTTGGCGTAAAGACGCGGTGCATCCCGGTCATTACCAGCAGAGGCCACAGCGCGCCCATAATGGCGACTGAAAGCCAGCCCAGATAACCATGAATGGTGTAAACCAGCGCCGAAATGGCGCTACCGATCCAGATACCAATCGGGCCAATTAGCAGGATTGCCAGCGGTGCGGCAATCAACACAATCAGCATCGGCTTGAGGAAGTTTTTGGTCACCGCCGGTGTAATGCTGTCCACCCAGCGTTCGATATATGACAGGCACCAGGTCATCACCAGCGCCGGGATCACCGTGTAGGTATATTTCACCGCGGTGACCGGAATCAGGGCAAATTCGACATGTTCACCCTGGGCCGCTTTCGCCATCAGTTCAATAAAACTCGGATGTACCAGCACACCCGCGATGGCAATCGCCAGCGACATATTGGTTTTAAATTTGATGGCGGCCGAAGCCGCGACCATCAGCGGCAGGAAGAAGAAAGCACCGTCACCAATCACATTCAGAATGGTTAAGATCGGCGATCCTTTTGTCAGCACGCCGCTCATCTCGAGGATCATCGCCAGCAGTTTGACCATCGATCCGCCGATAATCGCCGGGATCAGCGGTGACATGGTGCCGATCAGCGCATCAAGGATCCCCGCACCAATGCGACGTAGCGTGAGTTTAGGTTTACCCACGGGCTGTGCGGGCTGCATATCTCCCGGCAGCAGACTGACGACTTCCTGAAAGGCTTGCGAAACGGTATTGCCGATAATTACCTGACACTGGTTGTCACTACGTACCACGCCGAGTACGCCGGGGATGGTTTTTAACGTCGGGCTGTCGATAAGCTGGTCATCTTTGATAACAAAGCGCAAACGCGTCATACAGTGCGTGACTGCCGAGATGTTATCAACGCCGCCCAGTGCCGCTATCACCGAGCGTGCCAGCGCCGCATAATTTTTGGCCATCGGATTTTATCCTGTTATCAGTAGGGTAGATGTAGTTGTTATCAGTCGACGGGACGGAAAAATGCCGATGCTGAAACGGAATTAAGAAACCGGTTTCACAAAATCATGAATAGTTGTCAAAAAATAAGCAAGAGAGTTAATTGTTCATTTTTTATATTTGTGAAACCGGTCACCTGAATATTTTTCCCGCCGATTGCGCAAGGACAATCGGCAAACGGTGCAGTACACTGCGTTGATTGCGTGTAAAGGGATGAAAATGATGACGACGATGCTGGAAGTGGCGAAGCGCGCCGGGGTTTCAAAAGCGACCGTTTCCCGCGTGCTTTCAGGTAATGGCTACGTCAGCCAGGAGACTAAAGATCGTGTGTTTCAGGCGGTAGAAGAGAGCGGTTACCGTCCAAACTTGCTGGCGCGCAATCTGTCGGCGAAGAGTACTCAGACGCTGGGGCTGGTAGTGACCAACACGCTTTACCACGGCATTTATTTTAGTGAATTACTGTTTCATGCCGCGCGAATGGCGGAAGAGAAAGGGCGACAGTTGCTATTGGCAGATGGCAAACATAGCGCCGAAGAAGAGCGCCAGGCGATTCAGTATCTGCTGGATCTGCGCTGCGATGCCATCATGATTTACCCGCGTTTTTTAAGCGTGGATGAGATCGATGACATCATTGACGCGCACAGTCAGCCGATAATGGTGCTTAATCGCCGCCTGCGCAAAAACAGCAGCCATAGCGTCTGGTGCGATCATAAACAGACCAGCTTTAACGCCGTGGCAGAGTTGATAAACGCCGGACATCAGGAGATTGCTTTTCTTACCGGCTCGATGGATTCCCCCACCAGCGTTGAACGTCTTGCCGGGTATAAAGACGCGCTGTCGCAGCATGGTATTGCGCTCAATGAAAAACTTATCGCTAACGGTAAATGGACGCCTGCCAGCGGGGCCGAAGGGGTAGAAACGTTGCTCGAACGTGGGGCTAAATTTAGCGCATTAGTTGCCAGTAACGACGATATGGCGATAGGTGCGATGAAAGCGTTACACGAGCGCGGCGTAGCGGTGCCAGAGCAGGTGTCTGTTATCGGATTCGATGATATCGCAATTGCCCCCTACACCGTTCCGGCGCTCTCCAGCGTAAAAATTCCGGTAACAGAGATGATTCAGGAAATTATTGGACGGCTGATTTTTATGCTCGATGGGGGCGCTTACACACCGCCGAAAACCTTCAGCGGAAAACTGATCCGCCGCGACTCACTCATTGCTCTTTCGCGATAAACATTGTCATCACATGTCATCGTCACTAGTGTCGATGACATCGTTTTTCCTGCATTACAGAATTTAATTTCCTTAAATAACAGTAAATTAAAAACTGGCATGATTTGTGAATGTATCGGCGCATTAACTGTCATTGCTGGAGAATTTGATGAACCGTTTCATCATTGCTGACGCGAGTAAATGTATTGGTTGCCGTACTTGTGAAGTGGCGTGCGTGGTTTCTCATCAAGAGAATCAGGACTGTGCATCGCTGACCCCGGAAACTTTTTTACCGCGAATCCATGTCATTAAAGGTGTGAACATTTCCACGGCAACAGTCTGCCGTCAGTGTGAAGATGCACCGTGCGCTAACGTCTGCCCGAATGGTGCTATCAGCCGTGATAAAGGGTTTGTTCATGTGATGCAGGAACGTTGCATTGGTTGCAAAACCTGCGTTGTGGCTTGCCCGTATGGCGCGATGGAAGTGGTGGTACGTCCGGTGATTCGCAACAGCGGTGCGGGGCTGAATGTACGTGCTGACAAAGCCGAAGCCAATAAATGCGACCTGTGCAACCATCGTGAAGACGGCCCGGCGTGTATGGCGGCTTGCCCGACTCATGCGCTGATTTGTGTCGATCGTAATAAACTTGAACAACTGAGCGCAGAAAAACGTCGCCGTACGGCGCTGATGTTCTAAAAATCTTACAGAACTGTTCTGGCATCAAAGGAATTCCCGGAAATATTCGTAGAATACGGAGCGGGCGGTATCGCCGACCTGTGACTGCCGGATGCGACGCTGTCGTGTCCGGCTGGGCGGGTTACGCAATTCATGATGGCGGGAATAACTCAATGGCAAAAAACACATCTTGCGGTGTCCAACTGCGTATTCGTGGCAAAGTGCAGGGCGTCGGTTTTCGTCCGTTTGTCTGGCAGCTGGCACAGCAATTAAATCTTCACGGCGATGTCTGTAATGACGGCGATGGCGTAGAAGTCCGGCTGCTGGAAGACCCGGAAACGTTTCTTGTTCAATTGCATCAGCACTGTCCGCCGCTGGCGCGTATTGATAGCGTCGAGCGTGAGCCGTTTATCTGGTCACAACTGCCCACTGAGTTCACCATCCGCCAGAGCGCGGGCGGCGTCATGAATACGCAAATTGTTCCCGATGCTGCTACTTGCCCTGCCTGTCTTGCCGAAATGAATACCCCATGCGAACGGCGTTATCGTTATCCGTTTATCAACTGTACCCACTGCGGCCCGCGTTTCACCATTATTCGCGCCATGCCTTACGACCGCCCGTTTACTGTGATGGCGGCGTTTCCGCTGTGTCCGGCCTGTGACAAAGAGTACCGTGACCCGCTCGATCGTCGCTTCCACGCCCAGCCGGTGGCCTGCCCGGAGTGTGGCCCGCATCTTGAATGGGTAAGTCATGGTGAACATGAGGAACAAGAGGCGGCATTACAGGCAGCTATCGCACAGTTAAAAATGGGCAACATTGTCGCCATCAAAGGGATTGGCGGATTTCATCTCGCCTGCGATGCACGTAACAGTAACGCGGTGGCGACACTTCGGGCGCGCAAACATCGCCCAGCGAAACCGCTGGCGGTTATGTTGCCAGCGGCAGACGGTTTACCAGACGCTGCCCGCCAGTTGCTCACCACGCCCGCCGCGCCGATTGTGCTGGTGGATAAAAAATACGTTCCTGAGCTTTGTGATGATATCGCCCCTGGCCTTAACGAAGTCGGGGTGATGTTGCCTGCGAATCCGCTCCAGCATTTGCTGTTACAGGAACTGCAATGCCCGCTGGTGATGACCTCCGGCAACCTGAGCGGTAAACCACCGGCTATCAGCAACGAACAGGCGCTGGAGGATTTGCAGGGCATTGCCGACGGATTCTTGATACATAACCGCGACATCGTGCAGCGGATGGATGATTCAGTGGTGCGCGAAAGCGGCGAAATGCTGCGCCGTTCGCGGGGGTATGTGCCGGATGCGCTGGCTTTGCCTCCGGGCTTTAAAAATGTTCCGCCTGTGCTGTGTCTCGGCGCGGATCTGAAAAATACCTTCTGCCTGGTGCGCGGTGAACAAGCGGTGTTGAGTCAGCATCTGGGCGATTTAAGTGACGATGGCATCCAGATGCAGTGGCGCGAAGCGTTACGCCTGATGCAAAACATCTACGATTTTACCCCGCAATACGTTGTGCATGACGCACATCCGGGCTATGTCTCCAGCCAGTGGGCGAGCGAAATGAATCTGTCGACGCAAACGGTGCTGCATCATCATGCCCACGCGGCGGCGTGTCTGGCAGAACATCACTGGCCGCTGGAGGGCGGGGATGTCATTGCTTTGACGCTCGACGGTATCGGTATGGGGGAGAACGGCGCTTTGTGGGGCGGCGAGTGTCTGCGGGTGAACTATCGCGAATGCCAGCACTTGGGCGGCTTGCCTGCAGTGGCGCTTCCGGGGGGCGATTTGGCTGCAAAGCAGCCGTGGCGAAACCTGTTGGCGCAGTGCCTGCGCTTTGTGCCGGAGTGGCAGAATTATCCTGAAACGGCAAGTGTGCAACAGCAAAACTGGAGCGTGCTGGCGCGGGCCATTGAGCGTGGAATTAACGCGCCGCTGGCGTCATCGTGTGGGCGGTTGTTCGATGCCGTAGCGGCGGCACTGGGCTGTGCGCCAGCGACGTTAAGTTATGAAGGTGAAGCGGCTTGTGCTCTGGAGGCTCTCGCAGCTTCGTGCCACGGAGTGACGCATCCGGTGACGATGCCGCTAGTGGATAATCAACTGGATCTCGCCACTTTCTGGCAGCAGTGGCTGAACTGGCAGGCACCGGTTAATCAACGCGCGTGGGCGTTTCATGATGCGCTGGCGCAGGGTTTTGCCGCGTTGATGCGTGAGCAGGCCACGATGCGTGGTATCACTACGCTGGTATTTAGCGGTGGGGTTATTCATAACCGTTTGCTGCGTGCACGTCTGGCGCATTATCTCGCTGATTTCACATTGCTCTTTCCGCAGAGTTTACCGGCGGGTGATGGCGGATTGTCTCTGGGGCAGGGGGTTATTGCTGCGGCTCGTTGGTTAGCGGGTGAAGTCCAGAACGGATAAAACGTGTTGCATTTGGCCACCATTGCCGGATGCGGCGTAAACGCCTTATCCGGCCTACACATGCGTCCCCGTAGGTCGGATAAGACGCGCCAGCGTCGCATCCGACATTTTGGGCACAGTAGCCCGCCTACATCGGCAACGTTTTCAACAATCCAAATGCCTCTTTCATCCGATCCTCACTGACCACAAAGGCGCGAAGCTGGTCTGCATCGTCAACGCCGCGCGCCACCATTCCCTGGCGTTCGGTATTAATCTGCCAGCGTAAATCCTGACGCTGGGTTTCGCCTGCCAGATGCAGCGGTAATTCCGGCGTTTTGATTTTCACCAGCATCGCCGGTAGTTTCAGCGGCGTGTTATTGCCGAGAAGATTTTTTGCCAGCACCATCGCGCTAAGTTGAATCGGCTGGAGGAACGGCAATACCTGACCGTTAATTTCCGCGCAATCGCCCAGCGCATAAATATCGGCATTACTGGTTTGCAGATAACTGTCGACGCAAACGCCGCGATTAATCGTCAGCCCGGCGCGTCGTGCCAGGGCTGTTTCCGGGCGCAGTCCGGTGGCGGCAATTACCGCATCCACTTCGATGCAGCGCTGGCGGTCCAGCGTTGCCAGAATGCCAGAATCCGTTTTTTCCAGCCCCTGCAACTGAGATTTTAACAGCAGATGAACGCCCATCTCCGTCAACCGATGCTGCAAGCGGCTGCTTACTTCCGGCGGCATTAACGACGCCAGAATGCTGGCGGCGTTATCAATCAGCGTGACCGCTTTGCTTGCCCGACAAAAATCCATCGCCAGTTCGCTACCAATCAAACCACCGCCGACAATCAACACGCGTTGGGCATCCTGCAGTTGTGTTTCACAGGCGCGATACTCTTGCTGACTATTTAACGTCAGCATTAACTCACGCCCAGGCACTGGCGGGACAAAGGCGCTGGCACCGGTTGCCAGCACTAACTTGTCGTATTGCCACTGATTATTCTGACTTTTCACCACATGGGCTTCGGCATCGATATCCGTCACCCAGGTGTGCGGAAACAGGCGCAGATTAAACTGCTCGGCAAATTCACCTGCCGTCTGGCGGGTAAGGTCGTCGGCACGTTGCCCCTGGCTGATAACATGGCTGAGGTCAGGTTTGTTGTACTCATCCATGCTGTCGGCGGCAATCAGGGTTAATGGAATAGTAGCGTCCTGTTTGCGGATATTTTTCACCAGTTGGCGGGCGGCGAAGCCCGAACCAATGATCACAATGCCGTAACTCATTTTGCCTCCGATGCCAGTTCGTCGAAGACATCTTTGCCGAGGGAACATTCCGGGCAGAGGAAGTTGTCCGGAACTTCACTCCACGGCGTTCCCGGCGCGACGTCCTGCATTGGCTCGCCTTTTGCCGGATCGTAAATCCACTGGCAGACGCTGCACTGCATCCGTGGGCCGAGGTCAGCCGTCGTGGTGGCAGAGGTTTCTTCTTTAACTACCGTATTCACCGTGATTTGTGGCAGCGGCGCGAGCGCCCACTGACGGGCGATTTCGCGACCGTGTTCACGGCATAATTCCAGTGCATCCTGGTCCGGTCGCCATTTGGCTTTCAGGCTAAGTGACATTTCGAAACCTGCATCCTGCAAGCGCGTGGAAAGACGATCCACCGCACCGCCGCTCCAACCATGAGAGCCGAAAGCACTGGCGCGTTTGTTACGGAAGCGTAATCCGGTCATCTCCTCCACCAGCCCGGCGATTTTCGGCATCATCACGTTATTCATCGTCGAAGTCCCAACCAGTACGCCTTTTGAGCGGAAGACATTGGTCAGGATTTCGTTTTTATCGCTTCGGGCGACGTTGAAAATTTTCACCGCTACGCGCGGGTCGGTTTCCGCAATCCCCTGGGCGATAGCGTCAGCCATCATGCGGGTATTATTCGACATGGTGTCGTAGAAAATGGTGATTCTGTCCTCCTGATAATCCGCCGCCCATTTCAGGTACAGCTCGACAATTTGCGTCGGGTTATCGCGCCATACCACGCCGTGAGAGGTCGCTATCATATCGACTGGTAAGTTAAAGCCCAGGATCTCGGTAATTTTCGGCGTTACCAGGCGGCTGAACGGCGTCAGGATATTGGCGTAGTAACGCTGGCACTGCTCAAAAAGCTCCGACTGATCCACTTCATCGTTGAACAGATGCTCGTCGCAGTAGTGCTGACCGAAAGCATCGTTACTGAACAGCACCGCGTCGCCTGTCAGGTAAGTCATCATACTGTCCGGCCAGTGCAACATTGGCGTTTCGACAAAAATGAGCTGTTTGCCGTTGCCGATGTCCAGCGTGTCGCCTGTTTTCACCACATTAAAATTCCACTCCGGATGATGGTGATGACCATTTATCGAGTCGATAGCGTTGGCAGTACAGTAGATCGGCGTATCGGGAATTTGTGCCATCAGTTCGGTCAGCGCCCCGGCGTGGTCCTCTTCAGCATGGTTAATTACGATGTAATCGATATCCGCCAGATCGATTTCATTACGCAGGTTCTGCACAAATTCGCGGCTGAATTTATGGTCGACGGTGTCGATCAGCACGTTTTTTTCTTCGCGGATGAGGTAGCTGTTGTAGCTGCTGCCGCGCAGCGTTTTATATTCTGTACCGTGAAAATCACGCACTTCCCAGTCACGTTGACCAACCCAATGAATGTTATTTTTCACCACAATAGACATAGCAACCTCAATTTATTCAGCGTGTTCTAAAAAGATGTCTTGTTAATTGCAGATTGCGTGCCAGTTTTTTATCTGATTGTTTTTAATGTATAAATTAATTTATGCTCATTAGTGAGTAGTCAAAATGACTATCAATAAAATGGTCAATATGACAATATCAATAGTCAAATTGACAGTGAGGCAAAGATGAGTTTTTCCGTTGATGTGCTGGCGAATATCGCCATCGAATTGCAGCGTGGGATTGGTCATCAGGATCGTTTTCAGCGCCTGATCACCACGCTGCGTCAGGTGCTAGAGTGCGATGCGTCTGCGTTGCTACGTTACGACTCGCGGCAGTTTATTCCGCTTGCCATCGACGGGCTGGCGAAGGATGTACTCGGTAGACGCTTTGCGCTGGAAGGGCATCCGCGGCTGGAAGCGATTGCCCGCGCTGGGGACGTGGTGCGATTTCCCGCAGACAGCGAATTGCCCGATCCCTATGACGGTTTGATTCCCGGGCAGGAGAGACTGAAGGTTCACGCCTGCGTTGGTCTGCCGTTGTTTGCCGGACAAAACCTGATCGGCGCACTGACGCTTGACGGGATGCAGCCCGATCAGTTCGATGTTTTCAGCGACGAAGAGTTACGGCTGATTGCTGCGCTGGCGGCGGGAGCGTTAAGCAATGCGTTGCTGATTGAACAACTGGAAAGCCAGAATATGCTGCCAGGCGATGCCGCGCCGTTTGAAGCGGTGAAACAGACGCAGATGATCGGTCTGTCGCCAGGTATGACGCAATTGAAAAAAGAGATTGAGATTGTGGCGGCGTCTGATCTCAACGTCCTGATCAGCGGTGAGACGGGAACCGGTAAGGAGCTGGTGGCGAAAGCGATTCATGAAGCCTCGCCAAGGGCGGTGAATCCGCTGGTCTATCTCAACTGTGCCGCACTGCCGGAAAGTGTGGCGGAAAGTGAGTTGTTCGGGCATGTGAAAGGAGCGTTTACTGGCGCTATCAGTAACCGCAGCGGGAAGTTTGAAATGGCGGATAACGGCACGCTGTTTCTGGATGAGATCGGCGAGTTGTCGTTGGCATTGCAGGCCAAGCTGCTGAGGGTGTTGCAGTATGGCGATATTCAGCGCGTTGGCGATGACCGCAGTTTGCGGGTCGATGTGCGCGTGCTGGCTGCGACTAACCGCGACTTACGCGAAGAGGTGCTGGCAGGGCGATTTCGCGCCGACTTGTTTCATCGCCTGAGCGTGTTTCCACTTTCGGTGCCGCCGCTGCGTGAGCGGGGCGATGACGTCATTCTGCTGGCAGGGTATTTCTGTGAGCAGTGTCGTTTGCGGCTGGGGCTTTCCCGCGTGGTATTAAGTGCCGGAGCGCGAAAATTACTGCAACACTATAATTTTCCGGGAAATGTGCGCGAACTGGAACATGCTATTCATCGGGCGGTAGTGCTGGCGAGAGCCACTCGCAGCGGCGATGAAGTGATTCTTGAGGCGCAACATTTTGCTTTTCCTGAGGAGGCGTTGCCGCCGCCAGAAGCGATGACAATGCCCGTTGTTAAGCAAAATCTGCGTGAAGCGACAGAAGCGTTCCAGCGTGAAACCATTCGCCAGGCACTGGCACAAAATCATAACAACTGGGCTGCCTGCGCGCGGATGCTGGAAACCGACGTCGCCAACCTGCATCGGCTGGCGAAACGTCTGGGATTGAAGGATTAAATAATCCCGGCCTGATAGAAATCCTGCAGGTTAATCGCACCGGTGAGTTTGCCGTTTTCATCCACCACCGGTGCGGCGGTGATTTTGCGCTTCATCAGAACTTCTTTGACGTCGATGGCGCGACTTTGTGCCTGTAATGTCGTGCCGCCTGTCGTCATCGCTTCATTAACTGGCGTGGTGAGTGCGCCGCCGCCAACCAGCCAGCGACGTAAATCACCGTCGGTAAAGACGCCTTGTACCTGTTGTTGAGCGTCACATACCGCCACCAGCCCCAGACCGGTGCGGCTGAGTTCCAGCATCGCGTCCATGACACTGGCATTTACCGCCACCTGCGGGATGGCGTCATCACGGCGCATCAGATGATGCACTTTATTCAGCAAGCGAGCGCCCAGTGCCCCAGCTGGGTGGGAGCGGGCAAAATCTTCTTCATTAAATCCGCGTGCCTGCATGACCGCCATCGCCAGCGCATCACCCATCATCAGGGTATTGACGGTGCTGGAGGTCGGAGCAAGGTGCATCGGACAGGCTTCGCGTTCTACGGAGATATCCAGCACCGCTTTCGCCGCGAGTCCCAGCGGTGACGTCGGTTTGCCCGTCATCGCCAGCAGCGCGATAGATTTGTCTTCCAGACGCGGAATAATCAGATCCAGTTCCTTCGCTCCACCGGAGTAAGAGATAAACAGCATCACATCGCGGCTTTCAATCATCCCCAGATCGCCGTGCAGTGCTTCTGCCGGATGGACAAAAAAAGCCGGTGTGCCGGTGCTGGCAAGTGTTGCGGCGATTTTCTTACCAATGTGGCCCGATTTGCCAATTCCCGAAACTACCACTTTGCCTTCGCAGTGCAGGATGATATTGGCGGCGCGAACAAAATCATCGCCCAGACGTTCCGGTAAACGGCTTGCTTCCTGCAACTCCAGCATTAACGTCTGACGTCCCGCGTTCAGTAGTGCTTCACTCATTGCTCTCTCCGGTTAAGGTCCATTTATTTATTCCAGCCAGGGATTGATGGCCGGAATGAGCGCTCATTATCCAGCGCTATGGGAAGGGAAACAACATATGTGAATTTAGTTACAACATGCTTTAAGAAAAAATATGAACTGAAAGAAGAGACTAAAGAGAAATGGAGTGCCGAAAACAGACTACCGCTTCCTTGTGCTGGGCGGGATGCTTTACCATACTTGCCCCTGGTTGAATTTGTTAAATGGACCCCTCATGTTCAAGCATCGTTATGTAACATTGCTTCCCCTTTTTGTGTTACTTGCCGCCTGTAGCAGCAAGCCAAAACCGACTGAGACTGAAACAACCACCGGAACGCCGTCCGGCGGCTTCCTGCTTGAGCCGCAGCACAATGTGATGCAGATGGGCGGAGATTTCGCCAATAACCCCAATGCGCAGCAGTTCATCGAAAAAATGGTGAACAAACATGGTTTCGATCGTCAGCAATTGCAGGAAATTCTCTCTCAGGCGAAACGTCTGGATTCGGTACTGCGGCTGATGGATAACCAGGCACCAACCACATCGGTGAAACCGCCATCTGGTCCGAACGGCGCATGGCTGCGTTATCGCAAAAAATTTATTACGCCGGATAACGTGCAGAACGGCGTGGTTTTCTGGAATCAGTATGAAGATGCGCTGAATCGCGCGTGGCAGGTGTATGGCGTACCGCCGGAAATTATCGTCGGGATTATCGGCGTCGAAACCCGCTGGGGGCGCGTGATGGGGAAAACCCGCATCCTCGATGCGCTGGCAACGCTGTCATTTAACTACCCACGCCGCGCGGAGTATTTCTCTGGCGAGCTGGAAACCTTCCTGCTGATGGCGCGCGATGAGCAGGACGATCCGCTCAATCTGAAAGGTTCCTTTGCCGGGGCGATGGGCTACGGACAGTTTATGCCGTCGTCTTACAAACAATATGCGGTAGATTTCAGCGGCGACGGGCATATCAACCTTTGGGATCCGGTTGATGCGATCGGTAGCGTGGCGAACTATTTCAAAGCGCACGGCTGGGTAAAAGGCGATCAGGTCGCGGTAATGGCAAATGGTCAGGCTCCAGGCTTGCCAAATGGCTTCAAAACCAAGTACAGCATTTCGCAGCTTGCCGCGGCAGGTTTAACGCCACAGCAGTCGCTGGGCAACCATCAACAGGCCAGCCTGCTGCGTTTGGATGTTGGAACAGGTTATCAGTACTGGTACGGTCTGCCGAACTTCTACACCATTACCCGTTATAACCACAGCACACATTACGCAATGGCGGTCTGGCAGTTAGGACAAGCCGTGGCGTTGGCGCGCGTACAGTAACTATCTGCAAGAGGGAGGTTAAACTTCCCTCTGCTTTCTTACTGTTTATTCGAATGACGTAATTGCCTGATTTTTTTTGACAGCGATATCGCATATCCCAGACAGACAACGCCTAACGCGGCCTGACCGAAGTCGAAAGGTTCAAGATAGCCAGAAGATAAAATCTTACATATCACTGAAACCAGTGCGCTGATGCCACCAATGATGACCCACATACGCATTTGCGTGGTCTGTTTAAGCACGTTTTGGGGGGGTTATCCGTTTTCTTTGTTGTCATTATTTTTCTCTCCTTGTGAATACCTGGCAATATGAACGCTGCATGGTAGCGTTTTTCTTTACCGGTTGGCCGCAACAGTCTTATTTCGGAATGCGACTCGTAAAATGAATCGCTGGTCCCCATCTTCTGCGGGAAAGTGCTATCTTGTCCGGCATAAATTTTTGACTGACAGAGGTTGTGATGACTGACAGTGAACTGATGCAGTTAAGCGAGCAGGTAGGGCTGGCGCTGAAATCCCGTGGCGCAACCGTAACAACCGCTGAATCCTGTACTGGCGGTTGGGTAGCGAAAGTGATTACCGATATTGCCGGCAGTTCCGCCTGGTTTGAACGCGGATTTGTCACCTACAGTAACGAAGCCAAAGCGCAGATGATCGGCGTACGCGAAGAGACGCTGGCGCAGCATGGCGCGGTGAGTGAACCTGTTGTGGTGGAAATGGCGATAGGCGCACTGAAAGCGGCTCGTGCTGATTATGCGGTTGCTATCAGTGGCATCGCCGGACCGGATGGCGGCAGCGAAGAGAAGCCTGTCGGCACCGTCTGGTTTGCTTTTGCCACAGCCCGCGGCGAAGGCATTACCCGCCGGGAATGCTTTAGCGGCGACCGCGATGCCGTGCGTCGTAAGGCGACGGCTTATGCCTTAAATACGCTGCGGCAACAATTTCTACAAAATACTTGATACTGTATGACTATACAGTATAATTGCTTCAACAGAACATATTGACTATCCGGTATTACCCGGCATGACAGGAGTAAAAATGGCTATCGACGAAAACAAACAGAAAGCGTTGGCGGCAGCACTGGGCCAGATTGAGAAACAATTTGGTAAAGGCTCCATCATGCGCCTGGGTGAAGACCGTTCCATGGATGTGGAAACCATCTCTACCGGTTCGCTTTCACTGGATATCGCGCTTGGGGCAGGTGGTCTGCCGATGGGCCGTATCGTCGAAATCTACGGACCGGAATCTTCCGGTAAAACCACGCTGACGCTGCAGGTGATCGCCGCAGCGCAGCGTGAAGGTAAAACCTGTGCGTTTATCGATGCTGAACACGCGCTGGACCCAGTCTATGCACGTAAATTGGGTGTCGATATCGACAACCTGCTGTGCTCCCAGCCGGACACCGGCGAGCAGGCACTGGAAATCTGTGACGCTCTGGCGCGTTCTGGCGCAGTAGACGTTATCGTCGTTGACTCCGTGGCGGCACTGACGCCGAAAGCGGAAATCGAAGGCGAAATCGGCGACTCTCACATGGGCCTTGCAGCACGTATGATGAGCCAGGCGATGCGTAAGCTGGCGGGTAACCTGAAGCAGTCCAACACGCTGCTGATCTTCATCAACCAGATCCGTATGAAAATTGGTGTGATGTTCGGTAACCCGGAAACCACTACCGGTGGTAACGCGCTGAAATTCTACGCCTCTGTTCGTCTCGACATCCGTCGTATCGGTGCGGTGAAAGAGGGCGAAAACGTAGTGGGTAGCGAAACCCGCGTGAAAGTGGTGAAGAACAAAATTGCAGCGCCGTTTAAACAGGCCGAATTCCAGATCCTCTACGGTGAAGGCATCAACTTCTACGGCGAGTTGGTTGACCTGGGCGTGAAAGAGAAGCTGATCGAGAAAGCAGGCGCGTGGTACAGCTACAAAGGTGAGAAGATCGGTCAGGGTAAAGCGAATGCGACTGCCTGGCTGAAAGATAACCCGGAAACCGCGAAAGAGATCGAGAAGAAAGTACGTGAGCTGCTGCTGAGCAACCCGAACTCAACGCCGGATTTCTCTGTAGATGACAGCGAAGGCGTAGCAGAAACTAACGAAGATTTTTAATCGTCTTGTTTGATACTCAAGGGGCGCATCTGCGACTCTGAGACGGATGACAAACGCAAAATTGCCTGATGCGCTACGCTTATCAGGCCTACATGTTCTCTGCAATGTATTGAAGTTGCACGGTTTGTAGGACGGATAAGGCGCTCACGCCGCATCCGGCATGAACAACGCCACTTTGTCAGCAAAACCTGGGTCGCATCTGCGGCCCTTTTGCTTTTTAAGTTTTAAGGATATGCCATGACAGACTCAACATCCCGTCGCCCGGCATATGCTCGTCTGTTGGATCGAGCGGTACGCATTCTGGCGGTGCGCGATCACAGTGAGCAAGAACTGCGACGTAAACTCGCGGCACCGATTATGGGTAAAAATGGCCCGGAAGAGATTGATGCCACGGCAGAAGATTACGCGCGCGTTATTGCCTGGTGCCATGAACATGGCTATCTCGATGACAGCCGATTTGTTGCGCGCTTTATTGCCAGCCGTAGCCGCAAAGGTTATGGACCTGCGCGTATTCGTCAGGAACTGAATCAGAAAGGTATTTCCCGCGAAGCGACAGAAAAAGCGATGCGTGAATGTGACATTGACTGGTGCGCACTGGCACGCGATCAGGCGACGCGAAAATATGGCGAACCTTTGCCAACTGTCTTTTCAGAAAAAGTTAAGATCCAGCGTTTTCTGCTCTATCGTGGCTATCTGATGGAAGATATCCAGGAGATTTGGCGAAATTTTGCCGACTGAACGCATACGGTATTTTACTTCCCAGTCAAGAAAACTTATCTTATTCCCACTTTTCAGTTACCAGCCCGGCGGTTAAGACACGCTGTAGCTGGTGGCGATATTTCGTTAGCTTGATTTCAGGATAATTATGAGCAAGAGCACCGCTGAGATCCGTCAGGCGTTTCTCGACTTTTTCCATAGTAAGGGACATCAGGTAGTTGCCAGCAGCTCCCTGGTACCCCATAACGACCCAACTTTGTTGTTTACCAACGCCGGGATGAACCAGTTCAAGGATGTCTTCCTTGGGCTCGACAAGCGTAATTATTCCCGCGCTACCACTTCCCAACGCTGCGTGCGTGCGGGTGGTAAACACAACGACCTGGAAAACGTCGGTTACACCGCGCGTCACCATACCTTCTTCGAAATGCTGGGCAACTTCAGCTTCGGCGACTATTTCAAACACGATGCCATTCAGTTTGCATGGGAACTGCTGACCAGCGAAAAATGGTTTGCCCTGCCGAAAGAGCGTCTGTGGGTTACCGTCTATGAAAGCGACGACGAAGCCTACGAAATCTGGGAAAAAGAAGTAGGGATCCCGCGCGAACGTATTATTCGCATCGGCGATAACAAAGGTGCGCCATACGCATCTGATAACTTCTGGCAGATGGGTGACACTGGTCCGTGCGGCCCGTGCACCGAAATTTTCTACGATCACGGCGACCACATTTGGGGTGGCCCTCCGGGAAGCCCGGAAGAAGACGGTGACCGCTACATTGAGATCTGGAACATCGTCTTCATGCAGTTCAACCGCCAGGCAGATGGCACGATGGAACCGCTGCCGAAGCCGTCTGTAGATACCGGTATGGGGCTGGAGCGTATTGCCGCCGTGCTGCAACACGTAAACTCCAACTATGATATCGACCTGTTCCGTACGCTGATTCAGGCGGTGGCTAAGGTGACTGGCGCGACCGATCTGAGCAATAAATCGCTGCGCGTTATCGCTGACCACATTCGTTCTTGTGCGTTCCTGATTGCGGATGGCGTAATGCCGTCCAACGAAAACCGTGGTTATGTGCTGCGTCGTATCATTCGTCGCGCAGTGCGTCACGGCAATATGCTGGGCGCGAAAGAAACCTTCTTCTACAAACTGGTTGGTCCGCTGATCGACGTTATGGGCTCTGCGGGTGAAGACCTGAAACGCCAGCAGGCGCAGGTTGAGCAGGTGCTGAAGACTGAAGAAGAGCAGTTTGCCCGTACTCTGGAGCGCGGTCTGGCACTGCTGGATGAAGAGCTGGCAAAACTTTCTGGTGATACGCTGGATGGTGAAACAGCTTTCCGCCTGTACGACACCTACGGCTTCCCGGTTGACCTGACGGCTGACGTTTGCCGTGAGCGCAACATCAAAGTTGACGAAGCTGGTTTTGAAGCAGCAATGGAAGAGCAGCGTCGTCGTGCGCGCGAAGCCAGCGGCTTTGGTGCCGATTACAACGCAATGATCCGTGTTGATAGTGCATCTGAATTTAAAGGCTATGACCATCTGGAACTGAACGGCAAAGTGACCGCGCTGTTTGTTGATGGTAAAGCGGTTGATGCCATCAATGCAGGCCAGGAAGCTGTGGTCGTGCTGGATCAAACGCCATTCTATGCAGAATCCGGCGGTCAGGTTGGCGATAAAGGCGAACTGAAAGGCGCTAACTTCTCCTTTGAGGTGGAAGATACGCAGAAATATGGCCAGGCGATTGGTCACATCGGTAAACTTGCTGCGGGTTCTCTGAAAGTGGGCGACGCGGTACAGGCAGATGTAGATGAAGCTCGTCGCGCTCGTATTCGTCTGAATCACTCCGCAACGCACCTGATGCACGCTGCGCTGCGTCAGGTTCTGGGTACTCATGTCTCCCAGAAAGGTTCGCTGGTTAATGACAAGGTGCTGCGTTTTGACTTCTCGCATAACGAAGCGATGAAACCAGAAGAGATTCGTGCTGTCGAAGATCTGGTGAACGCGCAGATTCGTCGTAACTTGCCTATCGAAACCAACATCATGGATCTCGAAGCGGCGAAAGCGAAAGGTGCGATGGCGCTGTTCGGCGAGAAGTATGATGAACGTGTACGTGTGCTGAGCATGGGCGATTTCTCCACCGAGCTGTGTGGTGGTACTCACGCCAGCCGCACCGGTGATATTGGTCTGTTCCGTATCATTTCTGAATCGGGTACTGCTGCAGGCGTTCGTCGTATCGAAGCGGTAACCGGAGAAGGTGCTATCGCCACCGTTCATGCAGACAGCGATCGCTTAAGCGAAGTCGCGCATCTGCTGAAAGGCGATAGCAATAATCTGGCTGATAAAGTGCGCTCAGTACTGGAACGTACGCGTCAGCTGGAAAAAGAGTTACAACAGCTTAAAGAACAGGCTGCCGCACAGGAGAGCGCAAATCTTTCCAGTAAGGCAATTGATGTTAATGGTGTTAAGCTGTTGGTTAGTGAGCTTAGCGGTGTTGAGCCGAAAATGTTGCGCACCATGGTTGACGATTTAAAAAATCAGCTGGGGTCGACAATTATCGTGCTGGCAACGGTAGCCGAAGGTAAGGTTTCTCTGATTGCAGGCGTATCTAAGGACGTCACAGATCGCGTGAAAGCAGGGGAACTGATTGGTATGGTCGCTCAGCAGGTGGGCGGCAAGGGTGGTGGACGTCCTGACATGGCGCAAGCCGGTGGTACGGATGCTGCGGCCTTACCTGCAGCGTTAGCCAGTGTGAAAGGCTGGGTCAGCGCGAAATTGCAATAATATAAGTGTCAGGCAATGCCGTGGACTTGCTTCACGGCATTCGCATCGACGCTATCGACAATGATAAAGTCAGGTTGAAGTTGTGTATATCGGCTAAACTTAGGTTTAACAGAATGTAATGCCATGACTGCTTAGATGTAATGTGTTTGTCATTGCTTACTTTTTGGCGTTATATGATGGATAATGCCGGGATACAGAGAGACCCGACTCTTTTAATCTTTCAAGGAGCAAAGAATGCTGATTCTGACTCGTCGAGTTGGTGAGACCCTCATGATTGGGGATGAGGTCACCGTGACAGTTTTAGGGGTAAAGGGCAACCAAGTACGTATTGGCGTAAACGCCCCGAAGGAAGTTTCTGTTCACCGTGAAGAGATCTACCAGCGTATCCAGGCTGAAAAATCCCAGCAGTCCAGTTACTAATCTTTCCGCGTCTCATCTTTAACGGTGAGACGCACCCTCAAAATTTCTCTTTCACTTCATTTTTTTTCGCGTTACTCCCGTTCATTTAACTTTTGCCTTCATTTTTCTCTATCACTGCTACCTGTCAGAGGCCTGTTTTTCTGTTGATAAAACACTCTTTTTGACGTTTTTACAGACTAATTGAGCGCGAAGTGTGCAAACGATAAAAGTGTGGGAAAAATTGTTTGACTTATAAGTCTCAGAAAGTAATATGTGCGCCACGCAGCGACGATGAGCGATAAACAAGTTCTTCGAAGCACTCGTAAGAGGCGTGTGGTGAGGTGGCCGAGAGGCTGAAGGCGCTCCCCTGCTAAGGGAGTATGCGGTCAAAAGCTGCATCCGGGGTTCGAATCCCCGCCTCACCGCCATTTGCATCCGTAGCTCAGCTGG